>CAMOXU010000105.1 GCA_946629525.1 uncultured Clostridia bacterium
AGCCGTTTGAATGTTCACACAATTTCCATGAAGCACAGCGTTTCGCAATCGCCTGATAAGTTATTAATCAAAAAGGTGACGATATTGAGAAGAACAAAAAAAGATACAGCAAGACTGCAGATGCGTCAGCAGGAGGCTCTCATCTTCTTCGGCGGATGCCTTCTCCTGATCATCCTTCTTGGCATCATGACCCTCCCTCTCCGCAATTCGGCGAAAGCCGCCGCAATGAGAGCCGAGCAGACAAGCTCCGTCTCCGAGGAGACCGTCCCCGTCACGCCGGGATGGCAGACAGATGAAAAAGGCTGGCGCTACCTCACCGAATCGGGAAACTTCTGCCACGCTTCCTGGATGGAGATCGACGGAAGGAATTATTACTTCGACAAGAACGGGTACATGGCCGCAGGCTGGACGGAGATCGACGGAAAGAGATATCTCTTTAACGAGGCCGGGCAGCTTGCCCCGGCCGGCTGGACTACGGACGCGAACGGACTTCCGATCTATATCGGGTCCGACGGAGCTCTGGCGACCGGCTGGTTCACCGATTCGAACGGGAAAACATGGTACCTCGACAAGGACGGGCACGCCGTGACCGGATGGCAGGTCGTCGAAGGGAAGCACTACTACCTGGGAACAGACGGATCCAAAGCGACCGGCTGGCAGACGATCGGCGACAAGAACTACTATTTCGACGCGTCCGGCGCCATGCTGACCCTCTGGCAGGACATCGACGGAAAGCGCTATTATCTCGGAAATGACGGCGCCCGGGTGACCGGATGGCAGATCATTGAATCCAAAAAATACCACTTCGGGGATGACGGCGTCATGTCGTCAAAGCTCACGGTGATCGACGGAAAGCGGTATTATTTCAACGATGCAGGGATCATGCAGACCGGCTGGATCGATGCGGACGGCTCGAGGTATTATTTCAGCTCGACCGGCGTCAGCGCGAACGGCTGGAATAAGATCGACGGCAGCTGGCATTTTTTCAATGAGAACGGTGTTCTCGATACTTCAAAGACCACGGCCGGCGTTCCCGTCGTTGCATTTACGTTCGAGGACGGTCCGGGCAGCTATACGCCGGATCTGATCACTCCCTTCGAGGAGCACAATGTGAAGGCCACATTCTTCTTCACCGGAAGCAAACTCGAAGACGCCGCGGATCAGGTCGTGCGGGCGTATGATCTGGGCATGGAGATAGGGAACAACACCTGGTATCAGGAAAAGATCAGCGGTCTGGAGCCAGAAATGGTCTACTCCGAGATCGAGGAAATGAACACCATGGTCCGTTCCCTCACCGGAAGCAATCCCACTCTTCTGAGACCGCCCGCAGGCTCCTACGACAATAACGTTCTTGCCCAGGCCGGAAGTCTTCCTGTCATCCTCTGGACGCTCGATCCGCATGACAAGGAGGCGAGCGACGCGCAGATCGTCTACGACGCGATCATGAACAATCTGAAGGACGGGGACGTCATTCTTCTCCACGAGAACGGCGTTGCCACGATCGACGCGGTAAAGCGCCTCGTGGCGGATCTTCAGGCGAAAGGATACATTATCGCCACGGTCAGTGACCTCGCCGCCTTGAAAGGCGTGACGCTCATGCCGGGCACAGTCTATAACACCCCTATGGATGCAGTTCCCAAACCGGAAGCTGCCGCTCCGGAAGCGGTGCCGCAGGAAGTCCCCGCGGAAGAAGTTCCGGCGGGAACACCTCCTGAGGCCGTTCCTGAAGAGCCGGCTCCGGAAGCGGCGGAAGAGCCTCTTCCTCCGGAGGAAGTGCCCGAGGGATGACCGCCCGCACAAAGAAAAACTGAACAAAGGGATCTGGATTTTCCCAAAAAAGAACTCCATGGCGCATGCGCCATGGAGTTCTTTTTTTACAATCAATAATGTTCCGGTGTTCCTGTCCCGCTTCGAAGTGTGCAGAGCACTGTCTGCTGCGATCTGCCGGCTCAGACGAGCGATACGAACTGACTTCCCACATATCCCTCGCCATACTCTGTCTCTATATGGCACCAGCCGTCACCGACCTCTCCGATCACTGTGACTGCTGTTCCCTGGGGAAGGACCGTGAGGACCGGATAATCATATCCCTCTCCGCCTCTCAGATTGCAGGTCGCATTGATCGAAGCCGCACGCATCGCGTAGACCGTCTCCGTCGGCTGTACGCCGGGAGAGACCGCCGCGGCTTCCGCTCCTTCCGTCGTCTGCTCCCAGTTCCCGGAAGCCTCCGCCTGCATGGCCTCCTCGGCATCCGCCTGCTCGGACGCTGCCTGAACTTCGGCCACGATCGCCTGAATTTCCGGCGTGGCCGTCAGCTCATCGACATAAGCTTCGACGCCTTCAAGATCACCCTGATTCACGACGATCCTGAAAGCACCGTCCTCTCCCCGCCTCAGATAGAGCCATGAGAGTCCCGGATGCGTCACGAACTGCGAAGGATTGATGTAATGGTATGATACGTAGGCAATAGCGGAATCTGTCCCTCCGTCCGGTCCCGGTCTCACTGTGATCGACAGGTCCGAGTACTGCGTCTCCGCGATCTCGATCGACAGAATATCCGACTCGGAGAGCCGCTCCGTAACAGTTCGGATCGCGTCAATGCTCTTGGTATTCAGGGCTGCATAATAGGTATTAATTACATCTGCGACTTCCTGCTCCGCATTCGCATCGACCGGTGCGGGCGTCGCTGTCGGCTCGGCCGTCGGTGCTGCCGTGACACTGGCCTGCGGCGCAGATTCCGTTGCCGGCCGGGTCGATGTCGTCACTGCAGTGGAACCCGCCGACGAAGGCGTCCCGGCCACCGTGCTGTTCCCGCCGGGTGCCGTGACAGCAGATCCCGCGACGACACTGTCTTCCTGCACCGCCCGAGAGTCATTTCCGCTGCTGATCACCCGCGTCAAAGTCCTCACTCCGAAAAATACGCCGATCAGTACGATCAGGATCCCAAGTATAAGACAGATGTATCTCAGATTATCGGACAGCCATTCTCTGAAAGAGTCCAAGTACCTTACCTCCTCTAAAAAAACCGTTATGACCTTTCATCCGGTCATCGCAACAAATGGCATCTAACTATGCTTCTTTCGTTCTCCTTCCGATCTGACGAATCTGTATCACCAAATCATCTTACCATAAGAGACCTTTTATTGCAACCTTGCCAGTTTTTGCCGTCGGATGGGGAGGCTATAGCCGTCCATCCTGCGCGATGCGCACATCGAACGGCTATACCGATCGGTGTCCGTTGGCCGTCAAATGTCCGCCCGTGCAGGCACAGCGGCCGCTTTCCGGCCTTATCGCGCAAAATATACGGGGATATGCTATGCATATCCCCGTAAGCACGTCTGACAGGAATCGAACCCGCGCACCTGGAACCGGAATCCAGCGCTCTATCCACTGAGCTACAGACGTAAGATGTATCTTTTGAAAGCAGCCTGCCAGATCTGGCAGGCTGCTTTATGGAGATAATGAGATTCGAACTCACGGCCTTTCGGATGCGAACCGAACGCTCTCCCACTGAGCTATATCCCCATGCACAAATAGTATAATAGTACTTTTTGAAAGAAAGTGCAAGGGTTTTTTTCTGTTACGGCCGCAGGGTGTTTTTATTCTTCATCGCGCAGTTTTCGTGTCTCCGGGTGTGAGATATGTGCGCAGCGTGAGACCAGCCTGCATCGTGAGTGCGATCCGTGATAATAAAGAAAGTCTCCGTCGTTCCTTGAGCCCGGCGGGAAGACCTCACGCTATCCTGATTTCCGCCTTCTCACTGTCATAATAGTAAACATTATTCGAGAGCACCTCGTACGGCTCCACCTGCGTCTCGTTGATCTCCCTCACGAGTCTTCTGAGACCTTCCCGGTCAAATACATTTTCCGGAGACAGGAGCAGCACCTCATGAACGCTGCTCGGAAGGACAAAAAAATCGCCTTCAATCTCACGCGCCGCCTGCCGGAACACCCCGGGGTACAGCATGCAGGCTGCCCCGAACATCCGGCTCTTGTTGGTCAGCACATAGAGCGGGAACTCCGGCAGGAGATCGTCGTCCGGTTCTCCCCGGAGATCAGAGAGCATCTTCCCCATCGGCCAGATTCCCGCCGGCTCGTTGAGGAGCATATTTCCCTCTGCGGTCGCAAAGAGCTCATCGTCTGAAACTCCCCACCTTTCCGCCCATCCGTTCTTTATGAGCACAGAGGCGTTCGGGATCGCAGGGTCCCGGACATCGTAATACAGGATGCCGGCCAGATCAAGGAACCTCCGGTGCGGAACCTCCTCCATGAGCTCCCGGTTCATCTCGTAATTGACCAGCCGAAGTCTGATGCCGGGGGCGAGCACCTGATAATCTTCGAACTGTCCGACATCGATCTTCCCGGCCAGGGAGCGGCTCGCATAAAGCGCGTGAATGTCATTCGACACCGAATCGATATCCTCTCCGTTCAGATACCTTTCATAGAAAGGCTCCAGATAGATCGACGGGGAGATATTCTCCCCTTCCCTCATGATCGTCAGCCCTTCAAGCATCACACCGTTATTCTTTCGCACCCGGTGTATCCGCACAGAGGCTCCCCTCCCTTCCAGCGCACTCATCCTTTTCATGATTTCAGTCTTGAATCCCTCATAATCCATATTCACCAGTCACTCCTTATCTAATATTTGGGTTCAGAGGCCCATTCCTCGCAACAGAAGTCACCGGTTTTTGCGAAGTCAAAAAAATTTGGAATAAATCAACGAATTAACAAAAAATAAGAAGCCTCCCCGTAATGGGGAGGCTTCCTTCTTATACTCTTGAAAGATATTCAGCAGTTCGTGTATCGATTTTTACGACGTCTCCAATATTTACAAAGAGCGGAACCTGGATCGTAGCGCCGGTCTCGACCGTTGCGGGCTTTGAGGCTCCCTGTGCCGTATTGCCTGCGAAGCCCGGCTCTGTATCCGTGACCTCGAGTTCCACGAAAAGGGGCGGCTCGATGGAGAATACTTCTCCGTTATAAGAGCATACCTTTACGTTCTCGTTCTCCTTGACGAACTTCAGTGAATCACCGATCACGTCCTTGTTGATCATGATCTGGTCAAAAGTTTCCGGATCCATGAAGTAATACAGATCTCCGTCGTTGTAAAGATACTGCTGATCCTTACGGTCGATCCTTGCTGCCGGGAACTTTTCTGTCGGGCGGAATGTCTTCTCGACGACGCCGCCATTAATAACATTCTTCATCTTTGTGCGGACAAATGCAGCACCCTTGCCGGGCTTTACATGCTGGAATTCCACGATCTGCATGACCTGTCCGTCGATCTCGAGTGTTAAACCGTTTTTAAAATCACCTGCTGATATCATAGGTCTTCCTCCTTAAATAAGTACCATTAATTTTATAATAAAATGCCGGCTCTTGCAATACCCTTCTTTCCTTATGTACGGGTGAACCGCGGGCAGCCATATCAGGGAATTCCGCGCCGCGAACATATAGCCTCCCACACAGCCTTCGATTTATGATATACTTCAACCGTTTTATACAATTACACAGAAGCTTTTTTTGAGGTACGCAATGGAAAAATACTATCTGATCGGCTCTCCGGTCGCCCACAGCAAATCTCCCGCCATGCACAACTGCGCCTTCTCAAAGCTCGGGATCGACGCAGTCTACGGCCTGATAGAAGCAGATGAATCGGAACTTCCGGAAGTCGTTGACCGTCTCCGCGCCGAAAATGCCGCCGGCTGGAATCTCACCATGCCCGACAAGACTGCCATGTGCAGTCTCTGCGATGAGCTCTCTCCCGCTGCCGAGATCGGCCAGTCTGTCAATACTGTAAAAAATGAAAACGGACGCCTTATCGGCCACACAACGGACGGTTCCGGGTTCATAAACGCTCTGAAGCAGTCCGGATACTCCGTCCCGGGCAATAAAATTACGCTTCTCGGGACCGGCGGCGCAGCCTCCTCGATCCTGATCGGCAGCGCTCTGGAAGGCGCGTCGGAAATCTCCGTGTTCTATCACCGTCCGACCTCCGCAAAAAGGATCCGTGAGCTTGCCGAACGGCTTTCCTCCCGCTCGCGAACGGTCATTTCCTTCCACTCCCTGGACGACGAGGACGCCCAGAGAAGGGAGATCTCCGAAAGCAGTCTCCTCGTCAATGCGACGAGCGTGGGGATGCTCAAAGAGGGCGCAGACGGCTCTGAATGCCCTCTGGCCAGTGCCTCCGTGCTCTCCGGCGGTCTCTATGTCTATGATGTGATCTATAATCCCCCGGTCACCCGTCTCATGCAGATCGCCGCAGAAGCCGGCTGCAGGACCGAGAACGGGCTGTCCATGCTCCTCTGGCAGGGAGCGGAAGCCTTCCGCATCTGGACCGGCAGAGAGATGCCTGTCGATCACGTAAGATCCCGGGTCTTTTGATCTCTGACGAACAATGAGAACGGCACCTCCGGCTTCCCGCCGGCACCATGCCGTTCTCATTGTTCTTTGTTCCGAATCAGTTGTTTTCCTTACTGTCGCACTCGATGATCTCCGATACGATCTGCGCGGTCGATTTACCATCCACCCTGATCGTCACATCCGCCACTTTCCTGTAGGCGGGCTCGCGTTCTTTCATCATCTTTACGACCCTGTCCTCAAGGTCCCCTGCTCTCAGCCAGGAATGTTTTTCTCCCTTGGAAAGCCTCTCCACAACGATCTGCTTTCCGACCTTGAGATAATACACCGTTCCGAGTTTCTTAAGATACGGAGCATTCTGCGGCATCAGCGCAAGTCCGCTCCCGAGCACGATGATCGATCTTTGTGTCTTCTCCTGCAGTTCCGCAAGTGCGACCGTCTCCATAGCCCTGTAATAGGCATCTCCATAATGACTGTATACTTCCGCGGATGTCATCTTCAGCCTTCCCGATACCAACTTATCGATATCGATCAGAGGAACCCCGAGTTCCTTTGAAAGGGCCTTGCCAACCGCACTCTTGCCGGATCCCATAAATCCTTCAAGAATAATGTGATTCATAAACTCCCTCCATGCTGCGTATCATGCCCTTCCGACAGACATCTCCCGGATCTCTCCGAAAATAAATGTCCGGGAAAGCATCTCATAAGGCAGGCACAGCATTTTCGTCCTCATTGCAGTTCTACTTAACAGATGTCAATTCTCTCCCGGCTTCCCGGGAAAGTCCCCTCAGAGTTTATCTTATCCCTCAGGCTTTCCAGAGTCCGTGCAGATTACAGTAATCGTAAGCCGCGACGAGCTCATCCCCTTCACCGATCACGAAGGAGGCTTCCGGAGCTTCCCCGGGGGCAAGATTCGCCTTCTGGCATCCCTTCTTCGTCTCGATCATGATCCACTCGATATAATGTGCGTCAAGCATGGGATGTGTGACCGATCCGACTTTGACACTTACCTTATTGCCGTCCACCGTCACATCGGGGACATGCTTCTCATGAGCGGCATCCGTCGTGTTCGCCGTGAGCTCTTCGAGCGGCTCGCCGCAGCATTTCACCGGGCATGTGCCTTTCTTAAGCTCCGCCACCATATTTCCGCATTTTTTGCACACAAGAATCCTCATTGTGAAACCTCCTTTTTCTTTTTGAAGAATCAGGTGTTCGC
Source organism: uncultured Clostridia bacterium (assembly GCA_946629525.1). Taxonomy (GTDB): domain Bacteria; phylum Bacillota; class Clostridia; order Lachnospirales; family Lachnospiraceae; genus Chordicoccus. The sequence continues at coordinate 7,576 of CAMOXU010000105.1, forward strand.
CAAATACTGTGTCCCCTGAAAAAAGAAAACCCTTCCGCACAGAATTTCGAATCACCTTTTTGAAGAATAACTCCGTCCTTTGATGCCGGGGTGAGCCAGCCCCTGCAGTGCATATGCACGAGCTCTTAAAAAGCTCCGCCAGGAATGCATTTCTTGTCATTTATTATACTACAGTTTCCGGCGCTTGTGCCACATAAAGATTCTGAGGGGACCGGCAGCCGGACCATACTATTCCGCCGCAGGATCCGCAGCATGCAGGAGATGATTCCTTCTCCTTCAGCAGGACCGGGCCGGAAAAGACTGCGGAAAATTTTTTATTTTTTTAAAACTTTCTGTTGACAATTCTTTTTCAGCTGATATAATAACATTTGTTGACGCGCGGAAGTGTCGGAACTGGCAGACGAGCAAGACTAAGGATCTTG
>CAMOXU010000106.1 GCA_946629525.1 uncultured Clostridia bacterium
GAAACAATAGAAACAGGAGTCGCTGACCTGTTTTATACGGTTTTATTTAACGGTTTTGGTATACTGTTTTCAAATGATTCGGAAAGGAGCCTCTTTGTACCCGACAATTCATAAAAGACCGCAGGTCTCCGATTCCTTTGAGCGGCTCGACATGCTGTGGGATCGCTATCCGCAGTACCGGGAGAGGACCGTTTTTTCTTCCATGGAGGAGCTTCTGGCGGAACACGAGTCCTGGCAGGAGAATTTCGAGGACGTCCGGGAAGAATATGAATCCGGTCAGTATGACCGCTTCCTCATCCGGCTGTCCTGGGCGGATCTTCCGTACAGGTATGCCACGAAGCAGCTGATCGAAAAAGCGCCCGCGCTTCCCGAGAATCCGTATGTCGAGGCGTTCATGGACCAGTTCCGGGATCTGGATACGGATCATAAAGCCTGCTTCCTCTTTCCGGAGAGCTTCATTTCCCAGTTTTTTGTGATCACGGACGTATGCAGGCGGGCGGAATCCTTTCATCCCATCCGAAATCTCTTCCCGGACGAGGAGAAAACGCATTATCTGGCAGTTTTTGATAAAGAAAATATGGATGACGTCCTGCTCCTCTATCACCTGCTCTATACAAATACGACGGAGGATCTCTACGGGGGATATTCGCTCTACGACTACTCCCTCCCCTGGTATCAGAACCATCTGTGGGAAGACGGGATCGTCCTGCGCTCCCCCTATCTCCCGGATGCGCTGGCGAAGTTCCAGGGAAATCTGCCGTTCTATCACAATCCGGAAAAAACGGTTTATGTGAGGAGAAATGTTCAGCACATCCTTTCCTGCGGATATTTTTCGTCCGAACTGGAATTTTTCCGGAATCTGACACAGGTGATCATGCCGCTTTTTCAGTGGTGGTACACGGATCTCATGCTCTATGAGGAGAAGGACGGACTTAGGACGGACTGGCGTCTCAGGCGGACGGAGATCCGGACCCGGCTGACTGCGGAGGGCGTGATCCAGCCGAAGTGGAAGCATGAGCTCACGCTGTTCCATCTTGTACGTGAGAAATATCCGGATACGCTCTATCAGTTCCGACCGGAATGGCTCGGACGGCAGAGCCTCGATCTGTACATCCCGTCCCTCAGAACCGCCATCGAATATCAGGGGGTCCAGCACTTTCTGCCGGTGGAGTTCTTCGGGGGAGAGGAGGCGCTGGCATTGAGGCAGGATCTGGACCGGCAGAAGAAGCAGCTGTGTGAGGAAAATGAAGTCCGGCTCATCGAGTGGCCGTATGAAATTCCGCCTACCGCGGCCAATCTGCGGAAATTCCTGGAGGAGGAAAATTAAAATGTCTTTGGAACGTGCAAAAAAGCATCTTGAAAAATACGGCCTCGCGGACCGTGTCCGCCTGACGGAAGAATCGTCCGCGACGGTGGAGCTTGCCGCAATGGCTGTCGGAGTGGAGCCGGGACGGATCGCAAAAACGCTCTCGTTCATGATCGACGGCAGGCCGGCCCTGATCCTGGCGGAGGGAACCGCCCGGATCGATAACCGGAAATTCAAGGATACCTTCCACACAAAAGCGAAAATGATCCCCTGGGATCAGGTGGAGGAGCTGGTCGGCCATGCGCCGGGCGGTGTCTGCCCGTTCGGGATCAACGAAGGAATCCCGGTCTATCTGGACGATTCATTGAAGAAATATGAGACCGTATTTCCGGCGGCCGGTACCGGGAACAGCGATATTGAGCTGACGATCCCGGAACTGGAGGAGTGTTCGGAGATGATCGGATGGGTCGACGTGTGCAAGTGAGGAAAGTCTGAGGTGATTTGACCTGCTCGGCAGGATAAAAAGGCCGAATTATGATTAGGAGAACTGCGAAGCAGTTCACGTAAATATATTAAGAAATACTGCAATTTTCATCAAAGAGCAGATAAAGTATTCATTTCTTTATCTGTTTTTTTGTTTATGCTATAGTTTTTTATAAGGAAACGAAAACTTCGCGCAGAAAGGACGGCAGGAGCGATGGAAAAAACAGAAAGGATCGGACGTACGGACTGCCGGGTGATCCGATGCGGAACGGCAGTCGTCGGCACAGGCGCCGCAGGGTATAATGCAGCGGACCGCCTGTATCAGCTGGGCGGGAAGGATATAGTGCTCGTGACGGAAAACCGCCTGTCAGGGACCAGCCGCAACACGGGGTCGGACAAACAGACATACTACAAGCTCACGCTGTCCGGGGGAGAGCCCGACAGTGTCCGGGAAATGGCGGAGACCCTTTTTGGCGGTCAGTGCGTGGACGGAGATCTCGCACTCTGTGAGGCTGCGCTTTCCGCGCAGGGATTTCTCAGGCTGGTCGAGCTGGGCGTCCCGTTTCCGAAGAACCGGTACGGCGAGTATATCGGATATAAGACGGACCACGATCCCAGACGGAGGGCGACCAGCGTCGGTCCGTACACCAGCCGGATCATGACCGAGAAGCTGGAGCAGGCGGTACTTCTTAAGAAGATTCCGCTGCTCGACCACACGCAGGTCATCCGTATATTGAGCGACGGAGCGAAAGTCTATGGACTGGTCTGCCTGTGCACCGGATCTTCTGAGGCGGACAGCCGGTTTCTCGTAATCCTGTGTGAGAATATCATCTATGCTGTCGGCGGACCGGCGGGCATGTATAAGAACAGCGTCTATCCGGTCAGCCAGAGCGGCGCGAGCGGTCTGGCTTTTGAGGCAGGCGTCAGGGGCAGAAATCTGACGGAGTGGCAGTACGGACTGGCCTCCGTAAAGCCAAGATGGAATGTATCCGGGACCTATATGCAGGTCCTTCCCCGCGTCTGTTCAGCGGAAGCGGATGGTACGGATGAGAGAGAATTTCTGATGGATTTCTTTAAGAATGTCCCGGAGATGCTGAGCCTTCTCTTCCTGAAGGGATATCAGTGGCCGTTCGACGTACGTAAGGTGGAGGGCGGAAGCTCCGTCATTGATATTCTGGTCTATCTGGAATCCTGCAAGGGCAGGAAAGTTTATCTGGATTTCCGCAGGAACCCTGCGGACGGAGCATTTTCCTTCGACGAGCTGGAGCCGGAAGCGCGGGAATATCTTAAGAGGGCAGGTGCCTGCTTCGGAACGCCGATCGAGCGGCTTCGGCATATGAACAGTCCGGCCGTCGATTTTTATCTGGATAAGGGCGTCAATCTGGCAGCGGAGCCTCTCGAGATCGCCCTTTGCGCGCAGCACAATAACGGCGGTCTCGCGGTCGACTGCTGGTGGCAGACAAATCTGGAAGGATTCTTTGCTGCGGGTGAGGCTGCCGGAAGCCACGGGGTGCACAGGCCGGGCGGGTCCGCGCTGAACGCCGGACAGGTCGGAAGCACCCGGGCCGCGCAGTACATAGCCGCGTGCCGGAAGGGCAGCTGTGACGAACGTACCGGACTCCGGCTGGCGGAGGAGGCCCGGAACAGTCTTGGGAAGATGGCGGAGGCTGTCCTCGAAGAACAGACCCCGGATGCGCTGCGTCGGGCGGATGATTCATCCCGGGGAGATGATCGGCTTCGAAGGGATGATCTGTCCCGGGGCGATGATATGTGCCGAAGCGATGACCCGTCCCGAAACCATGAGAGTACGTCTCCCCGCCGCGATGTCCGAAAGGTGCTTTCGGAGATCGCCTCGGATATGAGCGTCTGCGGAGCGGCATTCCGGGACGTGCGTCGTATTGAGCGGCAGATCCGGAAGGATAAGGAGCTGCTCGAAACGCTCACAGACACAGTCTGCGTAAAGAACAGGAAGGAGCTTGGCTGGTTCTTCCGCCTGAGGGATGTTCTGATCAGTCAGATCATGTACCTGTCTGCGATGAAGGATTACGCGGAGCAGGGAGGTAAGAGCCGGGGAAGCGCTCTCTATACAGACCTCGAAAACGGGCGGAAACCCTATCCGGAGCTTCCGGAAGAATTTACATTTACGCTGGATGACGGAAGCCGCGGGAATCTGATCCAGGAGATCAGCTGGAATGACGGAGAGTGCGGCGCGCTCTGGCGGACAGTGCGTCCGATCCCGGAGGACGACGATTTCTTTGAAAATGTCTGGCGGACCTACAGGGAGAACGGGAACGTGTACTGATCAGACCTGTCGAAAGCCGCAAAGTAATGCCGGGACGCTCCGGCGGATCGCAGCCGCGCAAATGGGAATGTGCTTCGCAGCTTCCGATAAAAGAATTCCTCAGGAGGAATCCCCATGGCACACGAGAAATTTCATTATAAGACGCCGGAAGACGTAAAGGCAAAAGCCGCGGAGCTCGGAGTGCATCTTCCGTTCGCGAAGGATGCGTCCGTGCTCGCGGAACCCGTGACATTTGACGGGATCACGCTGAAAAACCGCCTGGGAATTGCGCCGATGGAAGGCGCGGACTCCACGCCGGACGGCTCTCCGTCTGCGTATACGTTCAGAAGATATACGAGGGAGGCAATTGGAGGCGCTGCGGTCATCTGGTTCGAAGCCGTCTCCATGGTCGAGGAGGGCAGGTCTTCCGCGACGCAGCTCCTTATCTGCGAGGAGAATCTGGATGCCTATAAGCGGCTCGTCCGGGATGTGAAGGAGGCCGGCCGGAAAGCCAACGGCTTTGCACCTTTTCTGATCCTGCAGGCAAACCACAGCGGGCGCTATTCCAACCCGGGAAATGTTCCCGCGCCGATGATTGCTTACAGGCACCCGTACCTCGAGCAGTTCCGTGCGGCTTCCGACAGCTGCATCGTCACGGACGATTATCTCAAATCCCTGGAGGAAAAATTCGGGACGGCAGCGAAGCTTGCGAGGGAAGCCGGCTTCGATGCGGTCGACATCAAGTCCTGCCACGGCTATCTGCTGGCAGAGCTCATGTCCGCGTATACACGCCCGGGAATGTACGGGGGTTCCTTTGAGAACAGGACGAGGCTCTTCCGGAACGGCATTCTGGCAGCAAAGCCGTATGAGACCGATACCTTTAAAGTGACGGCCCGTCTTGGAATCTATGACGGCTATGCGTATCCATACGGCTTCGGAGTGCGCGAGGGAGGCGGACTTGTGCCGGATCTCACGGAACCGATCCGGCTCGTGAGAGATCTGTACGATAAATATGGAATCAGGATGATCGATCTGACCATGGGAAATCCCTATGCGACGACCCATGTGACGAGACCTTATGATATGGGAAAATATGTTCCGGACGAGCATCCTTTTCTTGGGATCGCCAGAATGATCAACGGGATCGGGGAGGTCAAAGCGGCGGTGCCTGAAATGACGATTTTTGCATCGGCTCCGTCCTATCTGCGGCAGTTTTCCGACCTGTACACGGCGGGAACCATCGAGGAAGGCCTTTGCGACGGCATGCTGTTCGGCCGCATGGCCTTCGCGGATCCGGACTTTGCGAACGAGATCATAAGGGACGGACGGATCGATCCGAAGCGGACCTGTGTCACCTGCGGAAAGTGCGGGGATCTGATCCGCGCGCATAAGCCGACAGGCTGTGTGGTGAGAGATTCCGCGACATTTATGCCGTTTTATAAGGAGTTTCTGGAAATGAAGAAAACGCAGCCGGCGAATTTCAGAGGGTGACGGGAGTCTTATGAGGGGCGAAGGCTCATGCCCGGTTCAGAGCAGGCGGCAGCCGCGCTTGGCATGCTGGCGTCTGTTTCTGACGCATTTCCCAATATTTCCTTCATGGGCAGGTTCCTGTTCGAAGGAAGTATCGTGGGGCTTGTTGTCAGTCTGGCGATCACCGCTGTCATCGTCGTGCTGGCCATGAATGTGATCCTGGTCGACCGCATGCTTCTCCGGGATTCCGGAAAGCTTCGCCTGAACTGGGACAGTGAGACGGAGTTCTCCAGAAAGCTCGGCATGATCAATATCATCGCCATCGTATTCGGGGTGGTCATGCTCGTGGTCTTTATGATAGCCATGTTGATTTTACCGGGCATTACCGATCCCGGTTTTATGAGTTTCACTCTTATTTTAGCCATTGTGATCGCGCTTGTTGTTCTTGTCGCGGCGCTCCTGGTTGATCGGTCTGCAATAAGGAAGGCTGCGGAGAATCTTGCGGCGCATGAGGCGTAAAGAGACATATCAAGTTTTATCTCATATGCTGTTTCGTATGCTGATGTCTCATGTGTTTCCATGAATCCGCTCCTTCCGCTGTCTTCCGGCTGCCCTGATTCGTATAATACAGTATCGGAAGGTGTATGGCAACTTCCGTTCGGGGCTCTGTCGCGAGATAAATATAACGATAGGATATAAAAGCCTCCGGCGGAAAAGCAGCCGCGCTGATAAGAAGATGCTTTGTATCTAAGCACGACGCTGCAAGAACGCCGGGGCGTTTCTGCCCTCGCTTAAAGAAGCAGGGAAGCTTCCCCACTGAGATAAATGCTATGAGGTGAAAAAATATGAGCAACTATATAACGCTGAATGAAACTTTAAAAATATACTATCCCGAAGGCTTTCATATTATGGACGAAAATGAACGCCGCAATCTCAGCTCTCTGGGAGACGGCCCTGTCGAGTGTCTCTCCGATCCGGAGCGGCACGTCGTGATTTCGACCGGATGGAAGTCTGTCGGCCGGCTGCTCGGTATGATGTTCGGCGCAAAAGCTGCCGCAAAAAGTGCTGAGGGGCAGGTAAGGAGAGCAATGAAGGTTTATAATTACCGCCGGAACGGGTTCTTCACCAGGGAAGTGGGCGGTGAAAAAGCTGAAGGATATTCCTATGAGTATGATGCGCAGGGCGTCCACATGTACGGTGAGACCTGCGTGGTCAAACACGGAAAAGAATTTTATTATCTGCACCTTTATTCAAGAATTGCTTCGAAGGATGAAAATCTGGAGATGTGGGACGGAATGCTTGCGTCCGCGGTGTGGAATTGAAAAGTGACCGGCGCGATCTCGTGCTTTCAGGCAGGAGATTATACCGGTCACCTTTTTGTTAAGAGCCTGTATTAGAGTTTCTACGCTAACTTGTGAATCTGGTTCGGCTTGCTTTGCAAGCATTTTTTATCGGAAGCAGCAGAGTTGTTTCTGATTAGATAATATGAAAAGATCAGATCAGGGAAGCAAGAGAAGCTTTTTCATGAGATCATTATCCAGATCGGCGACCGTGAGTCCTGTGGGGCAGCAACTGAAGACGGTAGGCTGGCTGCTGAGATCCTGAACGAATGTATGAAGGAGTTTCAGGAGCGGAATCCTAATCTCAGACTATTCTCCGCTCATCTGTATATGGATGAGACTACACCGTATCTGTATATTGACTTTGTGTCCTATACATCTGGGAGTACAAGAGGTCTGGGTACCAGAGTTTCCCTAAAGAAGGCATTGACGGCACAGGGCTTTTCCGGCGGTACCAGAAGCGAAACGGAGTGGAACCAGTGGGCGAATGCCGAAAAGAAGGCACTGGCTGCTGTCATGGAACGTCATGAGATCGCCTGCTGTGGAGAAGATGATTATAGATGCAAGAAGCAGGCTGTGGGACAAGGTGCCAAATCGAAAGCAGACCAGGACTACTATGATGGATTGATGATCCGGTTGAGAATATCGTGAAGAACGCCGTAAGTCCTCATTTTGAGGACTTACGGTAAGTGAATTAAACTATCATATGGGATCATCTTGAAAATTCGCTTGAACGAAATTGTAATATAGGGTAAATACTTCTGGGGGTCCGCACCTTAAAATGATGGAAGTACAGATTTGAGGTCACAGATTGTGACCTCAAAAGCCAGGGGGGACTTATGGCAAAAAAGGAAGAAATCATCGAGGTTACAAACGAGACCGAAATTGAGGTCACAAGTGTAATGGTAAGCAGCCTGATACATATAATCAGGGGAAAGCAGGTCATTTTGGACAGTGATCTTGCGATGTTGTATCAGGTTGAAACAGGAGCTATGAACCGTGCGGTAAAGCGCAATAAAAAACGATTTCCTGAAGACTTTTGTTTTCAATTGACAGAGGAAGAATTTTTGAGATGCCAAAATGGCATCTCAAAGGATGAGGGCACAGATGG
>CAMOXU010000107.1 GCA_946629525.1 uncultured Clostridia bacterium
TGTGTAACAAATCGACGTTTCAAGGGCATGTCCCATACGTCATGAATAATTCAGGCTTATGTAAACAAAACACGGTATATAATAGTATGATAACACACTATTATACACCGATACTGATAACTGCAAAACAACCCCCTCTGATTGTCACCCGCCCCTCAATATGGTAGAATGGCTCTGTTCTTTTACGAAAATTCAAGAGGTTCGCGGAAATGCGGGAAACATTTTTCACACATGACAAATCTTTTTATAAATCCCTGTTTTCCATGCTGGTGATCGTAGCCCTGCAGAACGTCATCGCCTACAGCGTCAACATGGCGGATAATATCATGCTCGGTGCCTACCGCCAGGAGGCTCTCTCCGGGGCGGCTGTGGTGAACCAGCTCTTTTTTATTGTCCAGCAGACGACCATCGCCATCTGCGACGGCCTGATCGTCATCAGTGCCCAGTACTGGGGACAGAAGCGCACCGGACCGATCCGCCAGGTCACCGGACAGGTGCTCCGGTATACCGCCGCGGCAGGCATTGTCCTGGTTCTTGCCTGCACCTTTTTCGGGGATCCGCTCCTTCGGATCTTCACGTCGGACCCGGTGATCCTCCGGGAAGCCCATTCCTATCTGCGCATCATCAAGTATACATTTTTCCTGTTCATGATCACGCAGGTCCTGCTGGCGGCCCTGCGCAGTGTGGAAACAGTCAAGATCGCCTTCGCAAACTCCTGCGTTTCGCTGATCCTCAATATCCTGATCAACTCCACCCTGATCTACGGCCGGTTCGGCTTTCCGGAAATGGGCGTGACCGGCGCCGCGATCGGAACCATCACCTCAAGGACAGTGGAGCTCCTGATTGTCCTCTGGTATCTCCTGAAAAAGGACGGAAAGCTCGAGCTCTTCAAAAAACCCGGTCTCAGGAGCATCACGCCGGAGCTCAAAGAAGATTATCAGAAAAATGCCTGGCCGATCCTGGTCGGGGGCATGATCTGGTCCTTCTCCATTCCCCTGCAGACCGCGATCCTTGGCCACCTGTCCTCCGATGCCATCGCAGCCAACTCGGTGGCGACCACCTTCTATCAATATATGAAAGTGATCGTGGTGGCCATGTCCTCTGTATCCGCCGTTCTGATGGGAAAATCCATCGGCAGGGGAGATCTCGGAAGAGTCCGGGCGGATGCCAGGACCCTGTCGGTGATCGACCTTCTGATTGGCGTGCTCCTCGGTGCGGTCCTTCTCCTGACCCGCAGGGCGCTTCTGTCCTATTATGCGCTGAATCCGACCGCTTCAGCTCTCGCCGATACCCTCATCGTGATCATGAGCTTTGTCATGGTGGGGATGTCCTACCAGATGCCGGTCTCCGGCGGCGTGCTGAAGGGAAGCGGCGATACGAAATTCACCATGCACATGAACCTGATCAGTACCTGGCTGATCGTGACTCCACTGTCTTTTGCCGCGGCCTTCTGGTGGAAATGGCCGATCCCGGCAGTCGTGATCTGCCTGCAGTCCGACCAGATCTTCAAGTGCCTTCCGGTGTTCCTAAGGTTCCGCAGCTATAAGTGGATCCATAAGCTGACCCGATAAGAGCGTAAATGATAAGAAAAAGCCCTCGTCCGGACAAATTCCGGATGAGGGCTTTTACGTGATCAGGGAAGCGATCCTGCTTCCTTTTCTTATTTACTTTTTATCTGTATTTCAGAAAGTCTCCTTTCCGACCATATCATATTCCCTGCTTCGCGTCAAGCAAGCGCTGCTCCCAGATCCTGGCATGCAGCGACCGCATCCTCATCCGGTGCATCGTTTGCAATGACACTGTCCGCCGCCAGAGCAATTCCGGCGTTTTTGCAGCGGTCTTCCCAGTCCCGCATCCACTGGCCGTCTCCCCAGCCGTAAGAACCGAACAGAGCGACCTTCTTGCCTGCCAGCGCGCCTTCCACAGAAGCGAACATCGGCTCGAACTCATCCTCTTCCAGGACTTCGTCCCCCATAGCGGGGCATCCGAATGCGATTCCGTCAAAATCAGCGGCCGCATCTGCGTCAAAAGAAGCTGCCTCGATCAGAGATACGTCGGCACCCTTCCCCTTAGCTCCGTCCGCAACGGCTTCTGCCATCGCCTGTGTGTTGCCGGTTCCGCTCCAATAAACCACTGCCACTTTGCTCATCTTAATAAGTACTCCTTTCAAATGGATGTTTTGTATCTACAGCCCGGAATCTTTTCAGCTGGCAGTCTTCACAGCCAGGCTCTCCAGGGATCTGCCTTTTTTGAATTCTTTCCGGTAAATGCTGCTGCATTTCCGATACTTCTCAAATATCTTCTCCGCCTCTTCCTCGTTGCTGTATGCTTTCCAGCATCCCGTGCACTTCACTCCTTCGCGGGCACTGATCATAAAACTCCTCACATCGGAGGGCGGGTATCCCAGAAACAGACCGATTTCATGAGGAAATGACGCATCCTCCTTCAGATGACGTATCAGGCATGAAATGCAGAGATCCATTTCCCCGCAGGGATATCCCATCTCTTCCAGCATACAGGCTGCTTCCGGATGACTCAGATCCTCCTTCAGACGGTCCGGCCGGAACAGATACAGAAGGATTCTGTCCTCTTTCTTCTGCACAGGAATCGCCCGTATCCCCTTCTCGTTCAATATCCGGTTCACTCTGCGCAGAGACCCGGTAAAGTCCTCCCCTTCCGTCCTTACCGGAAAAAGGTTTGCAGTCTTGAGTCCTGCCAGCGTCGGCGCTCCGTGTTCGATCAAAGCATGCTCAATTTGCATACGCTGCCTCCTCCAGAATTCCCTGCAGGGAAGCAATCGAGCTGGTATGTGAGCGCACGACAGTTGTTCCTTCGCTGACGCCGTTCATGGCACAGCGCAGCATCTTATGGGATATGGTATGAGTAAACACAATGAGAAGGTCCGGTGAGCCGATCCGGTTCTTCATATCCGCGCAGGGCTTGCAGAATATCTTTGCTTTATATCCGTATTTCCCGCATATATTTGAATATTGTCTCTCCATACATTCATTTCCGCCGAGAATAACGACACTCATAAGCCTGTCCTCCGTGATGGTTAGAATACTCTAACCGCTATATCTTTTATAACCGCCGTCCTGGAACGGCGGTTCACTGCATTGGTTAGCTTTAGCTAACATTATAGAGACACTTCCTGCCTTTGTCAAGTATGTGACGTGGTCATTTTTACGCTGCATACAGTATATTCTCTGTACCTTGCGGCACCAGATCTGCGCATCTTTGCGGCACATCGCATGACACAGGCATTCCTCGCTTCCATGTACTGCAGCGTACAGTTTCGCTCTTTACAGCAATGTACACATGGCACGCACCTTATGGGATACACAGATCATCCTGCTCATCCATGGACTGGTCCTCACACCACCTCTTCCTGAACAGGTCTCCCAGGCTCTCGATCCTCCGGACATCCTTCAGAGAGATCCTCGTCTCTCCGACCAGGATCGTATTGGTTCCTTCCGCATCCACGTTCCGGCAGATACCGCTGACCGTCCTGTACTGTCCCCGAAGCCCGTAATCCTCACGGTTCTTATCATCACAGACCTCGTACCAGGTGACCGTCACCTGCACACGGTTCGCCCTGGCCATCCGGCCGTTGTAAGTAAGCCCGTGCAGGATCTCAAGGCGGCGGTTCAGCTCTGCGGATTCTTCCTCGCTCAGCACCTCCCTGTCCCTGTAGAGAACATCCTTGGCGGCCACCGCCTCATGAAAACCCTTCAGCGCATCGAACGGGGCAAAGATCTTGGCCCTCCTTCCGACATCCATGCCGGGATGCTTTTTGCGGAAGGAATCGAACCGGTCATGGCGCGGCCTGCCCTTTAAGAAGACCTCACGGTACCGGAAGTTCGCCGGCATCGCCATCGCTCCGATCTCGGTCATACTTCCACCCTCTCATCCTGCCATTACCGCCTGCTCCGGATCCTTTATCCGGAAGGCCGGGATCTTTATCAGCCTCATGAAGCGCTTCGATACCTGTGTCAGTTCTCCGCATCTTGCACACTCCATAAAGCCGTCGGTCTCTTCCAGATAAAGATTTATATTTCTATATCCGCAGCACGGGCAGCTCACATCATATCTCTTCATAATTTATTCCTCCTCACATAGTCCTGATCGCATCTCAGTTGATTGCAGTTGATTGCATCCGCCTGGCACGGAAGTATCATGCCTTTTTTGCAAACATTTGTTCTCTGTGATTCAATAATAGCAAACGTCTATTCGATATGCAAGAAGAATTTTGCATTTTAAAGCGGGATGTCGGTCACAACCGACATCCCGCCGAAAATCTACCTATATTTATAAGTTGGAATGCTTAGAATGAAAAATTAAACCCGTACCCTGACAACTGAAATTCGCGCCCTGTCAGGATTCAGTCAGACCCGTATTTCGAATCTGTGAGTCAGATTCGGTCTGTAAATCGGCCGTTTTATCGAACGCCGCTGCGCAGCTTCCGCTGATATCAACGACCTGATCTTACAGGACCTTCTCAAAAGCCATCTCCGTCAGCGCACAGGGGAGCAAATCCTCCGGCTTCGTCTCCGGCCGGATCCACTCATTTACCAGCTCATCCGGCATGATGAGCGGCATCCGATCATGGAGGAACCGGATCTCTTCCCCGGGCTCCCGGGTCAGGACCACGAACACCGGCATCCCGTTCTCGATCCGATAGAGCCCGCACAGCCAGGTCACGGCAGAGCCTTTCGGCTGGATCATGTATTTATCTCCGGTGCGCTTCCGGCCGTCCTTTCCCGGAATGTGCTCCCACTCAAAGTACCAGGAAGCCGGCACGATGCAGCGATGTCTTGCCCAATCCTCCCGAAAAGTCGGCTTTTCCGCCGCCGTCTCCGCTCGTGCATTCAGCAGCAGTGTCCTTCCGGAATACCCCCATTTCATAGGGTATACAGCCCGCTCACCCGACCGGTTCGGCGCGATGACCGGCACCACATCCGTAGGGCAGATCTCACCGTAACTTTTTACTGCCGTCGTCTTCTGCCATTTCTGAACGAGAGACGACCGGTTCATTTCCATAACGATCTCCCTGAGCTCGGGAGATTCTTCAGCCCAGTATCTGCAGCACATTTCTTTCTCCATTATCAGGAAGAGATGATTGCGAAGCGCTTTGCTTCAGGGAATTATGTCCATATATCAGGAACGCCGCGGTCTTCCTGTCGCGCCGAGTACAAAGCGCTTCCGGATCGCACGGCCGCGATCTGTCATTTCAACATCTTCCGGAGAGCCGCATCGGAACCATCCGGAAAGAGTTCTTTTGCTCTTCTCAATATGCGCTCCGCAGAGTCCGACGGCTCTTCCGAATACGCGCTCGTCACATGCCCGCGGCCCCAGAGCTCCTCCGGCTTCTGGTAATAGGCGACTGCCATGCCGTAGCTCTGCCCGCGCTTGTTCCGCCGCCGCTCGAACTTGCGGATGATCAGGTATGTCTGCATCTGCAGCTGTGTCATACATCCATCGAAATTCTTATAGCCTTCTTTGCCGAATCCCGCTGCCGGTTTCAGCTCAAAGCCGGGATGCATCCCGCCATCCTCGCAGATATCCATGATCGCCTTGTGCCGGCGCTGGACCAGCTCGTCATCCCACGCCGCATCGAAGTCATAACCGTCGCGGCGGGCATTTGCAAAATAAGGAAACCACTCCCGTGAAATGAATCCCGTCTTATTATTGAAAAACTTCCCGTAGGCCACCTCGCCGGTCGCGGGAATGATCTCGCGCCACTCCCACGGATCCTGTTCGGGATCGCCGGTCCACCAGAAGAGGGGCGAGACGTGCTCCTCCGCGGAAAAGCCCGGCACCTCATTGGCGAAGAGCGGAAGAAATCCGACTTCATTGATCCAGTTGAGCAGCTCCCGCCAGGAGCGGATCCGATAAGGATCATCCCAATCAAGGCCTTTCATGATCCATGCGCCGCCTTCGTTCGCCATACTGTCACCGCCTTATCTCACCATTCGTCCATATCTGTAAAGTCATCGGCATCCATGAACCCGTAATCAGGGGTCTCTTCGAATCCATCGGCACCCATCAGTCCGTAATTGAGGATTTCATTGTATCTGGCGTTCGCCTTTTCACTGGCCTTCTTCTCTCTCCATGCGTCGATCTCGCTCCGGATCGCCAGCATTTCGTCCACGATCAGCTCTGCCGTCTTCGGCTTCACGTTGCGGAGATAGGAGATCATCCGCTCCATGGCTTTCGGGCTTCCAAGATTCCTTGCGATCATTTCGCCGAGTTCTGCAGGAAAGCCGAGACTCTCCATCGCGCGGACAAGATCATCCCGCGTTCTGCTCCACAGTCTTTGATTCGGTGTCATCGTTTTCCTCAAATCTCCTCCATATATGAGAATCACTTCAGGCGATTGCGAACGCCTGTGCTTCATAGGAATTGTATGAGCATTGTGTAGCGGGCGCTTTTTATCGGGAGTTCCTCATGGAACTTTCGATAAGATCGACTACCAGAATATCCGCCGGCAGCCAGTTCACCTGCCTCAGATCATCGAGAGGAAGCCATTTCGCCGCCTCGTGTTCCAGCAGCGTCAGATTGCCTTCCTCTACACGGCACCAGAAGCAGTCCATGGAGAGGTGAAATTCCGGATAGTCATACTCCACCGTCGCAAGAAAGCTCTCCACGCGGATCTTTGTGTTCAGTTCCTCCAGTATCTCCCTCCTGAGCGCGGCTTCCGGGGTCTCTCCCGTCTCGATCTTTCCGCCGGGAAATTCCCACCAGTCTTTATAATTGCCATATCCGCGCTGTGTTGCGAACACCTTCCCGTCTTTCCGGATAATTGCCGCAGCTACTTTTATTGATTTTCGTTCCATCTTTTCACCAGCCGGTACAGGATGCCTGCGAAGCGGTTCCAACAACGCAGCCTGCGATAAAAATTCCTGCCTTGCAGGCCGAATTCTGATTACAAGATTCGCGACGCAGTTCCTGCGATGTAGCGGAACCGTTCTATATTCCTGATTCCGACATTCCTCATTCTGCGATACGACTCCTCCTGCATTTCCCGGTCAGCATATCCCGGAATCTCCGGAATGCGGACAAAGATCCTCTCCGGACCAACCAGTTCCAGAAGGAGTTCCAGATTTCTCATCATTACATCGACTGATCCCCCGGTATATTTTTTGTATATATCCGCGTCTGTCGATTTAATATCCACGATAAAAAGATCTATATGCGCCGCGGCCTGCTCCACATTCTCCCCGGGAACATACAGCGATGTCTCAGCACATATCTTCCACGCATCAGGGCACAGATCCGCAAATTCACAGATCCCCTTAATATGCAGCAGAGGCTCCCCGCCCCCAAAGGTCACACTGCCTCCGGTCGCATAAAAATACAGGTCATCCACCTCTATCTTATGAAACAGCCTCTCAGGGGTAAAATAATCCACATCAGGGGAGCAGATCCGTGCACTTCCCGCACGTCTGACACAGCTTCCCCATGCAAACCGGTTGAGGCAGTATGCGCACCTTAGCGGGCATCCCTGTGAACTACTCCGACTTATAGAAGTCGGAGCTTCCTGCTTCATTCACCGTTGCACCGGCTGCGATATACGCAACATAATGTCTTACACAATGTCCACAGGCGTATAAGTTTGGGCTATTCCATCCCTACTCCTGAATTATTCATGACGTATGGGACATGCCCTTGAAACGTCGATTTGTTACACA
>CAMOXU010000108.1 GCA_946629525.1 uncultured Clostridia bacterium
CGCTTCGATCACCCATGAGACTCGGTCGGCACATTTGCGCAAATTTTATAAAAAATATGAACAACATCTGCTTGACAAAAAAATATCCCTGTTATATACTAATCTAGCGTTGAAAAACGCAGGAATTCAATATGGCGAGATAGCTCAGTTGGCTAGAGCACGCGGTTCATACCCGCGGTGTCGAGAGTTCGAATCTCCCTCTCGCTACGTTTGACGAGACCCTGATACGTATGTTTCAGGGTCTTTTCTGTATCATCGGGAACGTTTCGGCGTTCCTGAAGCTTTCTTTTTGTGCTTTATTGCGCAGTGATCTGACACCCGTTCTGAGATGCGCGCAAAGAGACACAGGGAACCATGGAGGAGACGGTATACGAAAAGGAGTATTCTCCGGACGCGGCGCTCTCGCAGGATGAGGCTGCGATCCTGACTATGATGCTGAATGCGGTGAGAGAGCCGGAGAACTGTGTCAGCCTTCCGGAGACGCTCGAGGATGCGTACACGGCCCTGCTCATGCGGGAGGCGATCGGGACAGGGAAGGAGATCAGATCACAGAAGATGCCCTGGGCGCTCAAAACGTGAGGCGGTTCTTCCGTGAAAAGCTGTAGGATGTTCGTGCAAAATATGATAGAATGGAATAGCTTATCGGAAGCTGCGAAGCGGCCTTCGACAAAAAGGCCTGCCTGGCAGGCCGAATTATGATTACAGGATCCGGATCTGCAGGAAGATCATGGGGGAGAATGCATCCGGGTTCAGTACATATAAATAATTGTGGAATTGTGTGCCGAATGGAACTGTGCATGCAGCAGCCACGGCGCACAGCGCTTCACAATCGGTCGTGTAAGGGGAACAAGTAAGGGGAGTAATTTTATGAGAACATTATATCTGGACCTGAGTATGGGAGCGGCAGGGGACATGCTCACTGCTGCGCTGCTCGAGCTCTTCAATGAAGGCGAGCAGGACGACATTATCTGGGAGCTGAACGACGCGGGGATCCCCGGCACACTGATCAGTGCGGAGAAGATCAAACGGTACGGGATCGAGGGCACGCATGTGCATGTCCGCGTAAACGGTACGGAAGAGGAAGAACTCATGGCCTCCTATGCGCGGAAGCCGATCCGTTTTCTGGACCAGTATACGGAGCAGAGAAACGGGGGTCGGACGAGAGACCGCCAGGGAGAAAATTCCCATGCGGAGGAGGAAGAGCCGGTGCATTTTCACGATCATGATCATGCTCACGGCCATGACCACGCACATGGTGAGGAATCCGGAGCGGACGGCCACAGCCATGATGCCTACGGCCATGACGGACAACATCACGGCACCGGCCTCTATGAGGTCACGGATATCATCAACCGCCTTCGTTTTTCCATCAAGGTCAAGACGGATATCGTCAATGTCTACAATATGATCGCGGAGGCGGAGAGCACCGTGCACGGCATGCCGCTGACCGATATCCACTTTCATGAGGTCGGAACGATGGACGCGATCATGGACGTCGCGGCGGTCTGCTATATCATGGATAAGCTGTCGCCGGACCAGGTCTGCGCATCGCCGGTCCATGTCGGGTCCGGAACGGTCCGGTGCGCGCACGGTGTACTGCCGGTCCCTGCGCCTGCGACGGCAGAAATTCTGAAGGACGTGCCTGTATACGGCGGGGAAATTCAGGGGGAGCTCTGCACGCCTACCGGTGCAGCCCTGGTCAAGTATTTCGTAAATCAGTTCGGCGGAATGCCGGCTATGAAGACGGAGAAGATAGGCTACGGCATCGGAGCCAAGGACTTCGGACGCCTGAACAGTGTCCGCGCGATGATCGGCGACACCAGCGAATCCCGTGAGAGCGTCCTTGAGATGACAGCGAACATCGACGACATGACAGCGGAAGAGATCGGATTTGCCATGGAGCGTCTTTTTGACGCGGGTGCGCTCGACGTGTTCACGACTCCGATCGGAATGAAAAAGTCCCGCCCGGGAACGATGCTGCACGTTCTCTGCAGACCGGCAAGACGTGAGCTTCTGGCCGGGGCGATCTTCAAGTACACGACGACGCTCGGGATCCGTGAGCAGGAAATGAAGAGACATGTCCTCAGCCGGAAGATCAGGGAAGTCGAGACGGAGTACGGAACTGTGCGTGTGAAGATTAGCAGCGGGTACGGAGTCAAGCGCAGAAAGATCGAGTACGACGATATGGCGAAGATCGCGAAGGAGAAGGGAATCCCTCTGAGCGAGGTGAAAAAGAGCGTCGAGAAGGGCATGAAGCCGAGAAAGACGTACAGGATCGACTGAGAAGGGCAGGAAACTGTCCGTAAGGAATAAAAAGAGGGCCTGCAGCCGCTTCGTGGGAAGTGGCTGCAGGCTCTCTTTTTGTTTTACTGGAATTTCCATTCCGCCGCCTTTGGACGGCGGCACAAATAATGCTGAAAGTATCGATCTGCCTCCGCGCTGTGCCTGTGTTTCTGTTTTCTTTCACAGTAAATCCTTCGGATCTCTGCTATATTCCGTCTGTTTCGGGAGACCGATATCCATGAAGATATGTCAGGAAGTAAAGAAAAGATCGATCCCCGCGAGCAGTCCCCGGGCAAGCGTGGCGAGCGCCTCATCTCCGTGATCCGAGACCCTGTCGCCCAGCTCGATGTCGATACTGGGAACGGACGAGTAGGAGGTCTGTGTGAGGTCCATCTCGATAGAACCGCCCTCAAAGATCGGAGTACCGACGCTCCGGAGGCCTTCGATCAGGCAGTCGCCGAAATGGTTGCTCCGCTCCCATGTCGAAGCCACAGGCTCCATGCTGCGGTAAGTCGGGTCACCTGGTACCGACATATAATAGGCTCCCTTGTCATAATCCGTGGAATCCCAGTGGATCGCGACATGACAGTCCGCGTAGTTGTTCGCGAGAACTGTGCGTGCGATATTATCAAGCTGTCGGTCATCAGTCTCCCGGATCATCAGGACGTTGTAGCCATTCTCGAGAAGGAGGTCCCGGAGGATCAGAGCTTCCTGAAGGGTAACGACCCTCTCGGGCGTTCCGTCCGCGAAATCCATCCCCGATGCGACGGCCATGGCGGTCGTCGCTCCCTCAGCGGTCGATCCGCCGGTCACTTTCGGCGTTCCGTCCGGATGGCACTGTGTGCGGACGGACTCCCCGCCCGAAGTGCCGTGTCCCGCGTTGACACAGACGGTGTGTCCGTTCTTATTTGCCTGGTTATTTGTATACAGAATGGCCGGTTCGGAATGTATGGCCGAGAAGGACGCGTAGAGAAGGTCGTCCGTGAGCCATACTTCGGCTGCGGTGTACGGCTCGGTCGGTTCGGGAGTCGGAGTCTCCGTCGGGATCTCTGTCGGAGCAGGCGCCGGCGTCTCCGGGACGGACGTCGCTGCGGGGGAAGCCGGAACGGATTCCGCAGGCTTCTCGGGGACGGCCGTCGCCACCGGGACGGAGGTGACGGGCGCAGAAGAGATCACTGAATCAGACTGTATATCCGCGTTCTTCGAACCGCAGGAGGAGAGCAGGAAGCAGGCTGTTAAAGCCAGGACCAGATGTTTCATATTCTTTTTGTACATAGCTGCCTCATTTCTTTTGTATTTTTCTGCCGCATCGGTAAAGAGCGGCGTTCATGCCAATGATCAAAGGAACTTTTTCGCGAACCCTGTAATCAGAATTCGGCCCGCTTCGCAGGCTTTTTTATTCTACCACAAGCAGGCTGTTTTGTCTCTAATGGCTGCACATGCCCCTGCCGGATGCCGTTTTCCGGCACCGCACAGTTACAAACAGACGATGTATGGATACTTTGCGTTGTATTATTTCATTATTCGTATTAAAATTATTTTCGGCATTCAGGCATGCTCCCGCCGACATCCGGGAGCTGCAGCGCGGGGGATCCGCGGAAGGATCGAAACGCTGTATGGAGGTTTTTTATGAAATACTTGATTATCGGAGCGGGCGGCACCGGGGGTGTGCTCGGCTATAGTATGTCCCGGGCAGGACTGGACGTGTCACTTCTGGCACGCGGGCCCCATCTTCGTGCCATGTGGGGGCAGGGACTGATCCTTGAGAAAATGTGGAACGGGGCCTGTGAGAACGTCCCTGTCAAAGCATATGATGAGGAGCACTATTATGATGAGCCCGATGTGATCTTTGTCTGCGTAAAGAGCTACTCTCTGAAGGAAGTCATTCCGTTCATCCGCAGAGTCTCAAAGCCCACGACCATCGTGATCCCGCTCTGCAACGTCTTCGGGACAGGCGGAATGATGCAGACCAGGCTGCCGAAACTGTCCGTCATGGACGGATGCATCTACGTATCGGCAAATATAAAAAGCCCGGGCTGGATCCTGCAGCACAGTGAGATCCTACGCGTCTACTTCGGTCCGAGAAAAGAGGAGGAGGGAAGGCCGGAGCTCCGCCAGATCGCCGATGATCTGAACTACGCGGGCGTAGAGACGCATCTTTCCAAGATCATTCAGAGGGATTGTCTGGAGAAGTTTTCTTATGTCTCCCCGATCGGTGCGGCAGGGATCTATTACGATGTGAGTGCCTACGCATTTCAGCGGCCGGGTGAGCCGCGGACGATGTTCAAGACGATGGTCCGGGAGATCATGGCCCTGTCCTATGAGATGGGATACCCGTTTGAGAAGGACTATGTGGAGGTCAATCTCGACATTCTGAAGAATCAGCCCGGAGACGCGACGACATCTATGCAGAGAGATGTGAAGGCCGGACGCCCGTCTGAAATCGACGGACTGGTATTCAACGTCGTGCGGATGGCGAAAAAGTACCACGTCTACATGCCGGCATACGAGATGGTCGCGGAGGGACTCCAGAAACGCGGGCTTGGCGAAAGGTAAACAGCAGAAAGATCGGGAACGTACGGAGTTCCTGATACGTCTGAGATTAAAACGGCCCGGCTGTATAAAAATACAGTCGGGTCGTTCTTACGCCGGGCAAGGGGTTTTCGCTCGGGTGCGTAAGCATTTATGAGAAAATGTCCGGCAATTGAGCTCGCAGAAATGCCTTTTGTGTTTGAGTACACTAATATAATACTATCAATGTATTTGTAAATGCAAGATATTGGCTGAAATTTTTAGGATTGCCGCGTTAAATATCGGTTGAAATTCCTGAAGGACCGGAAAATTTGACAAAAAATAAAAAAGATCCCCGGATATTTCTATAAAATCAAGAAAAATCCGGGGAATTTTTTTATATTTTGTGACAAATATTGCGAATCAATCTAATTTGAGATCACCTTCACGTACCCAACCGATTCGTTTCAGGAAATAGTTGATGCAGGGGCAGATCACTGCCGGCAGCACAATGGAGGCGGCAAGAAGACCGATCCAGTCAAAGGCGGTGATTGGCCCTCTGGTCCCGGCCGCGATATCATTCAGCCATCCGGTGTAGACACCGATCTGGCCGACAAAGCCGCAGGTCCCCATTCCGCTGGAGACTGCGGCGCCGTTCATTTTCAATCTGAAGATGCAGGTCGCGATCGGACCTGTGATCATGGATGTCACGCAGGGTGCGATCCAGATCTTCGGATTTTTTACAATATTTCCCATCTGCAGCATGGAAGTGCCGATGCCCTGGGAGATGAGCCCGCCCCATTTGTTCTCGGGAAAGGACATCACGGCAAATCCGATCATCTGCGCGCAGCAGCCTGCGAGAGCGGCACCTCCGGCGAGACCGGTCAGACCGAGCGCGGCGCAGATCGCTGCGGAGGAGATCGGAAGCGTGAGCGCGATGCCGACGACGAGGGAGACCAGAATGCCCATGAGGAAGGGCTGAAGGTCAGTCGCCCACATGATGATATCTCCGACCTTCATGGCAGCCTTTCCGAGTGCCGGAGCCCACCAGGCGGAGAGCGCAACACCGACTCCGATCGTCACAAGAGGAGTCAGCAGTATATCAATTTTTGTCTCTTTGGATACGGCTTTGCCGATTTCGGACGCGATGATCGCGACGAACAGGACCGCGAGCGGTCCGCCCGCACCTCCGAGTGCGTTGGAGGCGAAGCCTACTGTGATCAGTGAAAAGAGGACCAGGGGAGGGCAGTGAAGCGCATACCCGATCGCGACAGCCATGGCGGGGCCGCTCATGGCGGAGGCAAGACCGCCCACCGTGTAGTCAGTGCCCGCGACAGTCGCGACGGGAGATGTCAGAAAACCGATCCCGAACTGGGTGCCGACCGTGTTGATGATCGTCCCGATGAGGAGGGAGCAGAAGAGACCCTGGGCCATTGCGCCGAGAGCATCGATACCGTAGCGTTTTGCGGAAATCTCAATATCTTTCCGCTTGAGAAAGGCTTTGAATTTATCCATGGCATTTCCTCCTCCAGACAAATGTCTTCCCGACTGGACGGTGGTGCACTGACCTCATGCTGCGCCTGCGGCCTGCAAACGCTTAGTGCACTGCGTATACGTGAAAGGTACCGGCCTCCGCCTCCTTTCAGTCGGCGTTTTCCGGACTTTCACAGTAAAAACACTGGTGTCAAGACACATGTATACAGTAATAAAGGAGAGATGTCAAGTGATAATTCTGTGAACACCGGCGGTGATGTGATAATTCTGTGAACACCGGCGGTGACGATTCCGGTCGTGATCCTGCAGATGCAGGTATTCGCAGGCCAATGAATACCGGCAGGCCACGGGTCATTCGTCAGGGAGAGACCCGAGCCTTGCAAGGGCGGCGTCCTCTGCGTGGCCGGCCATGGTCATTCTCCAAGGAGAAATCCGAGCTTTGCCAGGGACTGGCAGACATTTTTGTAGGCCTGTTCCGTCGGACAGAGGATAGTGTGCAGATGAATGCCGTTCGTGAGGGCGGAGAGAGGGAGCGACTCCGGGTGTTCTTTGCATTTCCGGACAAAATCCGAGACATCCCGCCGGGAGGAGACGTCTATGAGGCCGGTGATCTGGCCATAGATCGGATGCTCGACGACGACGTCATGAATCGTGCAGCCTTCGTCCACGATCGCGTTCATCTCGGCTTCCATATCTTCATTTTCATGCTTAGTCGCTATCTTATATGTGAGCACAGCGCTGTTCCTGGGAATGACATAGCCGCGCGGGGTCGCCGCGATCTCATAGCCTCCTGCGCGCAGAAGAGCGATGTCTCCGACGATGATCTGACGGCTGACAGAATAATCCGCTGCCAGCGAAGCGGCGCTGACCGGCCTTGCAGCAACACTCAGTGTTTCCAGGATCCGGTTTCTTCTTTCCTCCGCTTTCATAGCCATGGCGCGCCCTCCTTTTCTATGTGATCGCCGAACATTTGCGAAAAAATCATAATTCGGCTTTCTTCGCAAGCCATAATAGGGAGTTCCTCACAGAACTTCTGATAATAATTATGTCATCCGAAAGGGGATGCGTCAAGGCAGTCGGCGGCACAAAGGACATCACGGCCGGGTGATGGAAATTTTCCCGAAAACGGTGTATGATGAGAGAACATGAGGATGGGGCCGGATGAAGCACGTCCGGTCATAATTTCGGAACCGCTTCGGCTCGTACCGAGTACCCATGAATCTGATTCGGCCGATGGATCGGCAATGGTCGTCAGCGGATTTGCTGCTTTCTAAAAAGGATAGTGAGGCACAGGCTCCACGATCTTTTTATGACCATTAGGCGTTTGCGAAACGTTGTGCTTCATGGAAATTGTGTGAACATTCAAACGGCTTCCGCGCCTTGAACTTCT
>CAMOXU010000109.1 GCA_946629525.1 uncultured Clostridia bacterium
TGATTTGATAAGTAAAATCAGGCCGTTCCGAGACGACCTGACGAATTTCATCTATGACGAGTCCTACGGACCCTTCGCTGTGATAGCACGGAATGACGAAACTGATGAGTTTCTTACCGCTTTTATGAATCATGTCAATATTCACGTGTGACTCCTGTTCTTATGCAAAATAGGAAAGAACGGTATCGATTACCCTGTCGCGGTCTTCGGCGGTCATGCCGTAGTACAGCGGAAGTCTGGTCAGGCGGTCGCTCTCAGCGGTAGTGTAGACGTCTTCTCCGCAGAAGCGTCCGAAACGCCTGCCGGCCGGGGAGGAGTGCAGCGGCACATAATGGAATACGCTGCTGATATCGCGGTCCCGGAGATAGTTAATAAAGTCTGTCCTCTGGCGCAGATCTTTGAGTTTTACATAATACATGTGAGCATTGTGCACGCACTCTTCAGGGATCGTGGGAAGAATCAGCTTGCCCTCTGCGGCCAGGGGGGAGAATGCCTCGTTGTAAGCATTCCATGTCGCGAGCCGGTTTTCATTAATGCGGTCCGCTTCCTGAAGCTGCGCCCAGAGATAGGCGGCGTTCATGTCGCTGGGCAGGTAACTGCTGCCGTATTCAACCCAGGTGTACTTGTCCACTTGTCCTCTGAAGAAGCGGGCTCTGTCAGTTCCCTTTTCTCTGAGGATCTCGGCGGGTTCAAGGTCTTCTCTGTGATTAAGGACCAGCGCGCCGCCTTCGCCCATAGAGTAGTTCTTGGTCTCATGGAAAGAATAGCAGCCGAAATCACCGATCGTGCCGAGAGCTTTCCCTTTGTAGGTGGACATGACGCCCTGTGCCGCGTCTTCGATGACTTTGAGCCCGTGTTTGCGGGCGATCTCCATGATCGTATCCATTTCACAGGATACGCCTGCATAGTGAACAGCCATGATAGCCTTGGTCTTATCTGTGATGGCTTGCTCTATCTTAGTCTCATCAATATTCATTGTGTCGGGACGAATATCGATGAATACCGGCGTAGCGCCTGTAAGTACGATAGATGTGGCAGTGCTCGAAAAGGTAAAACTCGGAAGGATCACTTCGTCGCCTTTTTCCAGGCCGCACAGCAGTGTCGCCATTTCCAGAGCTGTGGTGCCGCTGGTGGTCAAAAGAGCGCCGACCGCGCCGAAGCGCTTTTCAATCCAGGCGTTGCATTTCTTTGTAAACTGGCCGTCTCCGCAGATCTTGTGCGCGTCGACGGCTTCTTGTACATATTGAAGTTCCGTGCCGATGAAGGGCGGAATATTAAAGGGTATTTTTGCCATATGTTATAATGCCTCTTTCTTATTACATTATCGTCATTATACTATTATAAAACGGATTTTCCTATATGTTTCTTAACGATTGAAATTCGTCTGCCATATGGCGCACTTGCTAATGAGGAAGGATCGGGGACTGTTTTGCCGGCTTGCTTTCATCGGGAGCATACGGTAGAATTACGATTGTGACCGGAGATGGATCCGGCCGGAGGCAAGGGATGGTAATTGAATGTATTGGTCTTCCCGGGAGCGGAAAGACAGAGCTCACAGAGCTGATCGAGAAGGAACTGAAACGCAGAGAAGTCGACTATGTCAACGTCTCTGCCAAACTGAGGCACAGCATCGGCTGGAAGTTATTGAGAGTAATAGCGGGCGCGCTGATCTTCCTGAGCGCTGACGCGCGATGGCTGCGCGACAGGCTGCGGGGGATCCTGCAGAAGGAGGAGCCGGCCGGCAGCTTTGGAGTTTATGAAAATGAAAAGCGCGTGTTCAGGAATCTGGCGGCCTATTCATTCTGGTATCGGAGAATGATCAGATCCCACAGGATCTTTCTGTTCGACGAGGGAATGCTGCATACGCTGATGATGTTCTGTGCGGATCACAGGATCGCGGATGACGCTTTCAGGAAGATGGCCGCAGCATCGGAGAAGGGAGTACGCAGCGCAAGGCTTGTGATCTCTTGTGAGTCTGCATCTGAGGAGCAGGACGAATTCGCGAATGAGTATGAGAGGCTGCGGAAAGCCTACGGAAGAGATTCCCGTGTGCTGGAAATCTGCAAGGAGGACGAGAACCGGAAAAAGCTTTCCCGGGTATTTGGCAGGATCCGGCATATCCTCACCGACGCGGAGGAAAGAGGCGCAAGGTAAGGACCTCTGAGCGGAGCAGTCCATAATAAAAGGCAATATAAAAGCAGGATTTCATCAGTTGAAATCCTGCTCTTATTTATGTTCTGACAGCGCCGGTCACTTCAGCACCGCCTTGAAATAAGCGTCGACGCCGTATAAGAGGCCGTTCGCCATTTTTTCTTTATAAGCGTCTGTCTGCATCAGCCGGTCTTCTCTTTCATTGGTCATATAGCCGAGCTCCACCAGAGTAGTGGGGACTTTGCTCCAATTGTTCGCGACCATATCGTCCCTTTCCCATACGCCCTCGTTGTAGCAGCCAACCGTTGCGACATAATTATTCAGGATCATATCGGACAGAAGCCGGGACTTCTTGTACATTGAGGGGATAAATTCGTTATCTTTGGTGATACAGATCGTCATTGCGCCGTTCTTGGAATGATCTTTAGGAGCCGCGTTGGCATGGACCCGCAGAAAAATCGCCGCGTTATTGTCATTTGCGACTTTCGCGCGGTCAAGGCAGCTGTATTTGCCGGTGTTGGTCGTGCGGACCATGACGACCTTGTAGCCTCTGGCCTCCAGTTTATCCCTGAGCATGAGAGAGACGTCGAGGACAAGTTCGTACTCATGAAGACCGGTCGTGACGCTGACGGCGCCGTAGTTATCGGCGTCCTTCATTTCGTCGGAGCCGGGGCCGAGCGGCACCTGTCCGGCCGGGATCTCGGAGGAGTGGCCGGGATCGATGACGATCACGTTTTTCGATGCCCAGTCTTTTTTGAGCGCTCCGTCAGAGCCAAAATAGTAAGCTTTGCCGTTCAGGATACGGAATCCGTCTGCCATGTCGCCGGACGGATTGAGATAATACTGCTTGCCACCGATTTCCTGCCATCCGGTCAGCATTGCTCCATTGTCCTTCCCTGACAGGTAATACCATTTGCGGCTGATATATTGCCAGCCTGTCTGTACTGCTCCGGCAGAGCTTAAATAATACCATTTACCGTCTGTTTTCAGCCATCCTGTCTTCAGGGCGCCGGAAGCATCCAGATAATACCGCGATCCGTTGTGATCAAGCCATCCGGTCACCATGGCTCCGTTATCTTTCAGGAAGTACCATTTTCCGCGGTCTTTGAGCCACCCGGTTTTCATAGCGCCGGAAGTGTCCAGGAAATACCATGATCCGTTATCTTTGAGCCATCCCGTTTTCATGGCGCCGGAACTGTCCAGATAGTACCACGCTCCGCGGTAATACAGCCATCCGGTGTGCATGCTGCCGTCAGGGTCATAATAGTACCAGATGCCGTTTTTATACTGCCAGCCTGTACCGGCAGCGGCGCTCAGACTGACAAGCTGCAGAGAGGAATGCTGCTGTGCAGCTGACGCGACGGGCGCGGCAGAGACTCTTCGCCCGGGCAGGACGGTCATGAAGAGGAGAATGAGGACAAAAAACAGAGTCCGATATTTTGGCTTCATAGGATCCTTTCGAAACAGATTGAAAACATAACTATATTATTCTACAACAGTTTCCCGTTTCGTGCACTTGCTAATGAGATGTTATATACTGGTATGGAAGGAACAATCAGGGATCGATACAGAAACGGAGGCAGCAGGAAAAATGGGGAGAACGAATCTGGTCCTGATAGGGATGCCGGCTTCCGGAAAGAGCACGGTCGGCGTCATTCTGGCGAAGGTGATCGGCTACGACTTTATAGATACGGATATCATGATCCAGAAAGCGGAGAAGAAGCGCCTGTCCCAGATCATCGAGGAGATCGGCGTCGACGGCTTTCTCGAAGTGGAGAACAGGGTGAACGCGGCAGTCGAGGCGGACCACTGCGTGATCGCTACGGGAGGCAGCGCCGTCTATGGAGAGGAGGCGATGCGCCACTTTAAGAAGATCGGGCACATTATGTACCTGAAAACGGATTATGAGACGATCAGCAAGAGGCTTAAGAATATAAAAAAGAGAGGAGTTGCGCTTAAGAAAGGGCAGACTCTGCGGGACCTTTACGACGAAAGGGTGGTCCTGTATGAGAAATACGCGGACACGGTCATTGAGGAGACCGGGGACGCGGAAGATGTTGTCGTCAAGATCCTGACGATCCTGGATAAAGGCTGATATGATAAAAACGGACCGGCTCCCCGGGGAGTCCGGTCCGTTCGCTTATTTTGTACGGATGATCACCGGATCTTCTGCGCATGTTCCGCATTGGTGTCGGAAATGATGTAGTGAGGCCGGTGTTTGGTTTCCAAGTAGGTCTTGGCCAGATACTGCCCGATGATCCCCAGGCAGAAGAGCTGCAGGCCCCCTATAAAGATGATCACGCAGATCGTGGAGGCCCAGCCCGCGACGGGATCGCCCCAGATCAGCCGGCGGATAACGATAATGACCAGGAAGAGGAAGGAAAAGAAAGTCATCATTATTCCGAACCAGGAGGCGATGCTGAGCGGTGCGTTGGAAAAATTGATGATGCCGTCAATGGCATATTTGAACAGTTTCCAGAAACTCCACTTGGTCTCCCCCGCGACGCGTTCTACATTCTCATAGGGAAGCCAGTAGGTCTTAAAGCCGACCCAGCCGAAAATGCCCTTGGAAAAGCGGTTGTATTCACCCATGGAGAGAATGGCCTCTTTCATGTCCCGGGTCATCAGCCGGAAATCTCTCGCTCCGTCCACGATATCCGCGTCGGAGATCCTGTTGATCAGGCTGTAGAATCTGCGGGCGAACCAGCTTCGGACCGGCGGCTCGCCTGCCCTGTCTGCGCGCCTTGTCGCAACACTGTCGTATTCGCCTGACTCCAGTATCCGTACCATTTCGGGGAGAAGGGACGGCGGATCCTGCAGATCGGCGTCCATGACAGCGACGTAATCGCCCCGCGCGTTGCAGAATCCGGCGTACATGGCGGCTTCTTTACCGAAGTTTCTGGAAAAGGAGTAGTAGAACACACAGGGATCTGACGCGGCCAGTTCCTTCATGACGGACAGAGTCTTATCCTTTGAACCGTCATTGATCAGAATAAGCTCATAATCGCAGTCCATATTCTTGAGGACAGATATAGTTTCCCGGTAAAAAAGAGGGAGTGCATCTTGTTCATTATAGCAGGGTACGATAAGTGATAAGAGCATGATCTTGATTCCTTTCTTCTGTCCATAGTACCATTTTTTTCCCAAAAGAGATAGAATGAGAATGGAGTGGAATTCAGTTTTAGACAGAAGCAGCATTACAACCGGCCTCTTTAAATGGCCTTCATGGAAAGCGGTGTTACTTTAATGAGCGAAAACACAGATTATCAGAAAATGGATAGAGACGCGCAGCCCAGCTGCGTAGTTGGAATAGGGGCTTCGGCAGGAGGATTGGAAGCGCTGCAGCAGTTTCTTACCTTCCTTCCCGGCGATACGGGCATGGCCTTCGTCATCATTCAGCATCTGTCGCCCGATCACAAGAGCCTTTTGGCGGATATTTTGAGCAAGGACACGGCTATGCCCGTGGTGGAAGCGCAGGATGGAATGCGCGTAAAGCGCAACCATATCTATATGATCCCGCCCAAGTACAATCTGGAGATCGTCTCCGATGTGCTCCGCCTAAAAGAATATAACCACAGGAATATCAATCATCCGATTGATGTCTTTTTCCGTTCTCTGGCTGCGGCTTATGAGAACAGAGCGGTAGCGGTCATCCTGTCCGGAACGGGATCAGACGGCACAAACGGGATCCGCTCTATAAAAGACAAAAACGGCGTTATCATCGTGCAGGCGCCGGAAAGCGCCAAATTTGACGGTATGCCGAGAAACGCCATCGCCACCGGTTTTGTGGACATGGTCCTGACGCCGGACAGCATCGCGAGAGAGATGAGACACATCGCGGCTTCCACGGTGGATGCAGGCAACAGGCTGCAGCTGAGCGACGGCGACCTGATGGTGCAGGTATTCTCGATCCTTCGCAATGTCACAAATGTCAATTATACCTATTACAAACAGACTACGATCCTGCGCCGCATAGAAAGGCGTATTGTGGTCACTCATAACCGGAACCTTCAGGAATACGTGAAGTATCTGTCCAACAACCCGGACGAGGCGAGGCTTCTGGCCAAGGAAGTCCTGATCGGCGTGACCAGTTTCTTCAGGGATCCTGACTATTTTGAAGTGCTCAAAGACCGGGTGATCTACGACCTGGTCAAAAACGCGACGCCGACAGACCAGCTTCGTGTCTGGGTGACGGGCTGCTCCACGGGTGAGGAAGCTTATTCGATAGCGATCCTGTTCGCGGAAGTAATGGAAGAACTGGGCGTGAGAAGAGACGTGAAGATCTTTGCTACGGATCTGGACGCGGATTCCATAGCTGTGGCAGGCAGAGGCATCTACGGCGACAACATCAGTGAGGATGTGAGCGTGACGCGCCTTAGCCGGTATTTTACCCGCAAGGGGAACCGCTATGTGGTCGGCCACGAGATCCGCAAGATGATCGTGTTCGCGCAGCACAATGTTTTCCAGGATCCGCCTTTCGGAAAACTTGACCTGATCAGCTGCCGGAATCTGCTGATCTATTTCCAGAATATACTTCAGAGAAACCTGTTCGCGATTTTCCATATGGCTTTGAATGACAGGGGATACCTGTTTCTTGGAAGAAGCGAATCGGTGATCGATTATGACGATGTCTTCAGGGTTGTATGCGCCAACGAGAAGATCTTTGTGCACAACGCGTCAGGCAAGGCGCCCTCCCATGAACATATTACCTATACGATGCAGGAAGTGGAGAAGAATATGGGCTCCGTGGGGATCCTGCACAATGTGACGGAACCGGATCTGTCTTATAATTCGGCAGAACTGGATACCCGCATCCTGGAGATGCTGATGCCGGCGAGCGTCCTGGTGGATGAGAAGAACCAGCTCGTCCACACATACGGAAACTGCAAGGAATTTATTACGCTGCCGGTCGGTGCGGTGACTCTGGATATTTTTAATCTCGTAAAGCCGGAGCTCAAGATAGCTGTTTCCAAGGCACTCAAGGAGTCCAGGGAGAAGCAGGAACGGGTGGCCTACGAGGGCATTCCGGTGAAGATCGGGGAACATCGCGAGACGATCTCTCTGGTAGGACAGCCGCTCCGTGACCGGCTGGGATCGGAGACGGGGATGACCGTTATTGCTTTCCTGCGCACGAATGAGCAGCCCAGCGAGATCAATTTGGAGAAGTATAAGGCCGATACCGCGGCCTCGGAGAGGATCACGGACCTGGAGAAAGACCTGCATGTGGCGCAGGACAATCTGAAAAAGACTGTGACAGAACTCGAGAGCGTCAACGCGGAGCTGCAGGCGGCCAACGAGGAGCTCCTTACGGCCAATGAGGAACTGCAGAGTTCCAACGAAGAGCTTCAGAGTGTAA
>CAMOXU010000110.1 GCA_946629525.1 uncultured Clostridia bacterium
TGATGTCCCAAAATGAAAAATCGACGATAAAAGGCTCTGAAAAATTTTCCCTTCCCCGAACTTACATCTGCATCGACCTCAAATCCTACTACGCCTCCGTCGAGTGCGTCCACCGCGGCCTCGACCCGCTGCGCGCGAACCTTCTGGTCGCCGACCCCTCCCGGTCGGACCAGACGATCTGCCTCGCGGTCTCCCCATCCCTGAAGGCCATGGGGGTCCCGGGACGGCCCCGGCTCTTCGAGGCAAAGCAGGCGATAAGAAAGTATGAAGCCCTGCACCACACGAAGGTCTCCTACATTACCGCGGTGCCGCGGATGGCGGAATATGAGCGGATCTCCGCCCTGATCTATTCCATTTACCTGAGATACGTCGCGCCGGAGGACGTGCACGTGTACTCGATCGACGAGTGCTTCATCGACTGCACCGGCTATCTGCATTTTTATGAGAAGGAGGCGGAGCGGACGCATGTCCACCCGGCCCACGTCCTCGCGATGACCATGATCCGGGACGTGCTCCGGACGACCGGCATCACCGCCACGGTCGGCATCGGTACCAATCTCTATCTGGCAAAGGTCGCCATGGACATCGTGGCCAAAAAATCTCCGGCGGATAAGGACGGTGTCCGGATCGCGGAGCTGAACGAGGAGTCCTACCGGTACCTGCTCTGGGATCACAGGCCGCTGACGGACTTCTGGCAGATCGGCCCCGGCAAGGCGAGAAGACTCATGAATGCCTATATGTTCACAATGGGGGATGTCGCTGCGAGAACGCAGTGGGACGAAGAATTCTTCTACAAGACCTTCGGTATTGACGGGGAGATCCTGATCGACCACGCCTGGGGGATCGAGCCGGTCACCATGCGGGATATCAAGAACTACCGCTCGGACAGCCACAGCTTAAGCAACGGGCAGGTGCTTCCGAGGCCCTATAAGTATGATGAGGCCAGGCTGGTCTTCCGTGAAATGATCGACTCCCTCTGTTCCGGTATGCTGCGCAAAAATCTGACCGCCCCCGCCTTCTCCTGGTGGGTCTCCTACGATTACAAGAGCCTTGAGGAATGCCCTGAATACGACGGACCGCTCGCCATCGATTTTTACGGGAGACTCCACCCAAAGCACACGGGCGGAACGGTAAAAATGAAAATGCCGACCAGCTCCCCCCGCCTTGTCGCGGAAGGGCTGACCGGCTCCTTTGACGCAAAAACAGACCATCGGCTGCTTTTCCGAAGACTTGGAGTCTGCGCGCTCAACACCGAGGAGGATCTCGGCATCTTCCAGCTCGACCTGTTCACGGACTACGACGCGCTCCGGAAAGAGAAAAAAGCTGAGCAGGCCCTGCTTGAGATCCGGACAAAGTACGGACCGAATTCTGTATTCAAGGGAAAGAATCTCCTTGAAGGAGCGACCACGCTCGAGAGAAATATGCAGATCGGCGGGCATAAAGCATAAAAATTACCGGAAGCTCCGCAGGGAACTCCCGGTAAAAAAATTCGTTCTGCCGGCTGCATCTTAAAGCGCCGACACTCTGTCTCCCAGACCGGCAAAGACACGTCCTAATGCGAGGATCATAATAATCTCGACCGGAATGAGAACCGCACACTGAATCGCCCTCGTCGAAAGGAGCGGCAGATAAGGCGATCCGTACAGCACGGAGATCCACAGCGAATTGAGCAAAAGGCTCAGGATCAGCTGATTGATCCCGACAGCGGCAGCCACCCTGGGTACAGTCGTTTTTCCCTTGAGGAAGAATCCGAAAACAGCTCCCGTCAGAAAGGCTGTGACCGTAAAGCCCGGAAAATAGGGACCGATCGGGAAAACAAGCGCTCCGACGAAATCGCCCAGCGCTCCGACGGCCGCAGCCGGAAGCGGTCCGAAAAGCATGCCTGCAACGGCTACCGGCACAAAGCTGAAGCCGATCTTCAGATTCCAGGCATTGATCGACAGGAAACGGTTGAGCACGATCTCCATAGCTGTCAGCAAACCGATGTAGACGATTTTCGATGTATCAAACTTCTTCATAAAAAACCTCCTCACAACAGTCTGTATCGCTAAATCCTAAACACTCCTGTACAACAGTCTATGACGCTTATTCCTGACTCTCCCGTACAGAAGTCTGCATCGCTGATTCATAACACTCCCGTACAGCAGCCTGCCGCGCTGATTCAGGTAAAGCTCCCGTAAACGTTTTCGAAGACCTCTTCCGCCATTGCCCCGTACTTCTTCATGCCTTCCTCGATCCGGGCATTTAATTGTTCGGCATAGGC
This sequence comes from uncultured Clostridia bacterium, assembly GCA_946629525.1. GTDB lineage: Bacteria > Bacillota > Clostridia > Lachnospirales > Lachnospiraceae > Chordicoccus. The sequence goes on from CAMOXU010000110.1 coordinate 2,264, forward strand.
GCGGTCCTTCATGAGGCGTGTATTTACTCTGACATTGACGGCTGCGCCCTTCAGCGCACCCAGACAGAGCGCTGCACCGGTCGCCGCGTCCGAAATCATGATGCGGCTCCCTTTCTCCGAGAATTCCTTCTCAAGGCAGATCGCCTCGCAGCAGAATTCAAAGATTTCCATCGGTGCGCCCGCCGCTTCGCGAAGGCAGGCTTCCATCACCTCGGCACGCGAAGGATCATCCTTCGGAATCCCGTAAGCCCGGCTCAGCGGCTCAAAAGCTGCCGCATCCTTCTCAATACACGCAAGCAGCCGGACCCGAAGGTCCTGCGCTCTGCCCATCAATTCACGGATCTCATCCTCGACATCCGCATATTTTTTCTTGCCGACAGTCAGCTCGCCGACCATATCGCCAAGGGCGATTCCGACCGCACCGACAAGTGCGCTCGCACCGCCGCCGCCCGGCACCGGAGTCTTTGAGGCAAGCTGCTCTGTAAATTCTCTCAAGCTGATTTCCGTCATATCCATGATTTCCTCCGCAACTGTAAGTCAGGATCCGACCTCTTCATGTGCTGCCGCCCAAAGCATTGCTTTCCGGCTCATTGTGATCCGGCAGATCTTCACTGCCTTTCAGCGCACCGCGATCCGACAGATCTTTACCGCAGGAACGATGGCCTGGGCTTCCTTTGTGCCCAGCGCGCCGTCCACAAAATCCGTCTGCATATCTACAACGATCAAATAATTCTGCATAGTACTGTAAACCTCCCAAATGAAAGTGAAGTATCTCCCCCTCAGGCTGTCCCAACTATAACACAGCCATCAAAAAAAGAACAGAGTCCGTCTGAAATTCCTGCTTTCGCAGATATCTCACACGAACTCCGTTCACAGATCCTCATTGTTTGCCGAAAGAGGAAAACTCATCCGGCCAGGCAGTCCCTTAAAAACACTTTATGCATGAACCGGATGACGGACCGGCGTATGGTTTTTCATAAATGCCCGCAGTCGGTCGGCAAGAGAAATTCTTTCCGCCGCAGCATCTCTGATAGAAACATTTCCCCTGATCTTTCCTTCCGTCACCAGCCAGACGGCTTCGTCCCGAAGCGTTTCCTCGTACGAGCGGGTGTGATATCCCAGTTCCTGTTCCGCCTTGGAATAATCAAATGTATTGTTGCGGTCAAGATTGTAGACGGAGAACTTTGTCATCATCGGCTTGCTGCCGGTTTTGGCAGCCTTTTTTTCCATTTTGTCTGCCAGACGGTATGACAGAGAGATGGGCAGGTAGAACAAAGGTCTCTTACAGCCGCAGGCATCGTGAAGCATACCGGCGACCTCTTTCAGAGTCACTTCCCTGTTTCCCAGAATATAGCATTCGCCCTTGCGGCCTTTGTCCGCTGCAGCAATCGTACCGTAAGCCAGATCTCTCACGTCGCAGAGATTAAAGCTGCCGCCTATGCCGATCGGCATCTCACCGTTCATGAGCTTTATGACGGTTCCGGTAGTCTCACTGATCGCATGATCGTTCGGTCCGAGAATACCGCTCGGATGAACGACGCAGGCGTTCAGCCCTTCGGCGGCTGCATCCAGGACCTTCTGCGTCGCGATTGCCTTCGACCGGCTGTACCATCCCACGACCTTCTCGTCTTCATAGGGAACGAATTGATTTACTTCCCGGATCACCTGTCCCTTCGGCAGTTCCGGAATAGCGCCGGTGCTCGAGACATAGACAAGTTTTTTGCACTGCGGATGCGCTTTGGCAGCAGCGATAATATTTTCCGTACCGCCCACATTGACGGCCATCAGCTTTTCGCTGTAGTCCGGATTCACAGTGACCATGGATGCACAATGAATGCAGACTGTTTCCGTCTCTTCATCCGTTTCAAAAAATCGGCTGCAGTCCTCCGCGCTGCAAAGGTCTCCCTCAAAGATCTCCACTCCGTCCGGGATATATTTCACGGCCGGATCGCCCTGAAGGACAAATGCCCGGACGCTGTCCCCGCGCTCCAGAAGCTGCTGACAGATGTTAGATCCGAGAAAACCAGCTGCTCCGGTAAGTAAATATAATTTCTTCATTGTGAAAACCTCCTCTGTAAGTATGTGTACATATTTGACCGATCCGGTCGGATGCCGGTACTGTCATCCGCTCACGCTCTGCGCTCGCGGTGCAGTTCCTTTGCCGCAGTATCCGCGGCGCCGCTCCTCAGACTCAGGCTCTGCGCCTGCGGTGCAGCACCGATCTTCATTTCTCTGCTGTCCGTATCCGGATGACTGTCTGCTTAACTGTATGGCCTTACTTTAGAGGTTTTTTGTTTTTGTTTTGCTTATGAAATGTTAAAGAGTTGTTATTATAATCAAATTTATTCCTCACAGATCCCTCAGGATCCGCACGGTAAAGGTGCTTCCCTCCCCCGGAGTGCTCTCTACCCGGATCTCGCCGCCGGCTATATCGATGATCCGTTTCACCAGTGCCAGCCCCAGACCATTTCCCTGCACAGAGTGGGACGTATCCCCCTGATAGAATTTATCGAAGATATGCCGCACTGTTTCCGGCGGCATCCCGCAGCCCGAGTCACGGACCGTAACAACGGCTTCGTCATTTTCCGTCTTCAGGGAAATGCCGACCGTTCCGCCGGGTTCCGTAAATTTGAAAGCATTCGACAGCAGGTTATTCCACACGATCGAGAGCAGTTCCCTGTCCGAACTGATCAGCACATCATCCTCTATATCCGGTTCGATCTCGATCCCTTTTTCTTCCCAGACGGTTTCAAAGCCCAGAAGACATTCCGTCAGCTGTCCGCCCAGATCGAACGACTCCGCTTTCAGATGGATCTGCTGATTTTCCAGACGGTTCAGGCGCAGAATATTTGTGATCAGTGTATTCAGACGCATCGCCGCATCCGAGATGGTTCCGGCATACTCTCTCCGTTCTTCTTCGGAGAGATCCTCCGCATTCAGCAGACTGCTGTAGCTCTGAATGACGGACAGCGGAGTTTTGAGCTCATGGGAAACATTGGAAACAAAATCCGTTTTCAGCGTTTCGATGCTTCCCAGCTCCGCGATCATTGCATTCAGGTCATGGATCATCCGGTCCAGATAGTCTTCCTTCTCCTCATCATGCAGCGACTCGATCCGTACCGTAAAGTCACCGTGCGCAACCTTTTTGGTCGCCTCGGAGATCTTCTGCAGCGGCGTGTCATATACAGCTTTCATCCGTGACCGGATCAGCAGTGTGAGGAGGGAAGCGGCTCCGATCCAATAGAAGACCATCACGTGCGTCTGGATGATCGGGTTCCATCCGGCGCTGTCCATACCGACAAGAAGAGCCATCTGCAGGCCTGCAGTGATCAGCAGAACACCGAGTACGATCCAGAATATGGACAAAGGAAAACGGCTGCGGCGCTCCTCCCTGGATTTGTTTTTCATTTTGTCACCGCCTTATAGCCGAGTCCGTGAACAGTCTGTATCTCAAAATCATCACAGTCGGCGAGCTTTGCGCGCAGCTTCGTCATATACACGTCCACGGTGCGGGTTCCGGATGTCGTTCCCGCATCCCAGAATTCATTCATAAGCTGCTGCCTTGAAAATGTTTTCTTCGGATAGGAGAGCAGCTTGTAGAGGATATTGAATTCCCGGATCGTGAGAGCTATTTCTTCCCCGTTCAACATCGCGGTATGTTCATCCGTATCCATGACAAAGCTGCCGATCTCAAGGCGATGGCTGTTCACGATCTTCGCACGGCGCAGCAACGCCCCGATTCGAAGCAGCAGCTCATCAAAATTGATCGGTTTTGTCATGTAATCATCGATCCCGATCCTGTAGCTCTTCTGCATGGACCGGATATCGTCCTTTGCAGTCATGAACAGGATAGGGATCTCGCTGTTCAGACTGCGGACTGTTTTCGCGAACTCATACCCATCAATCCCCGGCATCATGATATCGGAGATAATGAGGTCAAAAACATTTTCATACATCGCATCATAGGCATCCTCTGCATTCAGACACCCGATCGTTTCATATCCGTTCCGATCCAGAAAAGTGCATACGGAGCGGTTCAGATCTTTGTCATCTTCTACTACAAGTAATTTAAACATCTCTACTTCACCTCAGCATTTGATATATCCCGATCATATACCCGGAATGTTAAAGTTTTGTTTACATCCGCAATTGCTCGTTTCTCAGACAAGATCCATCGTGTAGACATCCGCAACGACTGGCTCGCCGCTGCCCCAGTCCTCTTCCTTGGTGAGAAGATACTCGAATCCAATCTTTTCGAGGACCCTGCCGGAGCCCGTATTATGCGGCATCACATGCGCTGTGACGAGCTCTACCTCCGTATTTCTGCGCAGAAATTCCGTCATAGCCATAGCGGTCTGTGTGGCAAGTCCTCTGTTCCAGAATTCTTCCGCAAACCGGTAGCCGATCGAGATCACATTTCCGCTGTGCTTGTAATCATAAAACTCCGCAAGTCCGGTGAGAATATCCGGCTCTGCCGTCTCAAAGACTCCGAAAATGCACTGCCGGTCCCTTTGAATGTCCATCGCCATGATCGCGGAAAGCGCCTCTTCCGGCGTACCCTGACGTTCCGTGAGGAAGGTCGGCTCATAGCGATAAACATTCGGATTTTCTATCATTTTCCTGAGCCCTTCCAAATCCTTCTTTTCGAGGCTCTTTATAATAATTTTTTCATTTTCAGTAAGGATCATCAAAACCTCAGCTGTACAGCTTTATAAGAATCGCTCCGGGAGATTATTATCTTTTTGCGGAACTTCCATCAAGTAAGTTATATAATTATATCAGAAGTCACCCCGTCTTTACACAGTACACAGGGAGCCGGAGATCGCCCATGCAGTCGAAGCATGAGGGGGGTAAGGAAACGGCATCCGAACAGATTCAGTCACAGAAATAAAAGACGCGCAGGGATTCGGTATAGAAGATGTAATCTTAGCTGACCCGAATCCCGCGCTAATCTCACGAGCGAGAATTGAATCAGAGGAGAAATCATATGTGGACCGAAGAACGCATACAGGAAGTCATCCGTCTCCAGAACACCTTTTTTCGAAGCGGAAAGACGCTCGACACCGCCTGGCGGATCCGCCAGCTGAAAAGGCTTCGGCGGGCCGTGCGTGATCACGAAAATGAAATCCTCGCAGCCCTCCGCAAGGATCTCGGCCGGGCGGAAGCGGAAGGATATTTCTGCGATATCGGCACCGTTATTC
>CAMOXU010000111.1 GCA_946629525.1 uncultured Clostridia bacterium
AGACGGCCCGGCGGCGTCCGGCCACAGCCCGTGAAAGGCAGCCTGTCGGCATCCGGCCGGAGGGAAGAGCCGGCAGGAGAGCGGCGTAAACGCATGAACTTGTCTTCTTTGCCAAAAGTTTTCGGACAAATCACTCTTTCTATGGTAAAATCAGAGTATTCAGAGATAATTCTCAGCACAGAGAACGGGTGATGATCAAAGGAGCGGCGGGACTATGACAGGTGACAGATATCATGCGCTTTTTAAGAGCGGCAGGACGCTCGATGTATCCTATCGCAGGGATGCTCTGCGCGCCCTGCAGAAAAAGGTTTCGGAGAATCGCAAAAGCCTTGTCGAATTTATGATGGAGGACCTTGGGACCGGGAAGGTCGAGAGCGCCCTCTTTTACCTGTCCGCTGTAGAGCTGCGCATACGTTCTGCGCTTCGCCTTACAGGGACCCGGATGCCGAAGCAGAAGAAAAAGGGAAGTTTTCCGCCTGCTTTCTTTTCAGCAGGAAGAGCATACAACGAACCGGTCGGCGTGATCGAGCTTATGCCGGACCCGAGAGAGCCTTTCCTGCCCTGGTTCTCTTTCTATATCGCATCCCTTGCGGCGGGGAACTGCACGGTCCTCTTGTTTGCGGGAAGGGAGAGCTCGACGGCAGCATACCTTACCGATCTTGCGAACGCATCCATTCCGGACGATTTCGGCCTGATCCTTTTTGGGGATGAGGATATTCCGGATCTCGATCCGGACCGGACATTCGGCGGAGCCATGACAGGAAAGTGCGTGGCGGTGCTGGACGGCTCGGCGGACCTTGACAGGACGGCGAAGCAGATCGTCAGAGCATGGAAGCAGGAGGCCGGTATTACAGGGATATCTCCGGAGGCGGTCCTTCTTCCGATGCCGCTTCGCAGGCGGTTCGTGCGGCAGCTTGACCTGTGGAGCCGCAGAACGCCGGGGGAGGGCAGGCCGGAACGGCTCCCGGTCCTCGGATATGAGACGGGCGATGATCTGATGAAAGCTCTGTCCGGGAACGGGACAGCGCTCGCACTGTACGTGTTCGCGAAGGATGATGCCTTCTGTGATCAGATCTTTCTCGGGACCGGATTTTTGGAGGGCTGCCTGAACGGGACCGGGATCAGGATGGCCGGACTTCCGGAACAGTTTTCACAGTGTGTACGAACGAGAGAAATTCTCACGTTCAGCCGGGGGCTTATGCTTCCGGGGAAAATTTCAGGATTATTCCAGACTGTTAGCACTCAATAAATTTGAGTGCTAATTTTTTCTTGACTTTTATCTTTTCCGGTACTATGATTCTATTCGATGAGTGAAAGTGCATGGGTCACGGCTTCAGCCTGCCCATCCGATAAATATTTTTATAACAAATTCGAGGAGACGATATTATGGCAAGAACCGGAAAGTTATCGATCAACAGTGAAAATATGCTTCCAATCATTAAAAAGTGGCTCTATTCTGACCACGACATCTTTGTTCGCGAGCAGGTGGCGAACGCCTGCGATGCCATCACGAAGCTTAAGAAGCTCGAGGGCGTCGGCGAGTACAGGCCGGAGGAAGAGCACAAATACGAAGTCCATGTGGTCGTGAACCCGGATGAGAAGACACTGAAGTTCATTGATACCGGTATCGGCATGACGGCGGACGAGGTGGAGAAGTATATCACGCAGATCGCATTTTCCGGCGCGAACGAATTCCTCAAGAAGTACGAGGGCAAGACGGACCAGGATCAGATCATCGGTCACTTCGGTCTCGGCTTCTATTCAGCCTTTATGGTAGCGGATGAGGTCCATATCGATACACTGAGCTATATGGAAGGCGCAAAGCCGGTCCACTGGGAGAGCGACGGTGTATCGGATTATGAGATCGGAGAGGGAACGAAGAGCGGGATCGGAACGGAGATCACTCTGTTCCTGAACGACGACTGTCTGGAGTTCTGCAATGAATTCCGTATCCGCGAGATCCTGAACAAGTACTGCTCCTTCATGCCGACCCCGATCTTCCTTGAGGACGTGAGCGAGGCTGCCAAAAAGCGCGAGGAGGAGAGCGAGAAGAGACGGATCGAGAGAAATGAGAAGGCTCTGAAAGAGGCCGAGGAGAAGGGCGAGGAAGCTCCCGCTCCGGAGGAGAAGCCTGTTCCGCAGCCGATCAACGATACGCATCCGCTCTGGACAAAGATGGCGAGCGAGTGCACGGAGGAGGAGTATAAGGACTTCTACAGAAAAGTCTTCAACGACTATAAGGAGCCGCTCTTCTGGATCCATCTGCGCACGGAGTATCCGTTCAACCTTCGCGGGATCCTGTATTTCCCGAAGATCAACACGGAATACGATACGCTGGAAGCTTCCATCAAGCTGTACAATAACCAGGTCTTTATCGCAGACAATATCAAGGAAGTTATTCCGGAGTTCCTTATGACCATGAAGGGCGTGATCGACTGCCCGGATCTTCCGCTGAACGTATCCCGCTCCGCACTGCAGAATGACGGTACGGTGAAGAAGATCTGCGATTACATTTCCAAAAAGGTCGCTGACAAGCTCTCCGGCATGTGCAAGACGCAGCGTGAAGACTATGAGAAGTACTGGGATGACATTTCCCCGTTCATCAAGTACGGCTGCATCCGGGATACGAAGTTCGCGGACAGAATGAGCGACTACATGCTCTTTAAGGATATCGAAGGAAAGTATCTGACGCTCAGGGAGTACGTGGAGGCCAATGACTTGGCGGCCGCGAAGGCGGAAGAGACACAGGATGCGGAGACCGCGGAGACTTCGGAAGGAACGGAGGTCGATACGGTCACGGGCAACGAGATCGTGGACGAGGGCGGCAAGGACGAAAAGCCGGAGAAGTCGACTGTCTTCTATATTACAGATGAGGTCCAGCAGGCACAGTATATCAGCATGTTCAAAAAGAACGGCAAGGATGCCGTCATCCTGAAGCATTCCATCGACCAGCCGTATATCCAGCAGCTCGAGGCGAGAAATGAGAACCTCAAGTTCGCCCGCATCGACGCGGAGATCGCCGACGATTTTATTGGCGACGGGGAAGTTTCGAAGGAATCTCAGGATGCTCTCGTCGAGATATTCAGAAAGAATCTGGGCAAAGAGAAGCTCGAGATCAAAGTTCAGAATATGAAGGACGGGGATGTCGCCGCGATGATCACGCTCTCTGAGGAGCAGCGCCGTATGCAGGATATGATGAAAATGTACGGCATGGGCGATGATCCGAATATGTTCGGCGGGCAGGAGACGCTCGTGCTGAATGCAAATCATCCGCTTGTTCAGTATATTCTCGGGAACGGGGATGCGGAGAGCGTTCCGGTCATCTGCAGACAGCTGTATGACCTTGCGATGATCTCTCACAAGCCTCTGAACCAGGAGGAGATGGGTGAATTCGTAAAGCGCTCCAATGAGATCATGATGATGCTCACAAAGTAAATCTTAAAAAGGTATCGGAGACACGGATCTGGGAGTTCCGCAACGCCCTTACCGCGCTGCGCGGAGCGTGTTGCAGCTTCCTGTCTGCGTGGCTGGGACCCATTTTTACATTGAATTGAAGGGCGGGATGACGAATATGATGTCGACCGCCTTTCTTCTGTTTTATCCCGCAGGAAAGAACTTTTTATGGCAGACTCCGTCATGACGGATAAGGCATTCTTCTGAAATAGTCTGACTGCACTCGTAAGGGGCATCTGCCATGCGTACTCTGAGGGTGCTATAGAGATAGCTGCTGTTCCCTTTATAATTGCACGACAGCAATGCGCCGGAAGCATTTTTACAGAGAGTGCTTCGCGAACCCTGTAACCATAATTCGGTCGATACATCGTTCTTTTATCGAGAGATTGCTCTTAAGATGAAGACTGGTTTTACTTTGCGCGCATAACTCATGAATTGATTCACGGAAATTGTGTGAATAGAATAAACCTACATTTTCCAACGGCCCCCGTTATATGGTAAAATCAGTACATACGATAATATTCTGCTGAAAATGCAAAACTCTTCAGGAGCGGACAGCGCTGATTCCTGAAGATGTGTTAGGCGATAAGGAGGTTCTCTGCAGTTTTGAAACTTTCGATAATTATTCCCGCATATAACGCTGAAAAATATATTAATGAATGCCTGGATTCTATTATAGCGACTAAAAAAGATATCGAAGTAATCATTATGGATGACGGTTCTAAAGACAGTACACTCAGAATATGCAATGAGTACAGTAAAAAAGACAGCCGGGTAAAGGTTTACAGCAAGCCCAATGGTGGAGTGTCGGCTGCCAGAAACGATTGTCTGGAAAAGATTACCGGTGATTACGTGATGTTTGTCGACTCCGATGATTATCTTCTGGAAGGATGGGATGCTCTTATAGATTATTTATCCGATAAAGATATTTATTACCTTGATTCGCATATTACAGGGCATCCTGATAAAAACAGGATGCTTCGTTATATTTCAGGTGCGAATGAAGAGAATATATGCATTCCTGTACCGTTTAACAAGGTGTATAAAAGCAGCTTTCTCCAGGAGCACAACCTGAAATTTAAGGTGGATCTGATTAATGGAGAAGACATGCTCTTTAATCTGGAGGCGCTTTTACAGGCAGAATCCTATCAGATTATTGATTATGAGTACTATTATTACAGGGAGACAATCGGGCAGACGACAAAAAGATTTGATGAAAGAATCATTGATTCGGATACAAGATTCCATCGTTATGCTGCAGATCTGTTCCGCAGGTACAAGACAGACGAGAAAACAGCTGCGGACATAAGAAACTTCAGTCTGACCAATGCTGTGGTTGTCATACTTGACAGGATCTCGTATATCGATCGGTACTCTGAGGCAAAGGAGAAGTACGCTTTCCTTGAAAGAAAGCCATACAGCAGTGCTTTGCATAAGGGTGATTCGTTTTTGTTCAAGCTGTGCAGAGCCAGAAGATACAGGACTTTATTCTATTATATGAAGTCCAGAAACAGATTTTCCATGGCGAAAAAGAATGTGAAAGAATTTATTTCCAAAAAGAAATAGCAGGTAGAAAATAATCTTTATAGCCGAAAAACCCGGGGAAATGTTGTGGTTCGGCAGGATAGTCATACAGGAAAGTGCTGCAGGAAGCATGGGCTTCCTGCAGCACCTTACAGAATAAAGAAAGGGCTGCCGGTCTGGCAGCCCTTTCTTTATTCTGTGATACATTTCCTGTGAGACAGCCTCATGCCTTCTCCGCCGCGATGCCCCGGCTCTTTAAGAAGCTTTGAATATAAGAATCCCAGGCATTATCCACCGTTCTGTCCATCGTGAATGTCTTCAGGGAAGTTCCTGTTGTGAGCATGAGCTTTCTGTTCCGAAAACTGACATTCAGAAAAAGCCCTGTTACTTCCGAGACATCGATCCCGATGCCGGACTTTGCGAGAAAACCGGGAACGGCCTGCTTCGGCAGCATGAAGACGAACTTGAAGGCAAGGGGCGTCTGTCTGCCCCTGATCAGGCTGAATACGTGCTCCCGGACGCGGGCCCAGGGAATAAAGATGCGGTCCGCGTCTCCGCTTTCCCCGTCCGAATCGTCAAATTCTTTCAGGTAAGTTCCGTCGATCGAGAACGTGCAGAACGTCGTGACCGAGCCTTCGGACAGGTCGAATGAATCGAACGTGCTTCCGACCAGAAAATGCTTCATGAAGGGTTTGATATCCAAAACGTTGAGTGCGATCATAAAAGGCCTCCCGCCTGAGCGTAAGCAGCGAAAATGCTGTCGGTGATCTGAAATTCCGGCTTCTGCCGTGCCGGGCGCTCTTAATTAGTGTAGCATAGTTTTCCATTCCCGCAAAATAGAATTATGAGAACCGCTTCGCGAACCTCATGATCATAATACGGCCGGCTAGATCTGTTTGTTCAGCCGCTTTATCTTGAGTAGATGTAGTATGTATGCTATAATTCATATAGTTTTAAAAACTATGTGAAGCGGTTTTTGATAATGAACAGTTGAGTAAAAGGTGAACTTATGAAATATAAAATTGCCATGGATAGTGCGGGTGAACTCACTGCGGATCTCAAGGGGAGACCGGAGTATGAGATCGTTCCGCTCACACTCATGATCGGAGACGAAGAAATTACGGATGATGGGACACTGAACCAGCTGGAAATCGTAAGGAAGATCGCTGCCTCCCCGAAGTGTCCCAGGACTGCCTGTCCATCCCCTGAGGCTTACCTGAAAGCATATGAATGCGGGGCGGAGCATGTCTATGGAGTGACGATCTCCGGTGCACTCTCCGGTTCCTATCAGAGCGCGATGATCGCCAGAGAGATGTACCTTGAGAAGCATCCCGGCGCCAAAATTCATGTTTTTGACTCCCGCGCGACCTCCGTAGCGGAGACGATCATCGTCCTGAAGATCCGGGAAATGGAAGAGGCCGGGGCTCCCTTCGAGGAGATCGTCCGGACGATCGACGAGTACTGCGTGAAAAAGAACACTCTGTTCACGCTCGACAATCTGGAGACGCTCAGAAAGAACGGGCGGCTCAGCAGGCTCAAAGCCCTTGCCGCGACGGTGCTCAGAATAAAGCCGATCCTTATGGGAACGCCGGAGGGGGAGATCGAACAGCTCGATCAGGCGCGAGGCTCCAACAGAGCCCTTCTCAAGATGGTGCAGCATGTGGTCGAGAGAACTGCGAACTCGCAGGACAAGGTCCTCGGGATCAGCTTCGTCAACTGCAGGGACCGCGCGATCATGGTGCGGGATGCGATCCTCGAGCGGATGCAGGTCAGGGAGGTCATCATGATCGAGACGGGAGGACTCTCCACGGTCTATGCGAATGACGGAGGGATCATAGTCGTGATCTGAGATGCGAAGATCCGGGAAGATTATTTTTGAAGGACTTTCGGACTTTCGGACGGCAGGTCCTTAAGAAAAGCGCCTTGCATGCACGGACGGCTCATGCTATAATATTTTGAGTTTTGATCTTATGAAAGAAGGTACGGTCATGAGCCAGAAAAAGGTAGATGCATATAAGGATTACAAGAAGAATAAAGACAAGATCCTGAAGAAGGAAAAGCGTATGACGCAGTTCGAGATCGGAGCATTTGTCGTTGTGTGCGCAGCGTTCCTCGCCTGGGTCGGTTTTTCCGTGTATCAGAAGGCGACGGTCAAGCCGGTGGAAGCGGAGACTGCAGTCGAAGCGGCGACAGAGATCAACATGACGGACTATATCGAATATATGTCTGAGCTTCCCTACGGTTATTGATCTTCTGATACTTGATCAGAGTAAAAGATGGG
>CAMOXU010000112.1 GCA_946629525.1 uncultured Clostridia bacterium
ATAAAAACTGATACGGTCATCCGTCGGAAAACCGTATCAGCTATTTAACAACGCTTCCAAAATCCCGAAGCTTTATGCCTTCCCCTCCAGCCTGTCGAGCGTGTCCCAGACACCCAGCATATACTGAACGCCCAGCGCTCTGTCATACTTTCCGTAACCCGGTCTGCAGTTGCCCGGTCCTTCCTCCCAGAGCTGACGGCCGTGGTCCGGACGGATGTAGCCTTCGTATCCGCAGTCATGATAAGCGCGAAGGACTTCGATGATACCGGTATCGCCGCAGCAGTCTCTGTGGGCTGCCTCAGAGAAGTCACCGTTCTCAAAGTGCTTGATGTTGCGGATATGGGCAAATGCGATCCGGTCGCAGTGCTTGCGCACGATCTCAGCACAGTTATTGTTCGGGTTCGCATTCAGACTGCCCGTGCAGAGCGTAAGGCAGTTGTACGGATCGTCGACCATCGACAGGAACTTCGTGCAGGCTGCCTCGTCGACCAGCAGTCTCGGAAGACCGAAGATATCCCATGGCGGATCATCCATGTGAATTGCCATCTTGATATCGGCCTCATGGCATGCCGGCATGATCCCCTCAAGGAAATACTTCAGGTTCTCCCAGAGCACTTCTTTGGTCACAGGCGCATATGCCTTGAAAAGCTCGTCGAGCTTCGCCATGCGCTCCGGCTCCCAGCCCGGGAAGGTCATGTTGTACTTCTCGGTAAAGCTCATGATATAATCGGCCATCGCCTTGTAATCGTCCTTGATCATATCCTTCTGATAGAAGAGGGCTGTGGAACCGTCCCCTACCGGATGGAAGAGATCCGTTCTGGTCCAGTCAAAGATCGGCATAAAATTGTAGCAGATGACCTTGACGCCGAACTTTCCAAGGTTTCTGATGCACTGCTTGTAATTCTCGATCAGCGCATCTCTTGTCGGAAGTCCGATCTTGATGTCGTCATGCACATTGACTGATTCAACGACCTCCGCGTCAAATCCGTAAGAGTGGATCTGATCCACCACTTCTTTGATCTCATCCTCTTCCCAGATCTCGCCCGGCATCTTGTGATGAAGCGCCCAGACGATGCTGGTCACTCCGGGAATCTGCTTAATATCCCCGAGTGTGATAGGATCGTTGCCTTCGCCGTACCAGCGCCATCCCATCTTCATTGGCATGTTCTTACCTCCTCAGTATCATCGAATGGCTTAAGAACGAAGCATTACAGCCCTGTTCCTTCAGACGACCTGAAATACAAGTCTTAAGCATATCGTTTTGTCTTATTCCTATTATATACCGAAGAGATAAATGAATGGTAAACTTTTTCACGGATTAGCTCGAAAAACCGGCTTTGCCGTCAGGCAGCCCAGCATTCCCGAACACTTCGCTGGATGAGTGTGAAAATGCAGGAATCATACGGACGATCCTGCTATGTTTTATATTTCAGTAGGCTCAGTTTTTTTGTATACTGGAAGAGACAAATCAAGATTCCCCGGTATTCCTGCAGCGCGGCACAGGGTGCGAAGCACCTGCCATCTGCGTGACTGCTTTTCCGCCGGAGAAATGAATGGAAAGAGGCCTGAACGATCACATGAATACAGACGACAAATGGGACCATCTTCTCGGGATCCGCACGACCGGCCGGGATGATTCCCGGTCAGATACCTACCGCTACCCATACGAGCCCACTCCCTACAGTGTTCTGGAACGCCTTGCCTCTTCCGGACTGATCCGCAAAGGCAACCATCTTCTCGACATGGGATGCGGAAAAGGCCGGGTGGATTTTTTCATTGCCTACGAGACGCGCTGTGCCTGTACGGGAATCGACTTCGACCCGCGCATGGTGGAAATCGCAGAGCGCAACCAACTGCACGCCGCATCGGGAAGCAGAGTCCGCTTTCTCAACCGGCCCGCAGAGAGCTATCCGATCCCGGATTCCGTGGACAGGATCTATTTCTTCAATCCCTTTTCCGCGGAGATCCTCCTGCAGGTCCTCGCAAGGATCCGGGAGTCCTGGTACAATACGCCGAGAGAGATTATTCTCTTTGTGTACTACCCGTCCTTCGGGTTCACGGAGGCGCTCGACGCGGATCCGGTCTTTGCCGCGGACGGCGAGATCGACTGCAGGGATCTCTTTAAAAATGAAGACCAGCGAGAACGGATCCTTCTTTATAAGGCCGCGAAACCGGTGGAAACATTTTCAATTCTCGCTCGCGAGAATTGGCGCGGGATTCGGGTCAGCGTAAGCTGACATCTTCCAAACCGAATCCCTGCGCATCCTCGCGGAGCGTTTATCTCAGTGGGGGATTGTAACCCGCCACTGAGACGAGCAGGGTATTGGTTATCCCCCGCTTATAGAAGCGGGGGGCTTCCCCCACTGAGATAAAATTTGCAAGACCCGGAACCCGGAGGGACCTTAATGGGTTGAACTGACAGGACTGAAGGAGCCGGATCCCGCCAGAAGGCTGACAATCATTATGGGAGGAATGAACAGACATGTTGTTTTTCAGAAAAAACAAAGAACTGGAGGCCCTTCTTCTCGAGCTGAAGAACGATGCCGAAAA
This sequence comes from uncultured Clostridia bacterium, assembly GCA_946629525.1. GTDB lineage: Bacteria > Bacillota > Clostridia > Lachnospirales > Lachnospiraceae > Chordicoccus. The sequence continues at coordinate 2,551 of CAMOXU010000112.1, forward strand.
CAATTACAAGGACAACGCGCAGGATGATTTCCGCCGTCTTACCGCCCGCTTCTCAGAACTGAAGGATGCCGGAAAGCTGTCCGCGAGACAGCTGCAGTATTATGAGAAGGAAATCGATTCCTACCGCGAGATGCTGAAAAATTATACGCACGCCGAGCAGGGGCGCAAAGAAATAGGGACCTGGTGAAGACCAGGTCCCTAAACATAAGATCCATCACTTCTCCCTGATAGAAGCCAGCTTCTCATACCGCTCTCTGGAGAGCTTCGCACCCTCGGCGAAGAGCTTCTCGGCATTCTCCGGGAATGTCCTCCGAAGCGATGCGTAGCGCACCTCTCCGTCCAGGAACTCTTCGTAGTCGATGCTCGGCGCCTTGGAATCCAGATGGAATTTTGGCTCCGCAGCCGGATTATAGCGATAGAGGAACCAGTACCCTGCGTCGACTGCCTTCTTCATCTCATCCTGGACCTTTGCCGCACCGCACTTCAGGCCGTGCTCCTGGCACGGAGCGTAAGCGATGATGACCGACGGTCCGTCATACTCCTGCGCTTCCTTCATCGCCCTGACGAGCTGTGCATTGTCCGCTCCCTGGGCGACCTGCGCGACATAGACATTGCCGTAGGTCATGAGCATGCTGCCGATATCCTTCTTCGGCTGCTTCTTGCCGGAAGCCGCAAACTGTGCGACCGCACCCACCGGAGTCGCCTTGGACGACTGTCCGCCGGTGTTGGAGTAGACTTCCGTGTCGACGATGAGGACGTTGACATTCTCTCCGCTGGCAAGAACGTGATCCAGGCCGCCGAACCCGATGTCGTAAGCCCAGCCGTCGCCGCCGTACATCCAGAACGTCTTCTTGACCAGCATATCCTTATAGCGAAGGATCTTCTCCGCATCCGGATCGTTCTGACCTTCGAGGACCTTGATGAGCTTTGCGCTCGTCTCAGGAGACGCCTCAAAATCATTGAATGTGTCAAGCCATGCATCGCATGCCCTGCGGACCTCTTCCGATTCGGACTTGTCGCGAAGTGCCGTTACGCGGGCCTTCTCAGCATCCCGCTGGCGGTCTACCGAGAGGACCATGCCAAGCGAGAACTCCGCGTTATTCTCAAAGAGGGAGTTGGACCAGGCCGGTCCGCAGCCCTTCTCATTGACCGTGTAGGGAATACCAGGCATTGCGGATCCCCAGGCCTGAGAGCATCCGGTAGCGTTCGCCCAGTACACTCTGTCGCCGTAGAGCTGTGTAAGGAGCTTCGCGTACGGCGTCTCACCGCAGCCGGCACAGGCAGCCGAGAACTCGATGAGAGGTCTTCTGAACTGACTTCCCTTGACGGTGTAAGGATCAAAGATATCCTCTTTCTCCGGCAGATGAAGAGCATACTCCCATTCGGCGGAAGTATCCGGAGCTTCCGCGATGGGGACCATCGTGAGCGCTCCGCCCTTCGACGGGCAGACATTCGCGCAGCTTCCGCAGCCCGTGCAGTCCGCTTCACTTACCTGCAGAGTGAAATAATATCCTTCTGCCTGTTTTCCCTTCGCTGCAGAGAATTTGAATCCTTCCGGAGCTTCATTCTTTTCATTTTCCGTAAGGAGATACGGACGAACGACGGCGTGCGGACAGACATAGCTGCAGCGGTTGCACTGAATACAGGCGTCCGCCTTCCAGACCGGCACCCGGGTCGCGATCCGGCGCTTTTCGTAGGCTGTGAGGCCCATATCCATGACGCCGTCCTTGTACTTCATGAGCATGCTGACCGGAAGGTCGTCGCCCTTCTGGGCATTCAGCGGCTCAAGGATCTCCGTGACGACAGCCGGGACATTTCTATTCGGTGCCGGAAGATCCGGGGCGTCCGCCCAGCTTTCCGGGATCTCTACGAACTGCGGAGCCTCAATACCGGCGTCGATCGCAGCGAGGTTCTTCCTGACAACATCCTCGCCCTTCGCAAAATAAGTCTTCTCAGCCGCAGCCTTCATATAGCCGACCGCTTCCTCCACCGGGATGACCGGCATGAGCTTGAAGAAGGCTGCCTGAAGGACCATGTTGAAGTGGCCGCCGAGCCCCAGCTCCTGAGCGATCTTTGTCGCATTGATCGTGTAGAGCCGGATCTTTCGTTTTGCAATCTCCCTCTTTGCAGCGGGCGGAATATGGGCTTCCAGCTCCTCTCCGCTCCACGGGCAGTTGACGAGCAGGGTGCCGCCGGGCTTCACTTCCGAGGCGATGTCGTACTTCTCGATATAGGTCGGGTTGTGACATGCGATGAAATCGGCGGACTTGACGTAATAGGAAGAGCGGATCGGCGTATCGCCGAAACGCAGGTGGCTCTTTGTGATGCCGAACGATTTCTTTGCGTCATATTCAAAATAAGCCTGTGCGAACTTGTTCGTGTGTGAGTTGATGATCTCGACCGTATTCTTGTTCGCACCGACGGTTCCGTCAGATCCGAGCCCCCAGAACTTGCAGCTGACCATTCCGGCATCCTCCGGATAGATCTTTTCATTTTCCGGGAGAGACCGATGTGTCACATCGTCAATGATTCCGATCGAGAAGCTGTCGATCGGCTTCTCACTGCGAAGGTTCTCGTATACCGCTGCGATCTGGGAAGGAGTCGTGTCCTTGGAGGACAGGCCGTATCTTCCTCCGACCACTGTGAGGTCCGCACGGCCGCGCAGGGCTGCGCATACATCAAGATAGAGCGGATCGCCTGTGCTTCCCATCTCCTTGGTCCGGTCGAGAACGGCAATGGATTTCACTGTCTCCGGAAGAGCTGCGATGAAGCGCTTCACATCGAACGGTCTGTAGAGGTGGACCTGGACAAAGCCGGTCTTTTCTCCGCGCGCGTTCAGATAATCGACCACTTCCTTCACACAGCCGGATACGGATCCCATGGCAATGATCACGCGCTCCGCGTCCTCTGCTCCATAGTAGTTGAAAATGTGATAATCCCGGCCCGTGATCTCGTTGATCTTCCCCATGTACTCCTCGACGATATCCGGGAGATCTGCGTAGTCCTGGTTATTGGCCTCGCGGACCTGGAAATAAATATCCGGATTCTGGACTGTCGCTCTCACCATCGGATGCTCCGGATTCAGGGCCTGGGCACGGAAAGCGTCGAGCGCATCATAATCGACAAGACCGCGAAGATCCTCATAGTCCATCTGCCGGACCTTGCTGATCTCGTGGGATGTGCGGAATCCATCAAAGAAATGAAGGAACGGAACTCTGCCGCGGATCGCTGCGAGGTGTGCGACTCCCGCCAGATCCATGACTTCCTGGACATCGCCGCTCGAGAGGATGGCGAAGCCGGTCGCACGGCAGTTCATGACATCGGAATGATCTCCGAAGATGGACAGGGCGTGGGTCCCTACCGTACGGCTCGCCACGTGGAGGACGCCCGGAAGGCGTTCTCCGGCGATCCTGTGCATCGTCGGGATCATGAGCATAAGTCCCTGAGAGGACGTGAAGCTCGTCGCCAGAGCTCCGGTCTGGAGCGCGCCGTGGACGGCAGCGATCGCGCCGGACTCGGCCTGCATTTCCACGAGCCGGACGGTCTGACCGAACAGGTTCTTCTTTCCCTTTGCTGACCAGACATCCGTCTTGCCGGCCATGGGCGAGGACGGTGTGATCGGGTAGATCGCCGCGATCTCTGTAAATGCGTAGGCAATATAGGCTGCCGCCTCATTGCCGTCTACAGTCACGTATGTTTCATTTTTTGAAGGCATGTGCGGATTCCTCCTCATATAATATTTAGGCGATTGCAAAATGCTTTGCTCCATGGAAATCGTGTGAGTAATTCCACTCCGTGCTTAAGTTTTGCAGTCACCTGCCATTCTATGTTCCGATTTCAAGTCTCGCTCGCGAGATTTGACGCAGGATTTAAGATCAGCGTCAGCTGATATCTATTAGACCGAATCCCTGCGCAGCCTCGCGGAGCGGTTCTCATAGCTGCGGGAAACGGCTGCCGTAAGCAGCCGCCCCTTCTTTCGTCAGGCCGTCTCTATGCTGGCATCCTTCTCCAGGCCCAGCTTCTTCACAGCCTGCTCACGCATCTTATATTTCTGGATCTTTCCCGCATCGTTCATCGGGAAGGAATCCACAAAATCGATATATTTCGGCACCTTATGCTTTGCCATGTGGTCGAGGACGAACTGCTTCATCTCCTTCTCGGTCATGGTCTCACCCTCCTTCAGGATGATGCACGCCATGATCTCCTCGCCCATCGCCTTGTCCGGCACGCCGATGACCTGTACGTCGCTGACCTTCGGATGGGTGTAGATGAACTCCTCGATCTCCTTCGGATAAATGTTTTCACCGCCGCGGATGATCATGTCCTTCAGACGTCCGGTGATGCGGTAATTGCCCTCCGGCGTACGGCAGGCCAGGTCGCCCGTGTGCAGCCAGCCGTCCTTGTCGATCGCTGCGGCTGTCGCCTTCGGCATCTTGTAGTAGCCCTTCATGATGTTGTAGCCGCGGGCCACGAACTCGCCGATGACCTCGT
>CAMOXU010000113.1 GCA_946629525.1 uncultured Clostridia bacterium
TTCGGGAGTCATTGCACAACCTCCTTCTGTTTATATCAGAGCATGTTTACAACGCCTGTAAACACGGGAAGGCCTGTCTCATTATGCATAATGGCATAAACAAACGGTCTGTCCAGTTCAACGATCTTATCAAATCGCGGAGCAGCTCCGGCACATACGATCCCCATAGTGACAGCAGCGGCTTTTGTTCCCTGCCGGTCTACTTCGATCCTTGCTTTATGAATAATTGCTGTCATCTTCAGCCACTCAGACGATAATGGTGAAAAGTCCGCTTGATCAGTGAAGAGTTCTTTGATTCCCAATTCTTTGCAGTAAGAGGTCAGGTCCTCTCCGGATGTGTATTTAAACTCCGGAAGCGCGACAACAACTCTGTCATTGGTGCAGGAGTTAAATAATTCTGAAAAGTCAAGGTTGTGTAAAGCCAGTCTCATGCCTGCAGCGGACTTTTTCTTTGGCAGGAGAGCCATGAACGAAAAACCAATGTCTTTGTAGGGCTTTACAAATCCGGTAAAAGCATCATTTTCCACATATTCGCGCTCGCTGATGTTGAGCATTGCTGTTTCCTTGATTGTTCCGTCTGAATTATGGAATTCTTTATAATCAATGTCGTTCCGGGTGTAGTGCTTGGTCCATTTACCATCGAATGCTGCTGCGTTCATCAGGCAGGCAAGTATATTGCGCATAGAATCATCAGCGACTTTGTCAATCATTCCGCGGGTGTTCTTTTTTACCCATGCATTGACGTCAGACACGATGTCAGACGATGAAAACAGTTCTGCGCCGAATTGTTCCTGAATGTGTGCTGCATATGTAGGAATAATCGACTTTTTAATCTTATTGTTTACGCATACTGCATTTGCTGAAGAGAAGGCAGCATTCTCTGTAAATGCTTTTTGGATTTCCACTAATACAGAAAGCGTCTCCTCATAATTCATTTCTGATGAGAGAACGCCGGCGATCTCGTCTCTGGTGTTTCCGGCAGTTGCATCGGAAGCAATTGCCAGCATCATAAGAATGGAAAAAGGCGAAAAAATCAGATTCTGATCCTTTCTGGAAGCATAAAACTTTTCAAGCAGCTTCCGGGAGAATGCGTTATATTCTTTGGAATAAGCTGTTACTTCGGGCATGATCATCGCTCCCTTCTATTGTGCTCTGTTTCGGCAGGTGCGGTCAAAAAGTCTTTCTTCATTACATGTCTTTGTTTTGATAACTTAAGTATGGAGGATGATGTGTACTAAAAAACGCCCTTGATCAATAGGATGTTTAGGAAATCAGTCTAAATACTGCTTTGACAGGCGGACGATTTCCGCTCTCATCTGCTCCACCACCGAATCCGGTGAAATGATTTTTATCCCATCCCCGAGCGCCATGATCCATCCAAGGAACTGCCTGCTGACCGCAACGTTGACAGTCGTCTTGAAGTGATCCTCGCCGGAAGGAATGATGAAAATGTCTTTCCCAAAGCGGTCGATCAGAACACCGACCAGATCGTTGCGGGCCTCCAGAGTAACGGATGCCTCCTCGCCGGCGTACATACCGAACAGGCTCTTAGTGTACCGGGGCATATTGAATGCCTTGAACTGCGCTTTGCCTTCCCGCCGTTCCTCCGTCAGCGTGATCCGGAGCATCTTATCGACCCGATAATGCTTGATCTTGCCGTCGCCGGCATCGAATCCGACGAGGTAATAGTTCTCATTGTCCCACAGGAGCCCCCACGGACTGACCTGGTACCAGGCTCCGTCTTTTCGAAGCTCCATCTCTTTTCGAATATTCCACTGATAGTATTTAAAGCGGATCTGCGAATCCGCACTGATCGCTTCATGCAGCTCATCCACATTATAGTAGATGCTTTCATTCATAGTCTTTATGCGGCCGGAGATCACGACCTGGCGATGAAGCTGCTTGCCTTCATATCTGCTGACCAGGGATTCCAGCTTTTTGATGAGTTCACTGGATTTCCTGTCAGTGATGAATTTTGCGGACTGAACAGAGTCGACCAGAAGCTTAAGCTCCGGCAGCTCAAAATCCCGGCTGCCCAGATGATAGAAGCAGTCTCGGCCGCTCCTGGTCGCAATGATGTCATAGCCGAAGTGTCGAAGCTCCTCGAAATCCAGATAAAGAGTCTTGCGGTCGGCATTGACACCGTATGACGCCAGCTTTGCAATGATCGCAGGCATTGTCAGAGAGTGGAGATCGTCCGTTTCTTCCGTGAAGATTTTGGCGAGGAAGAGCATTTTCAATTTCTGGTTATCGCCTTTGCGTTCTTTAGATGCCATTGGGGTCCTCCGATCAGATTCGGCAGCAGAAGTGTTTACCTGTTTGTGCTTAAAGTATATCAGACGGTGCCTGCCCGGTAAATAAATGAGTCTGTTTTTCGGGACAGGGTGGGCAGATCCGGAGCTTGCAAAGTCTAAGAGCGGATAGAAATATTAAGCCCTTTCTGCTATGATAAGAATGCACCAAAAATGTATTGGAGGATTTACTATAATGGGAGAAATCAGACCCTGCTCAGGGGACCATGTGAAAAGATATGGCGAAATTTATGCGAAGGCATTTTCCGGAGAGCCGTGGAATGACCCGTGGAAACCGGAGGACGCGGTGATTCACGTGAAGGAAATCCTGGAGATGAAGCAGTCATACGGGCTCGAATATGTGGAAGGAGACACTGTTGTCGGCTTTCTGCTTGGATCCTCCATGCTGTTTCATTACGGCAGGACTTTTGAGATAAATGATCTCGCCGTGGATCCTGCCTGTCAGGGGAGGGGGATTGCGAAAACACTGCTCGACCGGTGCATTAAGGACATGAAGGAACACGGCATTGTCGGCATTCACCTGATCACGGCCAATGAGGGTTTTCTTCCGGCCTTCTACGAGCGGCATGGGTTCGGCCGCGAGAAAGAAGTGATCCTTATGGGCATGGAGCTGTGAGCGGGAAAAAGCTGCTGATACTGGAGAGATATGGGAATCGCATAAAGACAGTGAATGACTGCTATTATCGGCATGGAGAGATGTGAAAGGTATGCTGAAAGTGTTCTTTGGAAATAACTTGCGGCATATTATGGACTTTGGGGAAGAACCTTTTGAGATCGAGATCCTGAATACAGGTGATATTGTTCATTCCATGACCGAACTCGTGGACATAGCGATAGACTTTGTGTAACGGAGGCGGATCATGAAGGGGACATACAGAGTAATCATACAGAAAAAGGATCGGCCCACCCGGAGCCGATCCTTTTATAATGATGCGCATTTTTTTTAGCCCAGGATTCCCTTCCTTGCATTCTTCAGTACAGGAATCTGTGTGTCGTCCCCGTCATCGATGTGGCTGCCGCTGTATTTCTTTGTCTCCGCTGCGATGACAGTGGAGAGCAGCAGCACCGCGATGATATTCGGGATCGCCATCAGTCCGTTAAGCAGGTCGGCAAGATCCCACACGAGGTTCAGCTCCAGGACGGAACCGAAGAAGACGCCGGCTACCCAGAGGACCTTGTAGACCATGATGATCTTCTCTCCGAAGAGATAGACCGCCGCGCGCTCACCATAGTAGTACCAGCCCAGGATGGTCGAGAACGCGAAGGTGATGAGTCCGACGACGAGGATCGGAAGGCCGATGTAAGGAATCATGGAGAAGGCCTTGGATGTAAGCTCTGCGCCGTTTCCTGAAAGTCCGTCGATATGCTCGTACTTGATGATGCAGGATACCAGAACGAGACCTGTCATAAGGCAGATAACGACCGTATCCCAGAATGTTCCGGTCATGGAGACCAGAGCCTGGCGCTTCGGGTTGCGTGTCTGCGCAGAAGCAGCGACGAGCGGTGCGGAACCCATACCGGATTCGTTGGAGAAAAGACCTCTCGCGAAACCGTAGCGGCAGGTGATTGCGATTGTGCTTCCTACGAAGCCGCCGCTTGCAGCACGTGTGGTAAATGCAGACTTTACGATGATTGCGATTGCCTGGCCGAGAACGTCACGGTTGATGACGAGGATGACGAGACATCCGATGAAATAGAACACCGCCATGAACGGAACAAGGAGTTCAGACACTCTGGTGATGGACTTAATACCGCCGATGATGACGAGCGCGACTAAGGCTGCAAGGATCGCTGCGATGATCCAGGGAGAGATGCCGAAGTTCTCGGTGAAGTTCGCGGCAACAGCGTTGGCCTGAACCGTACAGCCGATGCCAAATGCGCACACAGATGCAAGGAGCGCAAAGATGATGCCGAGCCATCTTGCGTGAAGTCCGCGGTCAAGGGCGTACATTGCACCGCCGATCATGGAGCCGTCCTCGCTTTTTACGCGGTATTTGACGGAGATCAGAGTCTCGGCGTACTTGGTCGCAATGCCGAAGATACCTGTCAGCCACATCCAGAGGACAGATCCCGGACCGCCCATCGCGATCGCGGTTCCGACGCCGACGATATTACCTGTACCGATCGTCGAAGAAAGCGCGGTGGTCAGAGCGCCGAACTGGGAGACATCTCCTTCAGAGTCCGGATCTTTTGTGACGGAAAGCTTGATCGCTTTGAAGATATCCTTCTGAATGAAGCCGGTACGGAACGTCATGAAGATGTGCGTTCCGAAAAGAAGGATGATGAGCGGCCAACCCCACAGAAAGCTGTCGGCAGCTGATACCATGTCATGAAAACTCATAAGTAACTCCTTTCTCTTTTGCTTCCCCTTTCTGCACGGAATATACTGTTTTGCAAAAACCTGATCATACTACTTTTATATTCCGGGCATCCGGGACACGGGCTCAGCCAACTGCTCATGTCCGGAGGCAGAGGGTATATAAAAAGATTTGTTTAACTTGCTCATTATAGCAGAAAAGCATTGATAAGCATATACTTTTTTGCTTCAGTGCGGCAAAATGTGACAGCGTGCGATATCTCATGGCTCCCGAAAACGGCATATCGAGCGCAAAAAGAGGGCAATAAAAAGATAAGAAGAAAAGTGGAAGAGTAAAAGAGAGGCTGGGGCCCCATCAGGTGCCGCAGCCGTTTTGTTGTGCCTGAACTTTATTTTCGCTTCACCTTATTGATCGCGATCTTTCCGGCCCTTTTCAGGACGTAGGGTGCGATCAGGCCGAACTTCTGCTCCGCTGAGCACATCGTGCTGGCCTTCGGATGCGTCCGCTCAAGATGGATCGCGTCGAACTCGCACCTTGTCGTGCAGAGTCCGCAGCCAACGCAGCGGTTCTCGTCGACGGTGGTCGCGCCGCAGCCGAGGCATCTTGCGGCCTCGGTCTGCACCTGCTCGGGTGTCAGGCAGAGACGGAGATCCTCATAGGTCTTGTTCGCAATGCCGGCCTTTTTGCCCGGGATCTGGCGCTTTGCGTTGTCGTAGGTCTCGACGAGGATATCGTCCTTGTTGAGCTCGACGAAATTCCGGAGATCACGGGAGATCGTCAGGGAATTGCCCTCATGCACGAAACGGTTGATCGAGGTGTAGCCTTCGCGGCCGCCGGCGATCGCATCGATGGCGAAGCGCGGACCCGTGAAGACGTCTCCGCCAACGAAGATATCCGGCTCGGCTGTCTGCCGGGTGACCGGGTCCGCCACGGCGGTCATATTGCGGTTCAGCTCGACTTTCGTGCCGGCGAGAAGATCTCCCCAGAGGATCGACTGGCCGATGGACATGAGGACGTTCGTGCAGGTAAGGGTCATCGTCTCATTTTCATCGTACTGCGGGTTGAAGCGGCCGTCCGCGTCCTTGACAGACGTGCACTTTTTGAAGAGGACGCCCGTAACGCGGCCGCCTTCGGTGAGGACTTCCTTCGGCCCCCAGCCGTTGATCACGCAGATGCCTTCTTCTTTTGCCTCCCCGACTTCGTCGCGGGCTGCGGGCATCTCGTCCGGTCCTTCAAGACAGATCATCGTGACTTTTCCGTCCCCGGCACGGACGGCAGTGCGCGCGACGTCGACTGCGACATTTCCGCCGCCAATGACGATCGTATCTCCTGTAAGCGTGGCGGATTCGTGGTCCAGGTTGTTCCTTCTCAGGAAATCCACGCCGGTCTCGACACCTTCTGCGTCCTCGCCCGGGACACCGGCAAGACGGCCGCCCTGCGCGCCGATGGCTACGAAGAAGGCCTTGTAGCCCATTTGCCGGAGCTCGTCGATCGTGATGTCTTTTCCGATCTCGACGCCGCATCGGAATTCGACGCCCATCTCACGGATGACGTCCACCTCCGCGTCGATGACGTTCTTCTCGAGGCGATAGGACGGGATGCCGTAGGTGAGCATGCCGCCGGGTTTTTCATTTTTCTCAAAGACGGTGACCGGATAGCCGTTGAGCCGCAGGTAGTAGGCTGCGGAGAGACCGGCCGGGCCTGCGCCGATGACTGCGATCTTGTACTCATCGCCCCAGAAGCCGCCGTCGTGCTTTTCGCAGAACGGGACGTAGCGGGTCTCGCTCGCGAGATCCAGGGAGGCGATATATTTCTTGATCTCATCGATGGCAAGCGGCTCATCGATGGTCCCGCGGGTACATGCGTCCTCGCAGCGGCGGTTGCAGACCGCGCCGCAGACTGCCGGGAGCGGGTTGTCCTGCTTGATGAGCTTCAGGGCGTCGGTGAAACGGCCTTCCGCCGCCATTTTGATGTAGCCCTGAACGGCCAGATGGGCCGGACATGCCGTCTTGCAGGGGGATGTTCCGGTGTCGTAGCAGTTGATGCGGACATCCTCGCGGTAGTTGTAATTCCACTTGTCCGGACCCCAGACCTTTGCATTCGGGAGCTCGGATTTCGGATAGGTGACAGCGGAGCCGTCCTTCCTGCAGAGCTTCTGGCCGAGCTTGGCTGCACCGACAGGACATACTTCGACGCACTTGCCGCAGGCGACGCATTTCTCCTTCTCCACATGTGCGCGGTAAGCGGATGCCGACATGTTCGGCGTGTTGTAGAGCTGGGATGTGCGGAGGGCGTTGCAGACGCCGGCGGCGCAGTTGCAGATCGCGACGATCTTATCCTCGC
>CAMOXU010000114.1 GCA_946629525.1 uncultured Clostridia bacterium
GGGCTGCAACGAAGAGTTCCAGAAGGCTATGAAGAACTACTTCGAAGGCAACGCTGCTACCTATGAAGATGCTCTTGCAGAGTTCGAGAAGAACATCAAGGTCAAGTATCCGGAACTTGCATAATCAATAAGATATTCGGATTACAGCAATAGGTGATTAGAGAGGTGCCTGTCCGTAATGAGCGGGCAGGCACCTTTTATGTCTCCTGCAGCATCTGATCTGTCGTAAAAAGTATCATTATTGGAAGCAAATCATCGGTTTCAGGACCGGCAGGACGGCATCTGCAGATCCTGCCAGAGCCGCGCTGCGGGTCCTGAAAGAATCTGAAAATTATCATTGCGGAGGGGTGCGTAAATATGCAGAAGAAAAAGGCAAGCGCAATTACCAGCTACAATAAGTGGGGCTACTTCTTCCTGATACCTTTTATTGTAGTCTTCCTGATCTTCCAGCTGATCCCGCTGGTATCTACGGTCTACTACAGCTTCTTTGAGAACTACCGGTCAGGTCTCAAGCAGATCGGCCCGAATTTCGTTGGACTGGGGAATTACGTAAAGCTGATCGGCCAGAAGGATTTCCTCATCTACTTCAAGAACACAATGATCATGTGGGTCATGGGCTTTATCCCGCAGATCCTCGTTTCGCTGCTCCTCGGAGCCTGGTTCACGGATCCGTCCCTGAGACTGAAGGGACAGAGATTCTTCAAGACAGTCATCTACCTGCCGAACCTGATCATGGCTTCCGCTTTCGCGATGCTCTTCTTCGCACTTTTCGCAGACGGCGGCCCGGTCAACTCGATCCTGGTAAATGCAGGCTTCCTCGCAAAACCCTACAAGTTCATGTCCCATGTGTGGAGCGTTCGCGGGCTGGTCGCCCTTATGAACTTCCTCATGTGGTTCGGTAATACGACGATCCTTCTGATGGCCGGCATGCTCGGTATCGATACATCCCTTTTCGAGGCCGCACAGGTCGACGGCGCGACAGCGACGCAGATCTTCTTCCAGATCACCCTTCCGCTGCTCCGCCCGATCCTCGTGTACGTTATGGTCACATCCCTGATCGGTGGTCTCCAGATGTTCGACGTTCCGCAGATCCTGACGAACGGCACGGGCGATCCGATGTCCTCGTCGATGACTCTGATCATGTTCCTGAACAAGCATCTGTTCAGTAAGAACTATGGTATGGCGGGTGCCCTTTCGGTCATCCTTCTGATCATCACCGGTATACTCAGTATGTTCATTTTCAAGACGACAGCACAGAACGAAGTGAAATAAGGAAAGGAGGAAAGAAAAATGGCAAACAATAAAGCAAGCAGCGGTGCATCCATTCACGTGAGAAGAGCCGTTTCCTATGTCGTACTTATTCTTCTGTCCTTCCTCTGCCTCTTCTGGTTCTACGTACTGTTCATCAACGCGACCAGATCGAACGGCGAACTCGGACGCGGCTTTACGGCGATCCCGAGCTCCCATCTGATGGAGAATCTGAACAACATGCTGCACAGCTCGCAGCCGATGCTCTCGGGTCTTCGGAACTCAGTCTTCATCTCGGCCTGCACGGCAGCTCTCACAACGTATTTCTCGGTCATGACGGCCTACGCGATCCATTCCTATGAGTTCAAGGGCAAGAAAGCGATCTTTACTTTCATCCTTGCGATCATGATGATCCCGACACAGGTCTCCGCACTCGGATTCATCCGTTTGATGACCAAAATGAAGCTGATGAATAACTTCATCCCGCTGATCGTCCCGGCAATCGCATCTCCGGTCACCTTCTTCTATATGAAGCAGTACATGGAGAGCAACCTTCCGAGCTCCCTGATCGAGGCGGCCCGTATCGACGGCGCAGGCGAGTTCTACACATTCAACAAGGTAGTCCTTCCGCTGATGGTCCCGGCAATCGCAGTACAGGCAATTTTCGCTTTCGTATCGAGCTGGAATAATTACTTCACTCCGGCCCTCGTTCTGAGCAAGGATAAAATGAAGACCCTGCCGATCCTGATCGCGCAGCTTAGAGCAGCTGACTGGCTGAAGTTCGATATGGGCCAGGTCTATGCGGCCATCGCGTTCTCGATCTTCCCGGTCATCATCGTTTACCTGTTCCTCTCCAAGTACATCGTCGGCGGTGTCGCTGCGGGTGCTGTAAAGGGTTAAGGAAAGCATCCTTTTATCCGGAGTCCGTCTTCGGACTTCGGACAGAATCAAACAAGACAACAATACTTTTTCATCTGAAACTCCTTTAATAAGAAACTCCCGCATCCGGCGCATGCCGGTGCGGGAGTTTTGACGTTTATGGGGTTTTGGATCTTTATCGTGCAATTCTCATGGTTTCAGTCGCACTGCATGTTCATTTTGCAATATCCGTGCTCAGAAAGCCTTCTTGATGGAATCGATGACGATCTCGAGGGCTTTGATGCGGGCGTACTTTTTATCGACGGATTCCAGAATGTACCACGGCGCGTAGGTCGTGCTCGTCTTCTGGAGCATCTCATTGACAGCGCCCTCGTAGAGATCCCATTTATCACGGTTCCTCCAGTCCTCGTCCGTGATCTTCCACTGCTTCTCCGGAGTATTCTGGCGGTCGGTGAAGCGCTCGAGCTGGGTCTGATTGTCGATCTGCACCCAGAATTTGATCACGACGGCACCCCAGTCAGCGAGCTCCTTCTCGAACTCATTCATTTCGTTGTAGGCTCTCTGCCAGTCATTTTCCGAGCAGAAGCCCTCCAGACGCTCTACCATGACGCGGCCGTACCATGTGCGGTCGAAGATTGCGATATGTCCGGTCTTGGGAAGACGGTTCCAGAATCTCCAGAGATAGTGACGAGCTTTCTCATGGGGCTCCGGGCTCGCGATCGGATGGACCGTATAGCCGCGCGGATCGAGCGCGCCGGTGATGCGCTTGATGTTGCCGCCCTTGCCGGCAGCGTCCCAGCCTTCGTAGGCGATGACGACCGGGATCTTCTTGCGGTACAGCTTGTTGTGCAGGTCGTGAAGCTCTGCCTGCAGCACGTCGAGACGTTCCTTGTACTCCTCGTCGGTGAGGCTCTTGTTGAGGTCGATCTCGGATAAGAGCGGCATGTGCTTGAGCGGGAACGTGTTCTGGAGGATCGGAACCGCGAGTGCGCGGTTCTTCATGGCAGTCTCGATCCCGAGGTTCAGGTAGGAGAGGACCTGGAGCTCCGCCCACTTTCTGTTGGACGCGTCGATGATGTACCACGGTGCCTGGGAGCGGTCGGTATCCTTCAGATACTTGTCGTAGACGCGGAGATACTCGTCATAATGCTTATTCTCCGAGAGATCGGCGTCGCTTACGCGCCAGCGGGCGTTCTTGTCATCGAGCAGCCCCTGAAGACGCTTTTTCTGCTCCTTGCGGCTGATGTGGAAGAAGAACTTCATGACCAGATATCCGTTGTCGGTCAGCTGCCGCTCGGTCACGTTGATGCTGCGGATCCTCTTCTCATAGTCCTCGTCACTGAGCTTTCCGGCGATCCGGTCCCTCGTGACTTCGTTCATCCAGAAGGAGTCAAAGAATTTGAATTTCCCTGCCTCCGGGATCTCGACAAAGTAGCGATAGAGGAACGGTTTGCGGAGTTCGTCCGGTGTGGCGGGCTTATCCATCGTCGTGACCTGGAAAAAGCGAGGGTCAATATTTTTTATGACATTTGCGATCGCGCTGCCCTTGCCGGCGGAACCCCATCCTTCAAAGATGACCATAACGGGAAGTTTGGCCTCCTTGATCTTCATGCCGTAGGACGAGAGCTTTTCCTGCTCGGTTTTCACACGGGCTTTGACATCTTCTTTAGACGGCTGTTCAGGCCTTACATAATCGTTGAGCATTTACTGCCTCCTTCTATGCATATTTGCACAAAAAACACGAACTTATTTAATAAATCTTAGCATATATGACAATATATTTCCAGTCAAAAAAGCGGTTCTGCAGGGAAATCACAGGTGCGCAGCAGGGAGAAATCCTGCATCCGGCGCGGCGTGAGGGCCGGATTTGGACGGCTGTTTTTGCTTCAGGCGGGAGGCTGCTGATTCGGCAGGGAGATCCGCGTTTGAGAAGGAGATTTCTGCTTTATAGAGTATAATACACAGTATAATATAATAAACAATAATATGATAAAGATAATAATGCGAAATAAACGATAACAGAGAAAAAACTATAATATATACAAAATAATAATATGTAAAACGCGATACAGTGCAGGACAGTACAAAAAGGCGGATGAATTTGACTCGTCAGACATACAGAGCAGGCAGCCGCTCTGCGTCTGTCCGGAGCCGAAAATACCGTGTGAAAGACTCTAAAACTTTTGTAAAGAGGATTCGGCTTTCTTGCCTAAATGCCCTGCAGGTATTATCATATTTCTATGTGATGTCCTTCATACGGAGGCAAAACCGGACAGGGCATCAAAGAACAGCAGGAGATTTGTTATGAAAAATTTCATGAGCAGAATGAATGATAATCTGCGCCGCTTTATGTACGGACGGTACGGGGTGGACAGCTTCGTGCGCTTTCTGATCGGAGTCATGTTCGTCCTCATTGTACTGTCCTTCTTCATCCGGAGCTGGATCCTCCAGATACTCATCTGGGCGGTCCTTGTTTATTCCTATTTCCGCATGTTCTCGCGGAACATACCGAAAAGGTACGCAGAGAATCAGAAGTTCCTGTCCGTGACCGCCGGAGTCCGGAAGTTCTTCCGGATCCGGAAAAAGCGCTTTGATGACAGGGGAGAGTACAGGCATTTTACCTGCCCGAAGTGCGGTCAGGACGTGCGCGTCCCGAAGGGAAAGGGACACGTTCGCATCACCTGCCCGAAGTGCAGGACTTCTTTTGAGAAGAACGTCTGACGACATCGTATGCATGTGAACAGAGCGTCTGACGACATCGTATGCATGTGAACAGAGCGTCTGACGACAGCGCATACATGTGAACAAAGCGTCTGACGACAGCGCATATCTGTGAAATGAACAGCCGGCGACAGCAAATGTACGGTCGAACCTGTGAGGGGGCTGCACACATCGATTAACGGAGAGAGTATGTTCGGTTACGTTACGGCCAACAGGGATGAAATGAAGATACGTGACTTCAAGCGCTACCGCAGTTATTACTGCGGTCTTTGCCATGCGCTCGATGTCCGTTACGGAAAGGCTGCGCAGCTTGCGCTGACGTATGATATGACTTTTCTCGTGATCCTCCTGAACGGGCTGTATGAGAAGCCGCTGAGGAGCGACCGCAGACGCTGCATGGTGCATCCCGCCGAGAAGCAGGACATGGTGTTCAACGAGATCACGGATTACGCTGCGGACATGAGCGTCCTCCTCACCTACTATAAGCTGGTGGACGACATCCGGGACGAGCGGAGCGTAAAGGCCAGAGTTCTTGCGGCGAAGCTTCGGAAAAGTGCCCGGAAGATCGAGGGAAGGTATCCGAGGCAGGCGGAAGCCATTGCGAAGAACGTGAGGCTCCTCGCGGAGGCCGAGGAAAAGAGGGACTATGACCTCGACGATGTCGCCGGGTATACGGGCAGTCTGACAGCGGAGGTCTTTCTCATGGATGAGAAGGATCCGTGGGCGTCGGAGATCCGCCATCTGGGATTTTATCTCGGAAAGTTTGTTTATCTTCTGGATGCGTTCGACGATCTTCCGAAGGATTTGAAGAAGGGCGCTTATAATCCCTGGATCCCGGAAGCGGGACGGAAGGATTTCGAGGCACTCGTCGAGAATACACTGACAATGATGATATCGGAGTGCGCAAAGGCCTTTGAAAGGCTGCCTATCGTGCAGGATATTGATATTCTTCGGAATATCATCTATTCCGGCGTGTGGGTCAGGTACGGGGAGATCATCCGCGAAAGAGAAGAAAAGGGAGAAAGGCACGCATGATATCAGATCCATTCAAAGTGCTGGGAGTCACGGCTGACTGCAGTGATGCAGATCTGAAGAAGGCGTATCGTGACAAGAGCAAAAAGTGGCATCCGGATCAGAATCCGGGGAATGCGGAGTATGCCGAGAAGCGTTTTAAGGAAGTACAGGAAGCTTACCGGCAGATCCAGGATGCGCGGCAGCGCGGGACAAGCCCCTACGGGAATACCGGAGGAGCCCAGAGCAGCGGCTACGGGTACGGCCAGCAGGGACCGTATCAGCAGAACCAGTATCAGCAGGCCCAGTATCAGCAGGGACCGTATCAGCAGGGTCAGTACCAGCAGGGCGGCTATCAGAATCAGCGCGGATACGCAGATTTCGGAACGTACACCGATTTCTTTAATCAGTGGTTCGCGTATTCCCAGCAGAGAAGGCAGCAGGAAGCGCAGATGGAGTCCAATGAGGAGCAGGCGGCCCGCAATTATATCAACAACCGGGCTTACCGGGAGGCTCTGAACGCTCTGAACAATGCCGCGCTGAACAGGCGCGGAGCCCGTTGGTATTATTACTCGGCGGTCGCGAACAGCGGGATGGGCAACAATGTGACCGCGCTCGAGCACGCGAAGCGCGCGGCGGATATGGAGCCGGGCAATCAGGAGTATCAGGCGCTCCTTCAGCAGCTTGTGAACGGCCGGAGCTGGTATCAGAACCAGAACCGGAGCTTCGGATTCAGCGGGACACCGGCAACTTCGTCGCAGGGACTCTGCTACTATTTCTGTCTGGCGAATCTGCTGTGCAACTGCTGCTTCGGCGGAATAAGAATTTAAAATGTAAGTTTTTTCAAAAAAGAGCTTCCGTTTTGCTGCGGAAGCTCTTTTTTTGGGGAAAAAACGGTCCGGAAAACACCGAGGGGAAAACACCGGGAAACCGG
>CAMOXU010000115.1 GCA_946629525.1 uncultured Clostridia bacterium
AGCAGAAGACGGCATACGAGATCGATCAGCATGGGGATGAAGGACTTGCCGGACAGACCGAATTTGCGGAACACGCGGTCCAGTACGAACGCGATACGTGCCATATAGCCGCATGCTTCCAGGAAGGCCAGCAGGAAGAAAAGTACGAGCATCTGGGGAACGAAGCCAAGGACAGCTCCGACACCGGCCACGATACCATCGAGGATAAGTCCCTTCAGCCAGTCTGCAGCGCCGACGTTATCGAGCAGGCCTTCTACGAGAGGCGGAATACCGGGAATCCATGTTCCGTAGCTCGCCGGATCCGGCGCTCCAATATCGGACTTATAGCCTTCCTCAGTGCTCAGGAATTCTGCGACTGCAGCTTCCAGATCTTCTTTGGTCGTGCCAGGATGTTCTTCTGTCGCCAGTGTCTCTTCATCCTGCGTAATGTATGTGACGTCTGCGTCGGCCGGTACAGCTTCGACGAGCTTCGCAAGCGAGCTCTCCGGGTCTTCCTCATCGAGCTCGACTTCATATTCTGTTGCGAACGCGTCGATGATCTGATCAGTGTCTCCGTAACGCTCGGCCGCTTCCTCGTACTGCGCGGTACCCATGCCGAAAAGGTGATATCCATCGCCGAAAAGACCGTCGTTCGCCCAGTCTGTGGCAGGTGTTCCGACAGCGACCATTGCGATCCAGTAGACTGCGAACATGATCAGGCCGAAAATCGGCAGACCGAGCCAGCGGTTCGTAACGATTTTATCGATCTTGTCGGAAGTGGTTAAAGCGCCGACGTTATGCTTCTTGTAGCAGGATTTGATGATTCCTGCGATATAGACATACCGCTCATTGGTGATGATACTCTCCGCGTCGTCATCCAGCTCCTTCTCGGCAGCAAGAATATCCTTCTCGATATGTCTCTTCTTGTCCGGAGCAATGTTCAGCTGCTCGATCACCTTGTCATCGCGCTCGAACACCTTGATCGCGTACCATCTCTGCTGCTCTTCCGGCAGGTCGTGTACGATCGCTTCCTCGATATGCGCGATCGCGTGCTCGACGGGTCCGGAAAATGTATGCTGCGGGATCGTCGTCTCACCCTGCGCTGCCGTAATGGCGGCTTCCGCCGCTTCCATCACGCCCGTGCCCTTCAGTGCGGAGATCTCCAGCACCTTGCATCCGAGCTGACGGGACAGTTCAGCAGAGTTCAGCTTGTCGCCGTTCTTCTCCACCACGTCCATCATGTTGATGGCTACGACGACCGGAATTCCGACTTCCACAAGCTGAGTCGTCAGATAAAGGTTGCGCTCCAGGTTCGTGCCGTCGATGATATTCAGGATGGCGTCCGGGCGCTCCGTGATCAGATAATTTCTGGCGACAACTTCTTCCAGAGTATAGGGTGAAAGGCTGTATATACCCGGAAGATCGACGATCGTTACGCCGTCGTGCTTTTTCAGTTTTCCTTCCTTTTTCTCAACTGTGACGCCAGGCCAGTTTCCTACGAACTGGTTGGAGCCGGTCAATGCATTGAACAGCGTCGTCTTACCGCTGTTCGGATTCCCTGCAAGGGCAATGCGAATATTCATTCTCCTTCTTCCTTTCTGAATAAATGCACTTTTTGATTAGAATTCTCTAACCAATAGCTGAAAAAAAGCCCTTCGTAGGGCGTTTATTCCACTTCTATCATCTCTGCGTCCGCTTTGCGAAGAGACAGCTCGTAGTTCCGTACGGTTACTTCAATCGGGTCTCCGAGCGGAGCGACCTTGCGCACGTAGACAGAGGTGTGTTTTGTAATGCCCATATCCATGATACGCCTTTTGACTGCGCCTTCTCCGTGAAGCTTAACGACAGTGGCAGTCTCGCCGATTTTGACGTCTCTGAGCGTTCTCACCGTTTTATTTCCTCCTTTTTATACCATTATTTTCTGTGCCAGCTCATTGCTGACAGCTATGCGGCTCTCTTTGACCTGCACGATCAGGTTTCCGTTCAGAGAGCTGACAATACGAACCTCGCCGCCGACATTGAATCCGAGATCCTTCAGATGCTGTTTCGCTTCCGGATTCCCTCCGATTCGCTTGATGGTGAGCGGCTGCCCTGATTCTGCATAACAAAGCGGCATCATTTTGACCCTCCTGTCTTCTTCTGTATAGTGTTATGAAACCATGAGCCGAATACTATTAGTGTTTACTAACGATAATTCATTATAGTTAGCAACTACAAATATGTCAAGAAGGAATGATTCCATATGAACATAGAATTTGGATTTAATAAAGGAGGATTTTCTGCAAAAAGAAACAAATGATAACATAAAAAGGCACTGCCTGAAAGAATCTGACTGAACTGTCAGAGAAAATCAGGCAGTGCCTTTTTTATTCTTTATTCTTTATTCTTTATTCTTTATCGCGGGAGAGGTACTCACGTTGAGGGTTGTTCACTCTGCTGTGTATCTCATGGAGGAACCGGATATTGCGCGATGGAAGATCTGGTTTCTCAGCTCGCGAAGAACCGCAGCAGCCTCTCCCGGTAATCCGGAGCAGTGTCATACGCTGCATGGCCGTATCCATCATACATATAAAGAGTATGACCCGGCAGCTCACTGAGGTTTTCCGCGATCAAAACCGAAGCGGCAGGTCCCAGCACCCGATCGTCCTTTGAACCGAGCACAAGGACCGGACAGGTGATCTTCTTCAGATCATCTGTCACGTCAAATCCCTTCATGCCTTTAGCAAGCACGATGAAACGCATGAGGTCGTCATCCGTGACGGTTTTCGACGCTTCGATCAGCAGGTCACGCGACAGATCGAATGTGACCTTGGGGTAGATCGCCTCCCCGAATGCGAGATACAGACCTGCCTTATCACCGGACTCTGCCAGCCGTATCCATTCTTCAATCGCTGCAAACCGGGCATTTCCCACAGAGGATGTGGTGGATCCGAGTGCCAGCCTCCGGATCAGAGCAGGGCTCAGGATGGCTGCTTCCATGGCGATCATCCCTCCCTGAGACGCGCCGAAAAGGTTTATGCGGTCAAGCCCCAGTGCTTCAATTGCCAGAACTGTATCCCTTGCCATCTCCGAAACAGAGTATGAAGGAGGCAGCTCTTTTCTTCGGTCGAACACATATATCGTGAACTTGTCCGACAGGATCTGATAGGCCTCCGCGACAGAGTCTGCAAAGAGCATGACGCTCTGAACGCTGAGCCCCGGAAGGATCACAAGGGGTTCCGCGCCGTGTCCGAATCGGAAATAATCCATCGAAAAAGAATCTGTTCGTACCGTTTTTATCGGAACATTCATCGCTCGTTCACTTCCTTTTTTCATAGTCTGCAAACCGGAGCTGAGACTAAATGCTCCCTTGATTCGTATCTGCGCACAGCAGATGCCGTTTGCAGATAAATGCTGTGCGCAGCGCTGATCCGGACCTGATCAGACGTCGAACTCCTCGATGAGATCCATCATCCCGCGGATCTCCGCATGACCATTTTCAAGATAGAAGAGGCCCATTTCCCAGCCGTTCTTATCATACATTCCCATGATCTCCGGCATGGCGGCACGCACCTTGTCAAGCAGTGCGTCATCCTTGACGATCTTAACGGATCCGTCATAGCGCATGAACTCGCCGCCGTTCACCGCAAGGATCTCGACTTTGGGGTTGGCGGTCAGCTGCTGGAACACATTCTTAAAGGTGCCGCATCCGAAGTAGACCTTGTCTCCGTCCAGGAGATGGAAGCCGAACGGACGGCCTTTGGGCTGGTCTCCGTCGGTGGTCAGAAAGTAGAATACCTGAGCCTTATCAAGAAACTCACTGACTTTGGTTGCATTTGACATAACAGTTTCCTCCTTTTTTATATTAAATGTTACTGCTTCAGCGCATACTCCACCTGATCCGCAGTTGCCTGATCACACTCTGCGGTGATCTTCGTTCCCTCCGCTTCATATTCTGTCTCCAGCACATGAGCCTGCTCCATCAGGAACGAGACGAGGTTCCCACGGTTATAGGGAATCAGGAACGTCCGGACCGTCCGCTTCGCGTGGAGAATATCAAAGATCGTTCTGGTCAGGCAGTCGATCGAACTTTTTTCCTTGGCGCAGAGATACAGATTTATATTGGTGATCCCGGCTACGGTCTGTTCTGTGACCCCTGTGACGGGATGAGCGGCGGGCGGGTCACACAGATCCGCCTTATTATAGACCGTGATCATGGGAATATGGCCGGCGCCGATCTCCGCGATGATGTTTTTCGTGACCTCAATATGGTTCCTGCAGTGCGGATCGGAGCCGTCCACCACCTGTACCAGAAGATCCGCCTGCGTCACTTCTTCGAGAGTCGATTTAAAGGCTTCGACAAGAGAGGTGGGAAGCTTATGAATAAAGCCTACCGTATCGGACAGCAGGAATTCCTGTCCTCTCCCCACCGTGATCCGGCGTACGGTCGTATCCAGAGTGGCGAAAAGCATATCCGCTTCGAACACCTGTCGTTTCTCTGTCTCACTTTCCGGAGCTGCATCTGACGAATACTGCGAAAGCATCGCATTCATGATGGTAGACTTGCCGGCATTGGTATAGCCCACGAGAGACACCAGAGGAAGTCCCGACCCCTGTCTCTTCTTGCGCTGGGTCTCACGCTCACGGCTGACGCCTTTGATCTCCCGGGTCAGCTCGCTGAGACGGTGGTCAATGGTCCGGCGGTCGATTTCCAGCTGGGTCTCGCCTTCACCCTTGGCGGACATGGCACCCGAAGCACCGCCCTGGCGGTTCTGGGTCTCCCACATGCCGATCAGTCTGGGCTTCAGATATCGGATCTTGGCGAGCTCCACCTGGAGCCTTGCCTCCCTGGTCCTTGCCCTGCGTTCGAAGATTTCGAGAATCAGCGCAGTTCGATCCATCACAGGCAGCTCCAGGAGCTTCTGCAGATTTCGGATCTGGGAGGGGGAGAGGGTGTCGTTGAAAATGACCCGCTTAGCACCGAACATTTCCGCGCTTGCACGTATCTCCTCCGCCTTTCCGGTACCGACATACAGGCCGGCGTTGACGTGGGCGAGCGCCTGTGTCACGGTATCGAGGGGCTCCATGTCGCAGGCTTTGGCAAGCTCCGCCAGTTCGTCCAGGGAGTGCAGAAATTCCGCTTCCGAGACAGATTCTTTGCCATCGGTCTCGCGCACACCTGCCAGAATAACAGGTTCCCTGCCGTCGCCCTCATACTTCGTCCATATTTCATTTGCTCCGAAAAATGCTGCCATTATGTGTAAGGTTCTCCTTCGTTTCGCTCTCTGATGATTATATGAGAGTTATTATAACAGATTCTGAGAAAAAAGCTCTATCGATCAATGCGAATTATGATGATCGGGTCTGCAAAACGATTCTGATATCTATTCTTCGGACGATGCGGAGCGGCTTTTGTTCAAGTCTCGTTCGCGAGACTTGGCGCGGGATCCGAAACTATTCCTGACAAGAATATCATGATATAAGATACAAGTATTAGCATATTTCCTCACGAACGATTATAATAAGAGCCAGAAACCCTGGTCCCGGATCAGAGGAAAACAGATAATTGAAAGGAAGGGCAAGATATGATTTACAGAGATTTTCAGGGAATGAAGCTGTCCGCACTCGGTTTCGGGGCAATGCGTCTTCCGGTGATCGACGGGGACGACGGCAGGATCGATGAGGCCGCCGCGCTCCGCATGGTGGATACTGCGATGGCTGCAGGAATTAACTATTACGATACAGCGTGGGGCTATCATGGGGAAAACTCGGAGACCGTCATGGGCACCGCACTGAAGAAGTATCCGAGGGAGAAGTTCTACGTTGCCACCAAGTTCCCGGGGTATGATCCTTCCAACTGGGGACACGTGGAAGAAATCTTTGAAAGACAGCTCGAAAAGCTGCAGGTGGAATACTTTGACTTTTATCTCTTCCACAATGTCTGCGAGATGAACATCGACGCTTATCTGGACGATGAGAAGTACGGTATCTACAGTTACCTGATGGAGCAGAAAAAGAACGGAAGAATCAGACACCTTGGATTCTCCTGCCACGGAAGTATGGACGTACTGAAACGCTTCCTTGATGCTTACGGCAAAGATATGGAATTCTGCCAGCTGCAGCTCAACTATCTCGACTGGACTTTCCAGAACGGGAAGGAGAAGGTGGCGCTTCTTGATGAATGGAACATTCCGGTGTGGGTCATGGAGCCGCTTCGCGGCGGCAAGCTGGCGAACCTCAGACCGGAAGATGAGGCAGAGCTGAAAGCGCTTCGTCCGGATGAGGAGATTCCGGCATGGGCGTTCCGCTTCCTTGAGAGCATTCCTTCCGTCACGATGATCCTCTCCGGCATGTCCAATGAGGAGCAGCTCGAAAAGAACCTGAAGACATTTGAAACAGACAAAAAGCTTGACGATGCGGAGATGAAAGCGCTGCTCGGGATTGCCGACAGGATGCTTTCCGTCGGAACAGTACCCTGCACGGCATGTCACTACTGTGTGAGCCACTGCCCGATGGGTCTCGATATTCCGCAGCTGATCTCCCTTTATAACGAGCATGCATTTACCGGCGGCGGATTTATCGCGCCCATGGCACTTTCCGCCCTGCCCGAGGATAAGAAACCGCAGGCATGTCTGCAGTGCCGCAGCTGTGAGCAGGTATGTCCGCAGCAGATCAAGATCTCCGAAGTGCTTGCCGACTTTTCCGAAAAGCTCGGGAACTGAAAAACTGACAGAACTTTTGAGAGAGGGGCTGTCGCAGTAAGACAAATCACCACTATATATGGCAGATGTCATTTGCAAA
>CAMOXU010000116.1 GCA_946629525.1 uncultured Clostridia bacterium
CACGAATGATCAGAAGTTCAAGGCGCGGAAGCCGTTTGAATGTTCACACAATTTCTGTGGAGCACAACGTTTCTCAAACGCCTGGAAGAGATAGAACGCGGAAAGGAGACGGAGCATGAGTCTTGCCGATCAGATTTTCAAGGAGACCTGCAGAGATATTCTGGAGAACGGGACGGATACGAGAGGAGAGAAAGTGCGCCCTCACTGGGAGGACGGAGCACCGGCTTACACCATAAAGCAGTTCGGCGTCGTGAACCGCTATGATCTCCGCAGGGAATTCCCGGCGATCACCCTGAGAAGAACGGCGCTTAAGAGCGCGATGGACGAGATCCTCTGGATCTGGCAGAGAAAGTCGAACAACATTAAGGACCTCCACTCCCATATCTGGGACGAGTGGGCGGATCCCGACGGGTCGATCGGAAAGGCTTACGGCTACCAACTCGGCATTAAGCATGCCTACAGGGAGGGAATGTTCGACCAGGTGGACCGTGTCCTCTATGATCTCTCGCACAATCCGTTCAGCCGCAGGATCATCACATCCCTTTACAACCATCAGGATCTTCACGAGATGAACCTGTATCCGTGCGCCTGGTCCGTGACATTTAACGTCACGCAGACGAAGGGAGAGGAGAAGCTCACGCTCAATGCGGTGCTCACGCAGAGATCCCAGGACATGCTGGCGGCCAACAACTGGAATGTCTGCCAGTACGCGATCCTGCTCATGATGATCGCCCAGGTCTCGGATATGATCCCGGGCCAGCTCGTGCACATGATTGCAGACGCCCATATTTACGACAGGCATGTCCCGATTATCGAGGAGCTGATCAGCCGGCCCGAGTATCCGGCCCCGAAGGTCTCCCTCAACCCGGAGGTGAAGGATTTCTACGCGTTTACGACGGACGACCTGATCGTCTCGGACTATCAGCACGGGGAGCAGGTAAAGAACATCCCGATCGCAATATAATCCATGACACTTATATTCCCGCGTCGTAAGTCTCGGGATGAATCAGACGGAGAACAGACTTTCGCAAACGCCTGAAATGGATTAAGATGAGAGGGAAGGAACAGCCGGAGGGTATTTCCCTCCGCGACCGGGTCTCGCGAGCGGGACTTGAAGCCTTATGGAGGCAGTGTAAATATAATGTACAGAGAACATACAAAAGAAATACAGATCGGCTCCCGCGTGATCGGCGGGGGAAATCCGATCGCAGTCCAGTCCATGACCAATACAAAGACGGAGAATGCCGCTCAGACGATCGCACAGATCCTCACCCTTGAGGAGGCCGGCTGCGAGATCATTCGCTCGACGGTGCCGACCATGCAGGCTGCGGAATCCTTCCGTGTGATAAAGAAGGCTATCCACATTCCGATCGTCGCGGACATTCATTTTGATTACAGACTCGCGATCGCCGCGATGGAGAACGGTGCGGACGCGATCCGGATCAACCCCGGCAACATCGGGAGCCCTGACCGGATCCGGGCGGTCGTAGACTGCGCGAAGGAAAGAAATATACCGATTCGTGTCGGCGTGAACTCCGGATCCCTTGAGAAGGATATTATAGAGAAGTACGGAAGGGTCACGGCGGAGGGACTCGTGGAAAGCGCCCTCGACAAGGTGCGGATCATAGAGGAGATGGGATATGACCGCATGGTCATCAGCATCAAGTCCTCGGATGTACTCATGTGCGTAAAGGCACATGAGCTTATCGCCGAGAAGACAGATTATCCCCTCCACGTGGGCATCACGGAGGCCGGGACGGTGTTCTCCGGGACCGTGAAGTCCTCTGTCGGACTCGGCATGATCCTCGGTCAGGGGATCGGTGACACGATCCGCGTTTCGCTTACGGGCGATCCTGTGGAGGAGGTGCGCGTCGGGAAGAGGATCCTGCAGACCCTCGGCCTGCGCAGGGGTTATATCGAGGTCGTCTCCTGCCCGACATGCGGGCGGACGCAGATCGACCTGATCAGTCTCGCGAATTCTGTTGAAAAAATGGTCGAAGGCATTCCTCTCGACCTGAAGATCGCGGTGATGGGCTGTGTCGTCAACGGGCCCGGCGAGGCCCGGGAGGCGGATCTCGCCGTGTGCGGAGGCGTCGGCACAGGCCTTCTCATGCGCCGCGGGGAGATCATACGGAAAGTTCCGGAGACGGAGCTCCTCTCCGCGCTCAGAGAGGAGCTTGAGAACTGGAAGAGCAATTGAGGTAATTTATGTATCCGAACGGAACGGCATTTCGAAAGGCATTCCCAAGCCTGGATCTCTCTCCGGAGGTTCAGGCTTTGCTTGACAATTGTGTTGTGGACAGGCTGATCGTGAACGGGGCGAAGACCCGCATGCGGATCTATATCACGTCGGAGAACTGGATCGGAAAGCGTTATATCTATGAGATAGAGGAGGCGGTCTCCGCGCAGATCTTCGAAAATGTACCGATGGAGGTCAACGTCGTCGAGCGCTTCCGGCTTTCATCCCAATATACGCCGAAGAATTTTTACCGCGTCTACAGGAAGTCCATGCTTCTCGAGCTCAGGACGGTCAGCCCCCTCCTGCATCAGGCATTTCTTCAGACGACGCTTGAATTTGAAGGCGACCGGGAGATCAGGGCGAAGATCACGGACAGCCTGGTCGCTTCTAGGCGGAAGGAGGAGCTTGTCGGATATCTCGACAAGGTCTTCTGTGAGCGCGCCGGTTTTTACAATGTCACGGTGACGGGAGAGCTTGTAGAAAATGAGAACACCGACCTGTACGCGGCGGATGACGAGAAGATCAGGAACCGCGTGAGGGCTGTCCTCAAAAGAAGCGCGGCAAAGGCGGAGAAGAAGGAAGGGGAAGCGCCGAAACAGCAGAAGCTTCCGAACGCGTCTGAAAAGCGCTACCGCCAGCAGAAGGCATTCGCTTCGAGCGATCCCGATGTGATCCTCGGAAAGGGGATCTGGGAGGATCCGGTCCCGATCAGCGAGCTCTCGGAGGATCCCCATGAGGTGATCGTCCGCGGCGAGGTGTTCAATGTGGAGACGAGGGAGACGAGAAACGGAAAGATCATTTTCAACGTCTCCATGACGGATTACACGGACAGCATCCGGTTCAAGCTGTGGCTCCTGCCCGAGGAGCTGAAGGAATACGCGGATGTGTTCAGGAAAGGAAAATGCTTCCTCGTCAAGGGCATGATGGATTTCGATCAGTTCGAGAAGGAAGTCATGATCAAGACGGTCTACTCGATCAAAAAGATCGGCCCCTTCAAGGCGGTGAGGGCGGATCACGCGGCGGTAAAGCGCGTGGAGCTGCACTGCCATACGAAGATGTCCGATATGGACGCGGTCTCCTCGGCGAAGGAGATCATCGGCCAGGCAAAGCGCTGGGGCATGAAGGCTCTCGCGATCACGGATCACGGCGTTGTCCAGGCATTCCCGGAAGCGCACCACGCATCGGACGAGAAGGATCCCGATTTCAAGGTCATCTACGGATGCGAAGGCTATCTCGTGGACGATATGGTCAGTATGGTATCCGGCAGGAAGGATGTCGCCGTGGAGGAGCCGGTCGTCGTCGTTTCGATCGTGACGACCGGAATGAGTGCGGTGAGCCACGAGATCATCGAGCTCTCCGCGCAGAAGATCGTGAGCGGGAATCTGACGGACAGTATGACGACGCTCATTAATCCGGGGAATCCGCTTCCCTTCTCCTTCACGAGGGAGACCGGGATCCGGGATGAGATGCTTCCCGGCATGCCGGACCTTCGCGGAGCCCTGACCCGGTTCATGGAATTTGCCGGGGATCTGCCGCTCGTAGCCTATGATGCGGATCTCGTGACGGAATTCCTCCGGGAAGGGTGCAGGAAGACCGGGCTTACATGGAATCCTGACGGGGAGGAGGAGCGCACGACCGTCGACATTCCGGGCTGTGTCCGCTATCTGCTCCCGCAGCAGAGCAGGAACTCTCTCGAGAAATTCGCGAAGGCCATGAAGATCCCTCTGGCGAATCCGAACCGCGCAGGTGATCAGGCTTATTCGATGGCGAAGGCCTGGCTGCAGCTTCTGGACGTCATGAAGAAGGAGAAGATGACGACCTACGGAGATCTCGATGCCCGCGGCATGGTCTCCGAGGAACGCGTCAGGAACCTTCCGTATTACCATATTATCATCCTTGCGAAAAATGAGACCGGCCGCCGCAACCTTTACAGGCTCATCTCTGAATCGCACCTTAAGTATTTCAAAAAGAGACCGCGCATCCCGAGATCCCTCCTCATGGAATACAGGGATGGACTGATCCTGGGGTCCGCCTGCTCGGCGGGAGAGCTCTATCGGGCGATCCTCTTCGGGAAGCCGGCTTCGGAGATCACGAAGATCGTGAACTTCTACGATTATCTGGAAGTACAGCCGATCGGGAATAACGGATATCTCGTCCGGGACGAGCTCTATGGGATCAGAACGGAAGATGATCTGAGGGAGATCAACAGGAAAATCGTGAAGCTCGCCGACGAGTTCCACAAATTGTGCGTCGCGACGTGCGACGTCCACTTCCTTAACCCCGAGGACGCGGTCTATCGCAGCATCATCCAGTCCGGGCACGGCTACAAAGATGAAGAACAGCCGCCGCTCTACCTGCATACGACAGAGGAGATGCTCGCTGAGTTCGCCTACCTCGGTGAGAAGAAGGCCTACGAGATCGTGGTGGAGAACACGAACCGCGTGGCGGAGATGATCGAACAGATCTCGCCGATCCATCCCGACAAGTGCCCGCCGGTCATTGAGAATTCAGATTCCGAGCTTATGGAAATGTGTTATGATACGGCGCGCAGCATCTACGGCGATCCGATCCCGGAGCAGGTCAGGAGCCGCCTGGACAAGGAGCTTTCGTCCATCATAAAGAACGGATACGCGGTCATGTATATCATTGCCCAGCGGCTTGTCAAGAAGTCCAGAGACGACGGATACCTCGTCGGATCGAGAGGTTCTGTCGGTTCGTCGCTGGTCGCCACCATGAGCAATATCACGGAGGTGAATCCGCTGCCGCCCCATTATCTGTGTCCGAAATGTCACTATGTGGATTTCGAATCGGAGCTGGTGAAGTCCTACGGGGGACGATGCGGGGCGGATATGCCGGATATGGTATGCCCGAACTGCGGGACGCCCCTCTCCAAGATGGGATTTGACATCCCGTTCGAGACCTTCCTGGGCTTCAAGGGGGACAAGGAGCCGGATATCGACCTGAATTTCTCCGGTGACGAGCAGGGCGTTGCGCAGCAGTACACGGAAGTGATCTTCGGGAAGGGACAGACCTTCAAGGCCGGCACGGTCGGCACGGTCGCCGAGAAGACCGCTTACGGACTGGCAAAGCATTATTTTGAAGAAAAGGGTCAGCCAAAGAAGAACTGCGAGATCGAGCGCCTCGCGCAGGGGTGCGTCGGTGTCCGCAGGACGACCGGCCAGCATCCGGGCGGCGTCATCGTTCTCCCGAAAGGGATGGACATCAACTGGTTCACGCCCGTCCAGCACCCGGCCAATGACATGACATCCGACATCATCACGACGCACTTTGACTATCATTCGATCGACCGGAACCTTCTGAAGCTCGATATCCTGGGACACGATGATCCGACGATCATCCGTATGCTCGAGGATCTCACCGGAACGGATCCGCTTTCGGTCCCGCTGGACGATCCGGGCGTCCTGTCCCTGTTCTCGGGGCTCGATGCGCTCGGGCTCAAGCCGGGAGATCTCGGGAATATCGACCTCGGGACCCTCGGCGTTCCGGAGTTCGGGACGAACTTTGTCATGGGGATGCTTCGCGACACGAAGCCGAAGACGCTCTCCGAGCTGATCAGGATCTCCGGTCTGTCCCACGGCACCAATGTCTGGCTCGACAACGCCCAGTACTTTATTAAGCAGGGAGACTGTACGCTGTCCACGGCGATCTGCACCCGCGACGATATCATGCTGAACCTGATCGCATGGGGCGTCGAACCCGAGCACTCCTTCAAGATCATGGAGGCCGTGCGAAAGGGAAAGGGGCTGACCCCCGATCAGGAGAAGGAGATGCGGGAGCACGGGGTACCGGACTGGTATATCGAATCCTGCAAGCGCATCAAATACATGTTCCCGAAGGCGCACGCGGCAGCCTACGTTATGAACGCTTTCCGCATCGCCTACTATAAGATCAATTACCCTCTGGCCTACTACGCAGCCATGTTCTCGATCCGCGTCACGACCTTTGATTATGTCATCATGGCGCAGGGGAGAAAGGTGCTCGAGGCCAAGTATGAGGAGCTCTCAAAGAGCAATGAGAGAAGCCCGAGGGAGGAGGAGATGATGAAGGACATGCTCATCGTCCGTGAGATGTATGCACGCGGCTTTGAGTTCGCCCCCATTGACCTCTACAAGTCCGGAGCGACGCGCTTCCGGATCCTTGACGGGAAGCTCCTGCCTTCCTTCAACTCTGTCGCCGGGCTCGGAGACAGCAACGCCGTTGCGATCGAGAAGGCGGCGAAGGAAGGACCATTCCTCTCGAAGGACGACTTCAGGAACAGGACGCACACGTCCCAGACTATCGTCGATCTCTTCGATGAGTACGGGATCCTCGGGGACCTGCCCGAGACCAATCAGATCTCGCTTTTCGATCTGATCAGCTGAAACGAATGCAGGAATTTGCGAAATCATGTACGGAATGGAATTGTGTGAGCAATTCAAA
>CAMOXU010000117.1 GCA_946629525.1 uncultured Clostridia bacterium
TGCTCATTTCGCATCCTGCACTCATGAAGAAGTTCCAAGGCTTGTGCAGATTGTTGATCTTGTCGGAAGTTCTGCAAAGAACTTCCGATAAAAAGGCCGATTTATCGGCCGAATTATGATTATGAGGTTCGCGAAGCGGTTCTCATAATTTGAATTGCTCACACAATTCCACTCCGCACATAGTTTCGCAATCGCCTAAATGAAAAACAGAGCAAAGGAGCTGCTGCGGCAGCTCCTTCTTTCATGGAGGTAATGTATAGACCGACTCCGGATCTTTGAACGGAGTGGAATTCTGTGATCAGCTACTGTGAAGGGACGCGGCCTGCAGCTTCCCGGGATTCATTTTCCGCATCAGAGCGCTTTGAATGCCTGGTCAAGGTCCGCGATGATGTCATCGATGTTCTCGGTGCCGATCGAAAGACGGATCGTGTTGGGGAAGATGCCCTGGTCCTTCAGCTCCTCCTCGTTCAGCTCCGAGTGAGTGGTGCTGGCAGGGTGGATCACGAGTGATTTTACGTCCGCGACGTTCGCGAGGAGGGAGAAGAGCTGCAGATTGTCGATGAACTGCTGCGCTTCCGCCTCGCCGCCCCTGATGCGGAAGGTGAAGATGGAACCTGCCCCGTTCGGGAAGTATTCCCGATAGAGCCTCTGCTGCTCCGGATCTTCGGAGAGGGAGGGATGGCTGATGCTCTCGACCGCGTCGACACCCTTCAGATAATCAATGACCTTCAGTGTGTTCTCCACATGACGCTCAACGCGGAGGGAGAGCGTCTCAAGGCCCTGAAGGAATATGAAATTATGGATCGGGGAGAGCGTGGAGCCCGTATCCCGGAGCAGGATGGCCCGTATCCTTGTGATAAATGCCGCAGGCCCGGCAGCCTCAACGAAGGAGATGCCGTGATAGGACGGGTTCGGCTTGGTGAGCTGCGGGAACTTGTCCGCGTGGGCTGCCCAGTCGAAGGTCCCGCCGTCGATGATGACGCCGCCGATCGAGGTCCCGTGTCCCCCGATGAACTTCGTTGCGGACTCGACGACGATATCCGCGCCGTGCTCGATGGGGCGGAGCAGGTACGGCGTTGCGAACGTGTTGTCGATGATGACCGGAATGCCGTGAGAGTGCGCGATCTTTGCGACTGCCTCGATATCGACGATCTCACCGTTCGGATTCCCGAGCGTCTCGATGTAGAGAGCCTTGGTGTTGTCCTTTATCGCCCTCTCGAAGTTCTCCGGATCGAGCGGGTCGACGAAGGTCGTCTCGATATTATAGTCGATCAGTGTGTGGGCCAGGAGATTGTAGGTTCCCCCGTATATGTTCTTTGCCGCCACGATGTGGTCGCCTGCGAGGGCAACATTCTGGATCGCGTAGGTGACGGCGGCAGCTCCGGAAGCGACGGACAGGGCTGCGATCCCCCCTTCAAGAGCGGCGATCCTCCGCTCAAAGATATCCTCCGTAGGGTTCGTGAGACGTCCGTAAATATTGCCGGCATCCCTGAGACCGAAACGGTCCGCAGCATGTTTGCTGTTCCTGAAGACGAAGGAGGTCGTCTGATAGATCGGGACTGCGCGGGAGTCGGTGACCGGGTCGTAGTCTTCCTGTCCTACGTGAAGCTGCTTTGTCTCAAATTTCCAGTTTTTCGCTGTTTCTGCTGTGATCTTAGCCATTTTCTTTTCCTCCGGATCGGTTTTCTTCTATTCTTTCCCGTGATCTGTGCGGCATGGACGGTCTGTCCTCTTCATGCGCATCACGTTTTCTTTCAGTTCCTTCTGTGCGGCTTTCCATTCGCTCTGCCGCGCGGTCTTATGGGGAATTCAGCGGTGATTCCCTTACGTTTACGGTCATCACATTCGTGGATGACTGCGAAGGAGGAGTTTTTTCATTCTTTCTGTATATTTCATGTGTGTTTCCCCTTTTTCTGTGATACCTAGTATTATAGTAGGAAATATGTGAAAGTGATAATACATAAAAAAGACGGCCTGTTATCGATTTTGGCGATAACAGGCCGTCCGATCCGGAGATTATTACGGCAGCACGTCGGAGCTGCATTTTTTGAGTTCCTCTATATAGATCCTTCCGAGATCGGTGATCATGGATCCCCTTCTGCTGATATAGCCGATGTGCATGATCTTGTCTGACCTGAGCGGAATGACCTGATAATCCGTCCCGTTCAGCTCCTCGCAGAGAATTCCGGAACACAGCGTGTAGCCGTTGAGCCCGATCATGAGGTTCAGGAGGGTCGCGCGGTCCGAAGCTTTGATGATCTGGCGGTAATGGTAGGTGCTGTAGACCTCTTCCGAGAGATAGAAAGCCTGATTCTGCCCCTGGTCGAAGCTCAGGCAGGGGTAGGCCCCGAGATCCTCAAGGGAGAGCGATTCCCTGTCCGAGAGGGGATGGCTCTTTGCCAGGAAGACGTAAGTGCGGCAGCGGAAGAGCTCGGTGAAATCGAGCTCGTTCTCATCCAGAAGCTTCATGAGAATATCCCGGTTGAAATCGTCAATATAGAGGACGCCGAGTTCGCTTTTATAGCTGCGGACATTTTCAATGATCTCTGCTGTCTTGCACTCGTAGATCCCGAAGGAGTACTGGTCGATGGAGAACTGTCTGGCTAGTTCGATAAATGCCTTGACCGCGAACGTATAGTGCTGGGAAGAGACGCTGAAACTTTTTTTGACTTCCTTCTTTTCTATATACTTTTCCTCGGCAAGACGGTACTGGTTCAGGATCTGCCTTGCATAGAGAAGAAATTCCTCCCCTTCCGGTGTCACTTTGACACCGCGGGTGGTCCGGCGGAAAATCGTGACACCGATCTCCTGCTCGAGCTTCCTGATCGAGGTGGAGAGGGAGGACTGGGAAATGAAAAGCGACAGAGCCGCATGGTTGATCGAATCGGAGTCTGCGACCGCAATACAGTAAGTCAGTTGCTGGAGAGTCATAGGTACCACCTTTCGGACGGTCTGAAGATCAGGCTGCTGCAGATTCATATGGGGAACGGGGCAGGATGAAATGGCGAAGCGCCGGCCTGCCGGAGAAGTGCGGGTCGTAAGTCAGCTGAGCCTGGATAAAAAAGCAATGTATTCTCAGTATAGAGTTCTGATGGAGAAAATGCAAACCCGGAAGTGCAGGAATGGAGAATATTAATATTTTTAAAGGAAAAAGGCAGATGCAGCCGGGCTGTGCGGACATTTCCAGGGCAGCTGTGAACGCGACTGGATCCAATCCTGCAGCCCCGGGCTGTGCGGACGTTTCCTTCCGCTTGCACCATCCGGTATGACTGTGCTATACTTAATGTCAAATCGAGTGCGGTACCGGAGGATCTTATCCGGCCGCGCCATTCTGAGCAGGACGATCCCTTCGGTCGTCCGTCCTGTCTTAACGCAGGGATATCCTGCGGATTTTTTCCATAGAGCAATATGCGGCCGTGACGGAATTGGCAGACGTGCAGGATTTAGGTTCCTGTGCCTTACAGCGTGTGGGTTCAAATCCCACCGGCCGCAGTCATGCTGTTTTTCAGGGGGATAAGTCAGTGAAAATTATAATTGTGGGATGCGGAAAGGTCGGTGCGAGTCTGGCGAAACAGCTCAGCCAGGAGGGTCATGATATTACCGTTATCGATAAGAAGGCATCCAGGGTCCGGGCACTCTCGGACGGGTATGACGTTCTGGCGCTTGAAGGAGACGGCTCCAGCTACAGCTGTCTCAGAGATGCGGGAGTGGAGACGGCGGACGCGCTGATCGCCGTCACGGACTCTGATGAGAAGAATCTGCTCTGCTGCCTGATCGCACGGAAGACAGGCAATGTCGCCGCGATCGCCCGTGTGCGCAATCCTGTATATAACAGCGAGATACAGTTCTTCCGCAAGGGCTTCGGGCTTTCGATGGTCATCAATCCCGAGATGGCGGCGGCGATGGAGACGGCGCGCGTATTTCGTTTTCCGTCCGCGATCAGTATCGATACCTTTGCGAAGGGAAGGGTCGAGCTGCTGACTTTCCGCCTGAATGAGGGGAATATCCTTGTGAATCAGTCCCTCACGTTCATTCATCAGAAGCTTAAGACTGACGTGCTCGTTGTGATCGTGAGAAGAGGCGGAAAGACGATCATTCCGTCCGGTAATTTTGTGCTTCAGGCGGGAGATCTTCTCTCGATCATCAGCGGCCAGGGCCAGGCGGAGGTCTTCTTCCGGAAGATCGGCCTTGAGACGAACCGCGTGAAGAACGTCATGATCATCGGCGGCGGCAAGGTCACGTATTATCTTGCGAAGCTTCTCATGGCCGATAATATCGCGGTGAAGATCATCGAGATGGACAGAAAGAAATGCGAAGAGCTCTCCGATGAACTCCCGCAGGCGGAGATCATTCACGGCAATGCGATCGATGAGGATCTGCTCCTCGAGGAGGGCATCGAGCGCGTACAGGGATTCTCGGCGCTTACCGGCATCGATGAGCAGAATATTATGCTCGGACTCTTTGCGAAGAGCAAGAATCCGGGAGTAAAGCTCGTGACGAAGATCACGACCGTAGGCTTCGAAAATGTCATCAACAGCCTGGATCTGGGGTCGATCGTAGACGCAAAGGAGATCACTGCGGATTACATCCTTCAGTTCGTCCGCTCCATGCAGGCGTCTCTTGGGAGCAACATGGAGACGCTCTACAATATCAAGGATACGGATGCGGAAGCCATGGAGTTCCACATTCGGGAGAGAAGCAGGTGTGTCGGTATTCCGCTGCAGAAGCTCGAGCTCAAGAGGAACATCCTGATCGGGAAAATATACCGGAACGGCAGACTGTTCACCCCGACCGGCAGTGATTCGCTGGAGGTAGGTGACTATGTAGTACTGGTAGCTCTGAAGAAGCACAGGATCACGAACCTGGACGATATTCTCAAGTGATCCGAAGAAGGAGACAGGCAGGTTATACGCGATGAATTACGGAATGGTTTTTTATATTCTGGGGTGGATCCTCAGGATCGAGAGCGTCCTTCTCCTTCTGCCGGGGGTCGTGGGGCTTATCTATCATGAAAAGGCAGCGTGGCTCTTCTTCCTTGTGGCAGGACTCTCTGTACTTCTGAGCTTTATTCTGACATTCAGAAAGCCGAAGAACACGAAAGTCTACGGACGGGACGGCTTTGCCGTCGTGGCACTGGCATGGATCGTAATGTCCATGATCGGCGCGCTGCCCTTTACGCTGAGCGGCGATATCCCGTTCTATCTGGACGCAGTGTTCGAGACGGTATCCGGATTTACGACGACAGGGGCATCGATCCTCCCTGCGGTCGAGGATCTGAATAAGTGCTGTCTTTTCTGGAGGAGCTTCACCCACTGGGTCGGCGGCATGGGGATCTTTGTATTCATGCTGGCGGTCGTCCCGCTGCTCGGAGGGTCGACCTTCAACCTTATGAAGGCGGAGAGCCCGGGCCCGATCATCGGCAAGTTCGTGCCGAAGATCAAGAATTCTTCCCTTATTCTTTATACGATCTATATGGTGATCACGGTCGCCGAATTCCTCCTTCTCTGGGCATTCGGAATGCCGGTGTTCGAAGCGATCTGCCATACGTTCGGCACCGTCGGAACCGGCGGCTTCAGCGTCAGGAATTCCGGTTATACGGAATATGCTCCGATTCTTCAGAATATCACGACGTTCTTTATGATCGCATGCGGGATCAACTTTCAGTTCTACTTTTATCTCAAGGACAGAAAGTGGAGAGACGCGCTCGGCATGTCCGAAGTCAAGGCCTATCTCGGCATTATTCTTGTGTCAATCATCCTTGTCACGGTCAATGTCCGGGATATGTACGGAACGCTTTCCGAAACTGTCCGCCATGCGGCTTTTCAGGTCGGAACGATCATCACGACGACCGGATATGCGACCACGGACTTTGATCTGTGGCCGGAGTTCTCCAAGTGCATTCTGATCATACTGATGATGGTCGGCGCCTGCGCAGGTTCGACCGGCGGTGGAATCAAGGTCTCCCGAATCGTCATCCTGATCAAGACGATCGCGAAGGAGATCGAGAGCATTATACACCCGCGTGCGGTGAAAAAGATCCAGTTCGACAAAGTGCCGGTCGCCCATGAGACGGTGCGCAATACGAGCGTATTCTTCGGCGTCTACTTCATGATCTTCTTTATTTCGCTCCTGGTCGTCACGATTGATAATTATGATTTCACGACGAACTTTACCGCTGTTGCCGCGACGCTGAATAATATCGGACCGGGCCTTGCAAAGGTCGGACCGACACAGAATTTCGGTTTTTATTCATGGCCGGCCAAGTGCGTCTTTATCTTCGATATGCTTGCAGGACGTCTGGAGATCTTCCCGATGCTGCTCCTCTTTGCGCCGAGCAGCTGGAAGAGATATACATGATTCCTGTGACGAAGTTCTTTGCGCCGGGCAGCCGGAAGAGAAATATCTGATCCCTTCGACTGAGTTCTTTATTAGACGATTGCGAAACTATGTGCGAAATGGAAATGTGTGAGCAATTCAAACAATCTGCACA
>CAMOXU010000118.1 GCA_946629525.1 uncultured Clostridia bacterium
GATGAATTCAGGCTTCTCATCACCTCGGCGAAAGGGACAAAGTACGAGAACTTTGTACATGACTATGTGATAGATAATCAGGGCGAATTTATGAAGGCCCTGGATTATCTGAAGAAAAGAGGGTATCCGGTAAAGGAGATCGATGAGGAGAAGCTTCACATGCTTCTTTCGGCATACCTGACAGCCTGTCTGAAACCAATTGTCCATGATTATGATGATCATAAGATCGGAGAATATATGAAAACGATACAGGAATTTTTCCTGCCGGGATGGATGAACATTATGGGATTATCTTAAAGGGCCGCAAGGCTCTTTTTTGATGTCGTTAGCTATCAAATGCGGTTAGCGATAACTAATACACAGCCGTAAATAGAAAACAGGGGGACAGGAATTTGGAAAAGACAAAAGGAAAAGAGCATATGAAGATCATAAGCCGGTATGCGGGAGGGCACAGATACCTGATCCTCCTGGGACGTGTCCTTGCCGGTATCAGTGCGCTTCTTACGCTGGTACCGTATTACCTTCTGTGGAAAATCATAAAGATCGCCGCAGAAGGAACCGGCCTTCACAGTATAAGAACGTTCGCCTGGCAGGCGGTAGCCCTTACCGTGGGCGCTCTTCTTATCTATATTGCGGCACTATTATGTACGCATATAGCAAAAAACAGCGGAGATGATAGAGGAGATTGCAAGGGATAAAACGGTATTTATTATCACACATGACATGGAGCTGGTGGATAGATGCTGTACACATATCCTGAAGCTTGGAGAAGATACCATGACCGGGACAGATCAGTAAAAAGCCGGAGAACGGACCAGAAAGAGGACCGTTCTCCGGCTTTGTCTTTGATGATCAGATCTTCATGGCGATATCCCATGCACCCCAGATGACGGAGCGGACATTTCCGACCTTGCTGCAGTCGCCGAGCAGGTGGACATGCTTCGAAGCCTCCGCAAGCGGCATCGGGTGATAGCCGACGGACATGATGACGTTGTCAGCGGGAAGCGTGACGGTGCCCTGGTCCTTCGTGTCCACAGTGACCTCTGTCTCCGAGATATTCTTCACGCCCGCGTTCAGGTAGACCGGAACGTTATTGGTCTTGAAGCAGTCGCGGAGATAACTCGTGTTCGCGAGACACATATTCTTGACGGCGATGAGGTCGTCCTTCATTTCCACGATCGCCGGATGCTTTCCCTTTCTGTAAAGGTCCAGCGCGATCTCGCAGCCCGTCAGGCCGCCGCCGATGATCACGACGTTGTCGCCGACTTCCTTCTCGCCGAGCAGATATTCCGTGGCATCCATCGCGTACTCGCTCGCTCCCGGAATCGGAATGCGGTTCGGAGCGGCGCCGGTCGCAACGATGATCTCGTCGGCTTCCGGCAGATCTCCCGGGGTGACCTCCGTGTTCAGCCGGACTTCGATCCCCAGCTTGTCGATCTGATGCTTGAACCAGTTGATGAGTTCCTTGTCCTTCTCCTTGAATTCGGGCGCGGCAGCGGCGATGAAGATACCGCCGAGACAGTCGCTCTTCTCATAAATCACAGGCTTGTGGCCGCGAAGAGCAAGGATGCGGGCGGCCTCCATGCCTCCGATCCCGCCGCCGATGATGGCCACCGTCTTCTGCTTTTTGGCAGGGCGGATATAGTACTTTTTCGACTGCATGGAGATCGGGTTGACGGCACAGTGGCACATGCCGGCCGATTCGGACAGATCCTGATCGTTGGCGGAGCCGTTGTGCTTGGCAAGATTGAAGCAGGCTGTGTGGCAGCAGATACAGGGCCGGATGTCCTCCTCGTGCCCGCGGATGAGCTTGGTCACCCAGTGCGGGTCCGCAAGGAACTGGCGGCCGACCGCCATCGCGTCGATCTTGCCGTCGCGGATCGCGTCTGCCCCGACTGCAGGCTGCATGCGTCCGGCACAGACGACCGGGATATCGACGAACTGCTTGATATGCTCGACATCCTCGAGGTTGCAGTTCTGCGGCATATACTGCGGCGGATGCGCCCAGTACCAGGCATCGTAGGTCCCGTTGTCGCAGTTCAGCATATCATAGCCGGCGTCCTGCAGATATTTTACTGCCTTCTCGGACTCCTCCATATCGCGGCCGATCTCCTCGAAATCCTCGCCCGGCATCGCGCCGTACCGGAAATCCTTGGTCATGGAGCGGACAGAGTAGCGGAGCGAGACGGGGAAGTCCTCGCCGCACTTCGACTTGATCTCGTTGACGATCCGGACGGCGAAGCGGTAGCGGTTCTCGAAGGATCCGCCATACTCGTCAGTCCTGTTATTGGAGTAGGGCAGTGTGAACTGGTCAAGCAGGTAGCCTTCATGGACGGCATGGACCTCGACGCCGTCGACGCCTGCTTCCATGATGAGGCGGGCTGTCTCGCCAAAGGCGTAAACGATATCGTCGATCTCCTTCACGGTGACGGGTCTCGTCATGACGTTGTCCGCCCAGCGGTTCGGCAGAACGCTCGGAGCGGCCGTCAGATATTCTGCGTCGATGATCGGACTTGCGATTTTATTCAGGACTTTATTGTTCGCGAGCATGGCCAGCGGGGCGGTGAGCGCCATCGAGCGGCCGAAGCCGGCGGTCATCTGGATGAACATTTTCGCTCCGGTCTTGTGGAACTCGTCCATGAAAGCCTTGAGTTCTTTGAACTTGCGCTTGTTCTGGTAGAGCCATTTGCCGCCGAGCATGTCCTTTACGGGCGCGATGCCGGGGATGACAAGTCCGCAGTCGGACTTTGCGATATTCATGAGAAGACGGGCGGCCTCCTTGTCAAAATGGCTGCCCAGAGGCTCCATCCACCCGAAGATACAGGTTCCGCCCATCGGGGCCAGGACGATCCTGTTCTTGATTTCGACATCCCGGATCTTCCACGGAGTAAAGAGCGGGTCGTACTGTGCTTTCATCGAAAACCTCCTTTATAAAGAAACTGAGTACTGATATAATAAAATCGGGTCGGATCCTTTGACGGTCCGAAAAAGTAACGTATAGGAAAAGCTGCCTGCAGAGGATGCTTTCCAGATATATCGATCTCGTGTATTCGCTGATTTTCCGGCCGCACAAAGCGGAAGAGGTATTGTTATGAGCTGTCAGAATGAACAGGACAAAGTCACAGTTGAAATGGAGCCGACAGTGGCGGGGACCGGGTGTGATGAGAAGACGGAGAATATTTCCGGGACCGGCTGCCATGAAGAGCAGGCCGTACAACATACGCACCACGGACCGGACGAAGACCACGGCCATCATGGTCACCACGAACCGGACGACGGCCACGGACACCATGATCATCATGGACCGGACGACGGTCACGGGCACCACGGTCATCATGGACCGGACGAAGACCACGGCCATCATGGCCACCACGGACCTGGCGAAGAACACGGGCACCACGGCCACCACGGACCGGGCGACGGCCACGGACATCATGGACATCACAGCCATCATACGCACGACATCCCACAGGATGGAAATCCGGACCGAAGCCTGATCCTCCTTCGATATATGTATGATCACAATATGCACCATGCGGAGGAGCTCGTCGAACTCGCGGCTTCTCTTCGTTCTGAAGGAAGAGAGGAGGCAGCTGGCCTTCTCGATGAGGCTCTCAATGCATATCGTCAGGGCAATGAGCTGTTAGGCAGGGCTCTCGGCGCATGCGGGAAGCCGGATACTGTCCCGGAAACATGAGGCACAGTATGGGGATCGATGGCCGACAGCACTGATTGCTGTCACTTCAGCGATATGTATGCATCCATTTCTTTGAGGAGGTTTATTATGTGTCTTTCGAATGCTTACCGCAAGGACGATCACTCGCTTCTCATGTCGAACACCAGCCGCATAGAGGTCGACGGGGATATCATCCGTCTGAGAGATCTCTTCGGATCGGTCCGGGAAGTAAAGGGATCGATCGTATCGACGGATTTTGAGAAGAATGAGATCGAGATCCGCGTCGATGACTGATATCATACAGTAATTAAGTCAATGGGGCAGCTTCCTTTTTGGAGGCTGCTCTTTTTGTGCCGCCAGTCTTTTGCGGAGCTGCCATCTTTTTTGCTGAACCGGCCTGTTCTGAGGCAGTTGCTTTTTCATGGAGCCGGCTTTTTTAAGAAGCAGCGTTCCCTTTAGATCAGCCCTTTTTCTGCCCCAGATGCAGCTCCCGCATCCCCTCCACCTCATCACAGACCGACTTCATGGCGCAGTGCCCGCAGTCCGTCGGAAGACCGTCCAGGATGTGCGTCAGCGTCCGCGTGATGCCGTCGACCTTGTCGGCATAGGGCATGAGCTTTTCGACCAGCTCCCTGTCCGTGACGAAACAGACCCGTACGTGCTTTACTTCCGGGAGCGCCTTATATTTTTTGATATAGGCCGCCCCGACATAGGAGAAGCGGATGCCGGAATTTACGACTTTTTTGCTGACCCGGACCTGCTCCTCGTTGCTCTGGGCCGAGACCCGGACCATGTATCCCACGGGGAAGACGTGGTAGCGGACGAATTCGATATTGCGGATCGTGCGGTAGGCCTTCTCCTCGTCCTCGGATTCCCCTAAATCGCTCGTCTCCAGAAAGACGATTTTGGCAAACGGGACATCGGCCCGGATGTCCGGAAGATCCGGGCCGTAAACATATACCTCATCTTCTGTGACGAGCCCTGATGTCGTAACGCAGGTGTAATTGACGGAGGGCAGTCCCGGGCCGCCCAGCTCGAACGCGGCGTCCCGGCGCATGATGAGCTCGCTCTCTCCGAGATTTTTCCAGACGCGGGAACGGTCGTAGGGAAAGCGCATGCCTTCCTTCTCCGCCAGGATCTCACCCGTACTTTTTATAATCGAATCGTATAATTTCATGGCAGTCACCAAAGAGGGAAGTATCAGAATTTAATATCCTGCTTCTTTCTGTCAAAAATGTTGTTGACCTGTGTGTATGCCCACGCCATGAGTTTCTGGTCAAGATTCCAGAAATAAATGACGAACAGAACACCGAGGACAACGGAAAGGATTTTTATAATTGTGAAAATGATTGAAAATAATGTTTTCATTCGATCGTTTTCCTCGTAATGGAAGGTTTGCCGGCGCCTGCGGGACGCCGGGGTGTTCTTGAAATGCGAACCCGGACTGCCGGGGAAAGAGAGCTTTTGCAATTATGCCTTGCTCTTTGCCAGCCCC
This sequence comes from uncultured Clostridia bacterium, assembly GCA_946629525.1. GTDB lineage: Bacteria > Bacillota > Clostridia > Lachnospirales > Lachnospiraceae > Chordicoccus. The sequence goes on from CAMOXU010000118.1 coordinate 5,172, forward strand.
TTCTGACGGGCGAACTCAGCCGCTCCGAGCGCTCCCATGAGCTGCGGGTCGGTCTTTAATTCCACGACCTTCAGCTTCAGCACGCGTTCGATCGCGGCTTTCAGGCCGCTGTTCTTCGCACAGCCGCCGGTCAGCGTGATGGAATCCGTCGCGCCGGCCTTCTTCGCCATGACGAAGCATCTCTTTGCGACCGCCATCTGGATGCCGGCTGCGATCTCGTTCATCGGCTTGCCTTCTCCGACGAGGGTGATGACTTCGGATTCCGCGAAGACGGTACATTGTGCCGTGATCGGAATGACATTTTTCGCGGTGAGAGAGAGCTCAGAGAATTCGGGGAGCGTCATCTCGAAGGAGCGGGCCATGGCTTCGTAGAAGCGGCCTGTTCCTGCAGCGCACTTGTCATTCATGGCAAAGTTCTTGACGGTCCCGTCCGTATCGATGGCGATGCCCTTGACGTCCTGTCCGCCGATATCGATGATGGCCTTGACCGTCGGGTTCGTGACATGGACGCCCATGGCATGGCAGGAGATCTCGGAGACATTTTCATCCGCGAAGGGGACTTTGTTGCGCCCGTAGCCGGTACCGATCAGGTAGGCGAGATCTTCAGGCTTCTCAAGATCCGGCACCTGGGAAATAACTTCCTTCATGGCAAGCTCAGCGGATTCCCGGGCGATGATTTTGCTTTTTAAGGTGGTGTCGGCAACCATTTTTCCGTTTTCGTCCAGAATGACTGCCTTGGTGTATGTAGAGCCTACATCACAGCCGCCGAAATACTTCATATCTTTCTATCCTCCTTACTGAAAGCATGATATCTGTTTACCAGGAAGCGTCGTCCTCGAAGTCGACCAGCGAAGGATCGAGCGGTTCCTCGCGCATGACAGTGCGCATGTATTCGTTGACCTTGGAGCGCATGTCTTTTCTCGATACGGTCCGCGGATCCATCAGGTCGTGCTCGATCCAGATGAGACGGACGCCGTGTTCCCGGGCCTGATCTTCGAAGAGGCCGTTCAGGGTCGACATGTTCTTGCAGGAAACGTGCTGGTACATGATGACGAGATCAGGCTTCCATGCCTCGACCTGGCGCCAGAGCTCCGTCAGAACGTGATCATAGCCGCCGTTCGTGTGGCGCCGCATGACCATTCTCTCATAGAGGCGGGCCATATCCCGGAGAGCTTCCTCCTTATCTTCGGTCTCGAGAGGCTTCGTAAAGTTCAGGGACTCCATCTCTACGAGAACATTGATGCCCCAGCAGTTTGCGAGCCAGTTCGAGAAATTCGCGTAATAGTGGGCCGGTACGGACCAGACGATCGCGCGGTG
>CAMOXU010000119.1 GCA_946629525.1 uncultured Clostridia bacterium
CGAACAGCTTGACGAGCAGCTGTCCGCTCACGGAGAGGGTCTCGTTCAGGATGCCGTTGATCTCGTCGCTGCACTCCTGTGCTTCTCTGGTCAGCGACCAGCGCGTCTTTCCGGCATTCCTGGTAGGGATCGTAAAGAGCGGTACGATCACGATCCCCAAAAGGGCAAGGATCCAGTTCTTCTGGAACATCGCTGTCATGGCCACGATGAGGGTAACCGAGTTCGACAGGATGCTTGTCAGCGTATTGGCGATGATCGACCGCACGCCGTCAATATCGCTTGTCATGCGTGTTATGATATCGCCCTGATTATTGGACGTAAAAAAGCTCTGCGACATCCTCTGCAGATGCCGGTACATCGCATTCCGCATGTCATAAATGATATGCTGGGCGATCCATGTATTCAGATAGCTCTCCAGCACTCCGATCAGATTGGCTCCCAGCGTGACGCCCAGGGAGAGAACGATCAGTATGACAAGCTTCTTAAGATCTCTTCCAATCAGTCCTTCGTCGATGATCCTGCCTGTCAGGATCGATGGATAGAGACTCAGGACGGAAGAGGTGAAAATGCAGACAAGCACCAGAAGGAACTGCTTCCAGTAGGGCCTGAGATAAGAAAAGATCCTTTTCAGAAGAGCGCCCGTCACCTTCGGCCGTTGGGCTTTCTCCTCCTCCGTCATATAGTGCTGCCCTCTCGGGCCGCCTCCTCCGGGTCCCGGCATAATTACCTCCTTAAGAAAACAAAAGGTTCATCTTACAGGGAATTTATCGGGTTTTCACGTTAAGGAATAAATCAAGACAGAAGAACCGAAATAATTTCCTTTGAGACAAAAAAGATAGTGGGCGGCACCCCTTAAGGTGTCACCCATTATCAATTTGTCTTGTGCCTCGTATAACAGGTCAGACAGACATCCTCCGATGTCTTCTATGCCGCATCACCGGCACGGGGATCCGTACCGCCGATTTTTCATTACTTCATGATTGCTTCGAGCGCGCCCGCCACATCCTCGATCAGGTCCTTTGTATTCTCAAGTCCGCAGGACATTCTCACAAGGCTTCCGGGTACGCCGGCCGCAAGGAGCTCTTCGTCCGTCATCTGCCGGTGCGTGGAGCTCGCCGGATGCAGACAGCAGCTGCGCGCGTCCGCAACATGTGTCTCGATCGCAAAGATCTTCAGGTTCTGCATGAACTTCTCCGCCGCGGCACGTCCGCCCTTCACTTCAAAGGAGACAACACCGCAGGTCCCGTTCGGCATGTACTTCTGTGCGACCTCATAGTAGGCATCTCCCGGAAGTCCCGGATAGTTCACTTTCTCTACCATCGGATGTCCCGAAAGGAATTTCGCAAGAGCAAGCCCGTTGTCGCAGTGCTGACGCATGCGGACATGAAGGCTCTCCAGGCCCAGGTTCAGAAGAAATGCATTCTGCGGCGCCTGGATCGAACCGAAGTCGCGCATGAGCTGAGAGGTCGCTTTGGTGATGAACGCTCCCCCAAGGCCGAATTTCTCAGCGTAAGTGATCCCGTGATAGCTGTCGTCCGGAGTCGTAAGTCCCGGGAACTTGTCAGCATGTGCCATCCAGTCGAACTTGCCGGCGTCAACGATCGCCCCGCCGACTGCCGCGCCATGTCCGTCCATATACTTTGTCGTGGAATGCGTGACGATATCCGCTCCGAACTCGATCGGTCTGCAGTTGACCGGCGTCGGGAACGTATTGTCGACGATCAGGGGAACGCCGTGGGCATGTGCGGCTTTCGCGAACTTCTCGAAATCCAGCACCGTAAGTGCGGGATTGGCGATCGACTCGCCAAAGACCGCCTTCGTGTTCGGGCGGAAAGCCGCATCAAGCTCTTCCTCCGTGCAGTCCGGGGAGACGAACGTGAAGTCGATCCCCATTTTCCGCATGGTCACATTGAAAAGATTATATGTTCCGCCGTAGATGGATGCGCTGGAGATCACGTGGTCGCCCGCATTCGCGATATTGAACACCGAATAAAAATTCGCCGCCTGTCCGGAAGACGTGAGCATGCCGGCCGTGCCGCCCTCCATCTCTGCGATCTTTGCCGCAACATAGTCATTGGTAGGGTTCTGAAGCCTCGTATAGAAATACCCTGCCGCCTCCAGATCAAAAAGCTTTGCCATGTCACCGCTCGTGTCGTACTTGAAGGTCGTACTCTGAATGATCGGGACCTCGCGGGGTTCTCCGTTGCCCGGACGATATCCTCCCTGTACACACTTCGTTTCAATATTCCAGCTTGCCATACACGTCTCCTCTCCGGCATACTGCCGACTTTTCATAAAGAATTGAAGGGTGCCCGACCCGGCTCCGCGAAAGCCCCGTCTGCAGGCCTCTCTGCATCAGGAACACCATGCGCATCCCTGCACAAAAGCTTTCTTCCGGTCAGACTATCTGTATTTTAGCAAAAAGCGTATGGCTCTTCAATGGTCAACCTGAGGACCTCCGTCCTCAGGCGGATATGGTTTTCTTCTTGCGTTGACCCGTTTGGCAAAGACGATCTCATCATTCATCGGGTACGGGTCATCCTCGTACCGCCAGATATATCCTCCGTCCGTCTTCCTGTGTCTCCTGCACACTCCCGAGATATGTGTGATACTGTACTCTGACTGTGCCTCCTTGATGCTGTCATACTTTCTGAGTTCCTGCATGTCCCTGCTGTACTGGACCACTTTTCTTTTGTGCATCATAAATCCCGCTCCTTCACAGATGTTATTTCGGCGGGATCCCGAAAAAAAGAAAAATGCGGCTCCTCGCCGCATTTCCCAGTCTATCCTATTTAATTCGCTTTGTAAACGGATTTTTTCAGTTTTTTTTAATATCTTTTGGATTTATTGTGACAATTCAACAATTTGTCACTTTTCAATGATTCGGCCCCGCCAATGGGAGGGGCTGAATCATGGTCATCGGGTCTGCGAAGATGTTCCGAAAGCTGATCTCGGAAAAGATCTTTCCATCAGCCGAGGATGATATCATAGGACGCCCGGAACACCCCGTTCGGCGCAAGCGTATTGCCCCACTCGCGCTCACTGATCTCTCCGTCAAAGTCTGTTCTGTCCGCTCTTCCGTACCAGGGCTCAAGGCAGACAAAGGGTGCGTCCTTCTTCGGGGACCATACGCCGAACAGCGGCGCATCGAATTCGACGGTGACATACGGCTTCCTGTCAGGTGTGAGCAGCATGAGCCTGTGTGCCTGATCATGCTCTACGATCAGTGTGTCGATGTCAAAGAGTTCATCGGTGATCTGCAGAGTCCCGTCCTCCGAAAGCTCCTGTTTCATCGTCGCGTCCGAAAGTCCGGGATCCCCTCCCAGATTGAGCAGGGACACCTCGAGCGGGCCTTTTGTGTCGAAGCCGATATAGCATTCATTTTTCTTCATACCCTCTGCAGGCGGCGTATTGAAGGCCGGATGCGCTCCGATCTGGAAATGGAGCTCCTCATCATCCGATGGATTTGTGACCTTCCAGAGGACAGTCAGTGTCCTGCCGGAAAGCTTGTAGCCGACCTCCAGTCTGAAGCGGAACGGATAGAGAGCGAGCCTCTCCTCATTGTCCGTGAGAACGAACCCGATATCAGCCCCCTCCATCTCGCAGAGATCAAATTCACTCTGCCGCGCGAAGCCGTGCTGCTTCATCTTGTACGTCTTTCCCCTGTACCTGAACTCGTTCTTTGCGACGGGCCCGACGAGCGGAAAGAGCACCGGAGAAGACCATCCCCAGAAAGCCGGATCCGCCTGCCATATATATTCCTGGCCTGTCTTATTGTCGCGAATCGACCGGATCTCCGCACTCTGCGTTCTGAAAGTGACAGTGAGCTCCTCGTTCTTCAGTGTGTACTCTGCCATGTGAGAATCCTCCTCATTGATAAAAAATATTACATTTTTCACAGCGCAATACTCATGCCTTCAGACTTCGGATACGCGGGCAGCGCAGAACAGACCTTCAAGATATCCTCCGAATAAGCTGTCCGCTCGCTCTCCCGGTATCAGAGATCCCCCTGACCGTCAGGATCCTTCTCCTTCGCATCTCCCATCAGCCTGCCGATCTTCTTTCGGATCCGCTGCAGCGCGTTGTCGATCTGCTTCGGCGTGCGGTTCAGGATCACTGCAATTTCACGGTAGTCATATTCTCTGATCCGAAGGTCCAGCACGACCTTCTCCATCCTGCTCAGAGACTTATAGATCCGCTGAAGAAGCTCATCCGCGAACTCCTTCTCAAGAACGATGTTCTCGGGAATGGTCTCGCTGTCCGGATAGGACTCCCACTCATCATCCGAGAGACTGACCGCCTCGTCGAGCGTCTTTCTCTTCTGCCGCCCGGAGGCTTCGATCGCCTTCAGCAGCTGACGGTCTATGCAGACAGATGCGAAGGTATAGAAGGATGCGCGGTTCTCATTTTCCGGATCATAATCCCTGATAGCCTTATAGAGACCGATCATTCCCTCCTGGATCAGATCGTCCAGATCTCCTCCGCGAAGGTACCGGGACGCGGCGCGGCTCCTCACGAGCGGTTTATATTTCTCCAGGAGAAAGTCCGTCACGGACAGATCCCCTCTTCGGCTCTGCGCAATCAGATATTCATCGCTGTAATCGCGAAGCTCCAGTGTTTTTTCCAAATGCCACCTCTGACAAGAAATGTATCAAAAACGTCTTTGCGTTCAGCCCCTCTGCCGGACGATCTCATACATGAGCACCCCCGCCGCAACGGAGGCATTCAGCGAATCGATCTTCCCCGTCATCGGGATCGACGCGATATAATCACATTTTTCCTTCACGAGGCGCGATACCCCGCTCCCCTCGCTCCCGACAACGAGCCCGATCGGACCTGTGAGAGGAAGATCGTACATCCGCTTTCCGTCCATATCCGCGCAGACGAACCAGAGTCCTTTCTCCTTCAGCTTCTCGATCTCCCGCCCGATGTTCGAAACCCTCGCCACCGGGATATGATTGACGGCTCCCGCGGACGCTCTCACAGCGACCGGCGTCAGCCCGGAAGCCCTGTGCTTCGGAATGATCACGCCGTGGGCTCCCGCCTGACAGGCGGTGCGAATGATCGCCCCCAGATTGTGCGGGTCCTCGATGCCGTCGAGAAGAACAATAAAGGGAGGCTCGCCAAGCTCCTCCGCCTTCTTCAGGATGTCCTCCGTCTCCGCGTAGGAAAATGCCGCCGCCTGCGCAATGACTCCCTGGTGATGCCCCGTGAGGGACATTTCATTGAGGCGTTCCTTTGATACAAAGCTCACGTAAGTTCCGGCTTTCTTCGCTTCACGAAGGATCGTGCTGATCGGCCCGTCGTGATTTTCCTCCAGAACGAACAGCTTGTCGATCGTACGGCCTGAGCGATAGGCTTCGATCACCGCATTCCGGCCCTCAATTCTCCCGGAAAGCTCCTCCTCGCTCATACCGTCCGCCTTCCGCGCATATCTTTCCTCAGAGGACACTGTCTTTTTTTCGGTGTGATCAAGTACTCCTCTTCTCCTGTCTCCGGCTGCTTTTTTATTATCCCTGCTCATTCTTCTCCACTCCGATCCTGATAAGCTCCAGGTACCTTTCCTTCTGTCCCGTCAGATACAGATAGCCGATCAGGGCTTCAAACCCCGTCGCTCTCCTGTAATCAATGACTGTTGCGTTTTTAGCCATCGTGTGGGATTTCGCATTCCTCCCGCGCCGATATACCGATAGTTCCTCCTCTGTCAGGAGGGGCTCGATCGCCTCCATGGCGATCGACTGGGCTCCCGCTTTGGCAAGCGCGCTTGACAGCCGGTTCAGCATATTCGGGCTGCGGTCCGCCTCCTGTACGAGATCCGTTCTGATTGCAAGCTCATATACTGCATCTCCCAGAAAGGCCAGCGTGAGAGGTGCATACATCAGCGCGCGTTCCTTCGAGATCTCCGGAACAAAATGAAAATCCAGTTCTGCCTGCCGGATCGACTCCGGCACCATTTCTTCTTTATCCATTCATCACCGTCAAACAATCTGTTCTTCCCTGTAAAAAAACACAGGCCTAAAGCTCATAACGAACACTTTCCGCAATTATGATCCGGCCTGCCGGGCAGGTCTTTATCGCACAGGAAATTGCGATTTCCCATGCGATCGAATCACATCTATTATCCCTCATCTCCGTCGGGACTTCAAGCCAAAGCGTACCCTGCAGGAGATGCTTTTGATGTGCGACAAGGAATTGTGGAAATATGCAAACGCTTTCTTTTAGACACAGCTTTTCACAGTCGCATGACAGATAATACATCGAAACGATCCGCAAAAGAAAAGGGATTTCCCCGGGGCATGCCTCGGGGAAATCCCTTCTGTTAAGTTTCAGTTCAGGTATTTTACGACCTTCAGACTTACTGAGCCTTATAGACCTCGACCAGCTTCTGCAGGTACTCGAAACGCTCCTTGCACTCCTGCTCGGATCTTGCGAAGAGTTCCTTCGCACGCTCCGGATTTGC
>CAMOXU010000120.1 GCA_946629525.1 uncultured Clostridia bacterium
TAAAGCCCATGGAAATGTAAGCCCCGTTGTTCCGGGAGCATTCCGTAAACAGCCTGCCATCAGATGCATCCTCCCGCGTGCGCTCCGCAATCGGACTGCAGAAAGATATTCCCCCACGTACACACTCCGCAATCGTTCCAACGGGATCCCCGCTTCCAGTCAGAAGGTGTGACCCGTCTCTGCCGCCCGGGAAAGATCTCGCCGCAAGGAAAATGCAGTCCCTGAGATCATCCGGATCTATCCCCTGCTCTCTGCCGATGACAGCCGGCGTTCCGAACTCAGAGAACCTCGCGCTCTCGATCGATCTGAAGTTTTCCACGGAAATTTCCTGCAGCATGCCCGTTCTCCCTGAAGTATTCCATTTATGCCGGAACGCTAAGGCGTTCCTGAATGCCTTGTCCGTAAGCCGGTCTTCTCTGCTGACTTCTCAGCAGTCAAAGTAAAAAGAGGCAGACCGCAGCCCCGATTGCACCGGTCACAGCGCCTCCGAAAAGGTCCGTCAGATAATGCACACCTACGTACATTCTCGAAAAACTGATCAGCATCGCGAAAAGGATCGAGGCAATCCCCGGGATTCCCGGAAAAAGAAAAAGCACCGCGAAAGCCCCGCCGAAAGCGGTCGCCGCGTGGGCTGACGGAAATGCCTTGTCCTTCGGCTCCGGAACGATCGCCCGAAGGCCGGGGATCGCATGATAGGCCCGTGTCCTTCCGAAGATCACTTTGAAGATCATGGACAGGATCCATGATACGAGAAGACTGATGAGAATATACCTGCCGCCGGGAACATTTTTCCCTGAGAACCAGAGATATACGCCTATTATGAACCAGAGACCGTTTCCGAGGTTCGTGATTCCGATCATGACGGGATCAAGGATTGGATTCCTTACGTGATTCTGCAAATAAAGAAGGATTCTGTCGTCGAGGTCTTTCATTTTCCCTCCTCTTCCCGAAAGCCGGGTTGTGAAACCGCGGCGGTTGGTGTATATTCATAGCAGTACGATGTCTGTACTTGTGCATCGTGCTGAAGTATCAGAGTATCTGTGCTTTCACAGATGGAAAGGAGACCCCGTGAAGACCAATAAAGATTTCCGGCTCAAGGAACTTGCCGGTGTCTATATGTTAATATCCACAGGCGAAGCCGTAAAAAAATACCCGGGAGCGATCCACCTCTCCGAGACTGCGCGCTTCATCTGGGAGCGCGTCGATACCATGTCCCGCGAGGAAATAGCGGAAGCCATGCTCGAGGAATTCGAGATTGACCTGCCGACTGCGCAGAGGGACGTGACGGTCTTTATTGACCAGTGCATAAAGAACGGACTGATCGAGGAATGATCCTCCGCGGCAGATGGGCCGGCTCCTTAAGGGGCTGACTTATCTGCCGCTTTTTCGTCTCTTTTCCCTCTCATGCCTGACCATCCGCCGTTCGAATCCGGCGGATGATCTGTCCTCACGCTTCTCTTTTGTCGATCCACGCCCTGCAAACTTCCGCAGCCTCATCCTCCATGTTGCAGTGCAGACGACATATTCCCGATTTTCTCAGCTTAAATGTCGTCGGAAAACCTGTCCGGCATTCCGTGGCGCGGAACCTTCTTCCCCGTAATGATCCTCCGGGGATTTCTCTCACAGAGGTCGAGCATATGCTCCTCTCCGTAGCGCCTCGCGAGATATTTCTGGGTCCCGCCCATCCAAGGGGTCCGCACGTAAGGCCTGTGCGCATCGCTGGCGACACAGGTAATGAGGTCGTGATCCAGGACGAACATCCCCGCATCTCTTGCATGCGTGCCGAAGCGCCCATCGATGCTTCCCTTATTGATCTGGGTATAGCATCCCATCATGAGCCAGTCCGCGACCAGCAGAGGATCGTCCTGCACGCAGTAATACCGTTCAACGTGGGCGATGAGCGGGGTCTTGCCGAGCTCCAGAAGATCACGAAGGCGCAGCCGGATCCAGTCCGGCGGGGCATTGAACGGAAACTCCACGAGATACCGGTCTGTATGATTCAGCCCGATCAGACGTCCGTCCCGGATCTTCTCCTTCATATCGTTGGACGCCATGATTTCCATCCCCGTAAGGATCCGGAGCGGAAGCTGCTCCTCCCGAATGATCGCGCGCAGCTTCTGAAAGCGCTCATACATTGCATCGGACCAGAAGTTTTCAAAGCGCCCCATCTGATTGGCGTGAGGCGTCGCCACAATTGTATCGACTCCGCAGTCCAGGGCGATGGCGGCCATGTGGATCGAATCCGCGTAGTCTCTGGAACCGTCGTCCACCCCCGGAAGAATGTGAATATGTAAATCAACCATGAATCAGTAAGCTCCTGCGTATTCTTATTCTCATGCGCCGCTTCGCGGACTTCCCAACAATACTTAAGCAGGCTCTGCAGGCCTTTTTTATCGGAATCCGCTTAGCAGCTTCCGATAACTATTATCTTCCATTCTCTCTTCCTGCGCCAGTCCATTTCTTCTGTATCGCGCTTTTCCTGGTGACGATCGCAGTCAGGAACGCCCCGGCGTTCCTGACGCACTGTACAAAGTGCGAAGCACCTTATAAATTGCGCGGCAGCGATTCGCAGCAACAACGGAATGGCCCTCTTACGAGGGCCATCGCTGTCATACACCTTCAGATTTTTCCATCCCCGGAATCAATATCTCCGCATCCGCAATATCCAGATCCTCCGGGAGGAGATCCGTCTCCATTGTCTGCGCCTCAGACCCCTTTCGATCGGGCACAGATCCATCCCGGGCATCATCCATCCGGTTCTCCGCTTCCGTTCCGTATCGCTGATCTTCCGCTTCGTTTTATCACCTTTTTTATCTCGGGACTCGAATGTACACGCTTTTTCGTTTTCCGTTCAGTCGGCGTTTTCTGGACTTTCACCGTAAAAAAGAGCCATGACCTCATTGGTCACAGCCCTTTGTGCAAGTCTTGTATACAGGTCTGCATAAAATGCAGTTCATCACGGACCGCTGCTTCCATGCCGGATCCCGGTGCAGCCTTTCCGGTCAGAACCTGTCGGCAGATTTGAAGCTCATACAGTATGCGGCAGCAGCGGCGTAAGGCAATCGAGGCCGAGCAGCAGCGTGGACGCATTGTGCAGCAGCGCAGACACCGCAGGCGGCAGCAATCCAATCGCTCCCAGCGCGATCAGCCCCCCGTTGAAGCCCATCACGAACCGGTAATTCCGGTCGATGCGCTCCATCAGCTTCTGCGACAATTGTCGAAGAAGCAGCAGCTCTCTGAGATCTTCCGCGGCGATCGTGATATCCGCGACTTCCCGGGCCGTACCCGCGCCGCTGCCGATCGCCACTCCCACGTCAGCAAGTGACAGCGCAGGCGTGTCATTGATGCCGTCGCCAATCATAATGACGCTCCGTCCCTCTGTCTGCATGGACCGGATATATTCCGCCTTGTCCTCGGGAAGCACCTCCGCCTGATACGCATCGATCCCCAGCTTCCCGGCAATCGCCGCGGCGGTATTTCTGTTGTCGCCGGTGAGCATGACGACATGACGGATCCCGTCCTTATGCAGGAGATCCACCGTCTCGGCCGCTTCCCCGCGCAGCGGGTCATGAATGCCGATGGCAGCGGAAAGTACCCCGCCGATTGCCAGATACAGCCAGGTCCGATCCGGCGAGAGAGAATCGAGTACAGCCTGATCTTCCGGAAGCACGGTCACCCCCTCGTCTTCAAAGACAAAGTGACGGCTGCCGATGACAGTGCGGTCGTTTCCGATCCTGGAAGCGATCCCGTGGGCGACTACGTACTCTACCTCGCTGTGCATTTCCTGATGATCGAGCCCCTGCTCCATGGCCGCTCTGACCACGGCATTGGCCACCGAATGCGGAAAATGCTCCTCAAGGCAGGCGCCGATCCGCAGCATTTCTTTCTCATCCTGCCCGTTGAAAGCCACAACATCGCTCACCGACGGGCAGGCGTTGGTAAGCGTGCCCGTTTTGTCAAAGATCACTGTGTCCGCTTTACTGACAGCCTCCATGTATTTTCCGCCCTTGACAGTGATCTTATGCAGTCCGGCTTCCCGCATGGCGGACAGGACACTGAGCGGCATGGACAGCTTCAGCGCGCAGGAGAAATCCACCATCAGAACGGATACTGCCCGCGATGTGTCTCCTGTCAGAAGCCATGTAAGTGCGCTGCCTGCAAGACACCAGGGTACCAGCCGGTCGGCAAGATTGTAGGCGCGTTTCTCCGTGCCGGACTTCAACCGCTCGGATTCCTCGATCATCCGGACGATGCGGTCGTAGCGGTTCTCACCGGCGGTATGCGTCACACGGATCACACAGTTGCCTTCTTCCACGACCGATCCGGCATAGACGGCAGCCCCGGCATGCTTCGCGACCGGGACAGATTCCCCGGTCAGGGATGCCTGATTGAGCATCACGTCCCCCTCGTCAAGGATTCCGTCAAGCGGCAGCACATGTCCGGTATGAACGACGATCCGATCGCCAGGCTGAATCCTTTCAAGCGGCACGAGCTCCGGTTCCTTCTCTTCTCCAAGATGCCAGACCTGATCCACATTCAGGGACATATTCTTTGCCAGATCGTCCACTGACCTCTTATGGGTCCAGGCATCCAACGTATCTCCGAGTCCGAGCAGAAAACGCACAGATCCGGCCGTTGAAAAGTCACCTGTCAGAAGGGCTGTTCCGATCGCGATTCCGTCCAGCACCTCCACGTTCAGTTTCCCCTGCGCCAGTGTTCTCAGAGCGAGCCACATACGGGGGACAGAGTTCACCGTATTGATGACCCGCCGGATCGGCACGGGAATAAAAAGCCTCTTCAGGAACTGCCCCACCACCTTAAAGACCATTTTTTCCTTATATTCACGATTGATGCACCGGCTTTCTGCGCTCAGAACATGCGCCTCTTCCCGGGCTCTCTCATATGAGAAGCGGGCGAGTCCGGAATAGAGGGCTTCTCTCTCCCCGCGGAACCGGATGATCATGGTCCCCAGCCGTTCATGTACCGTCACCTGCCAGACGCCGGGAAGGGCAAGGATCCAGGCCTCCAGAAGATCAGCCTGCTCCATGGTCATGGAATGCTGAACCGCTTTCAGGCGCACCCGCCCCGGGCTCTCGTGAAGGATCCGGAACCTCATGCCTTCGCACCGTCTTCGATGAACTCAGTCTCTTTCTCCGCGCTGTCTTCAATGAACAGGGCCTCTTCTTTCGAGGCTTTTGCATCGTTGATCGCCTTTGCATCAGCAAGAATGTCCGAGCAGCCCTCCTGCACGGTCTCAACATCGCGCATGACCTGGTCCTTGCAGCGGAGCGCGGCTGCCATGACATGGCTGTAGACTTTGCGCGCATCTTTGCTGCCGAGCAGCTTTAAACCGGCTGATCCGAACAATGTGCCTCCGACAAACAATGCGATTTTTCCCGTCAAACTCTTCATGCTATCCTCCTTATGTTTTCCGGCCTCTGCGGGATGCTCTTCGCCTTCCATATCCGGTGCAGTGCCCGGATGTAGTTAAGTGCAGCTCATCTGTTATTTCTTCTGCATCACATCTGAAATACAGCTGTCCCACAGATAGTTAGTTTTCACTTTCTAACCTAAAAGTATATTCCACTTTTGGAGAATTGCAAGAGAAAAGCACGGTCTTTTCTCCCGTCGCGGCAGAAAAGACCGTGCTTTACCGATCGATCATCAGCTCTCCCCTTTGGAAGCGATCCTGACGATCTTCATTTTTACCAGGCTGTCGCAGATCCGTTTCGCTGAACTGTGAGAACAGCTCTTCCTCACCATCTGCCGAATAATCCTCTTTTCTCATAAGGTGCAGAATCCACGGAGAGACAGGTATAGCCCGTTGCGTCGATAGCCGATTTCAGAAGTGCAGCATCAACGCTTTCTTCTGTCAGGAACGACGCTTCCTTTTTGCTTTTGGACGCAGTGACCTTCTTCGCGGACGGGACTGCCTTGCGAATTGCATCGCTTACATGCGCCTCACACATACCGCACATCATGCCATCGATTTTTAAAGTTGTTTTAATCATCTTCATTCCTCCTCGAATGCACTCTCAGACCCGGGCGGATCACCGGTTCTGCCTTCTCCTTCGGCAGCTTTCGAAAAGTATAATGACCGCAGCCGTAGGTTTGCTATTTCTAACCATCGGTTAATTATATTCCCCCAGGGGGAGAAAATCAAGAGAACCGGTCGCTCAATGTGCTGCAGCTGCCTCTTTCAGCGGATCAGATGCTCCATCCCGCACTGGCATTCTGCAGCTGCGTCATGCGCCTGAAA
>CAMOXU010000121.1 GCA_946629525.1 uncultured Clostridia bacterium
CCGTCCGGGTGCAGGAAGGCGTTCAGGTTCCATTCATTTCCGACTTCCCAGATCTTTACCTCCGGGAAGGTCTCCGCCATCGTGTGCCAGGATGTCTCGAGCATGGAAAGCGCCTGCATGTAAAGGCTTCCTGGCGTCAGATCCCGGGCCGGCATCGCATGCCCGCTCTTCTGCAGGCAGCCCTCCGGCAGGAACCATTCGTGGCTCATGGCGGTCACTTCGATGTCGAGCTCCGCGGCCTTTGCCAGCAGTGCCTTGTGAAGCCGCACTTCTTCCTGATTCGGCGTGACCGGATCGATCAGAAGGTCGGTGATGTGCATCCAGGACCGGTAGGCATTGCAGCCGAGCGCTTTTACGAGCCGCAGGTATTCGGGGGCATTGATGCCCTGATCGTGCTGCCGCTGGATCAGCGGTTCGCCGATGCCGAAAAATCGTTTATTCATGGCGTCTACCTCGTAAAATGTAGTTTTGAAGTCTGGGTTAATGGCCTCGGATGATTATTTTGCAGCCACTCATGCAAAACCGGTATTCGTGGGCAAAATGTATCTCCTTGTGAATTCTATGAGGTCAGTATAAAGGACGGATTCTGATATTTATATCAGGATGATGCATGATTTGTTCTTTTTTTGACATGATTCACCGGAGGCGTTCATCTCTGATGTCGGCCGGGATATTAAATACAAAAGAAGAAGGTCACTCTGTGCATTTATTTCATAACGGAGATCAGGGGATTTCTGTGTCAGAGAATAAGCCGGCTGGAATACGTACAAAAACAGATCGACAGCCGCTTTTGTGTCAGGGAATTGTGCTTTGAGGGATAAAAAATCCGACCGAAGTCGGATTTTTTATCCCATATTCTCAATTGGGCGAATTGAGACGGAAGGAACAGATCTATACGATTTTTGCCATGACTTCCGGATCGGCGGTGATGACCGGGCGCACGGTGCCGTCCTCGGATTCCCAGGAAACGCAGACATCTCCGGCCGGCGTGTGCACCGTTCCGGAAGCATGTGTGAGATATCCGGGCACAGGTTTCACAGAGATTTTTTCATATCCCGGTGCCGCGGGCCGCACACCGAGCACGACAGAAGGGAGCTCGAAAAGGATCAGCGCGCCCCAGGCATGGCACTCGCTTCTCGCGTAATTCTCGCCCTCGATGGACGTCGTGCATCCGTCCTGTACCATTTTCCTCCAGAGATCCCAGTACCTGTCCGTCTGGTCGTAAAGACCGGTCTTCTCCAACGCACGGAAGAGATAGAACATCATGGCGACGCTGCATTTTGCAGCCGCGGGATCCGCATCGACCGCGAGAAGATTCCGCCTTCCTTCCTCCGCCGACAGGACGCCGGTAAGCACACCGAATACCTGGCAGTGCTGGGAAAGCTCCGGCCTTCCCGGACCGTCGGTGAGCATGCCGTCGGCATTCATGCACTCTCTGCGGACCGATTCTGTGACTTCGTCGGCCTTCTTCCTGTATTGGGAACTTTTTTCTGCGTCACCGAGATATTCCATGAGATCTGCGGCTGCCCGAAGGCCTGAGATATAGAGCAGGCTTTCCATCGTCAGCGGGCCGAAAAGCCCTGCGGGAGGCATTCCGGTCGTCTCCATCCACGGTGCGGCCCAGTCGATGAAGGACCATTGCGGAGCCTGCCCGTTCACGCCGCCGACTTTTCCGACGAGTCCGTCGGGGCGTACATTTTCCCCGAAATACCCCAGGACTTTTTCGATCGCCGGCAGAACTTCACGAACGAGCTCCCGGTCTCCGAAGTACATCATGTGATCGTGCACCATCAGGATGTAATACAGTGAAAAGCCGGGAATGATGTTGTCGTTCACGTTCGGGTAACTGCAGTTCAGAAGACCGGACGGACGTCCCGCGCGGGCAAAATCAAGGATCGCGCGTCTCGCCAGCCGATCGTCCCCGGACACCGCGTAGGTGTAAAGGATCTCCGAGCGGGTATCCATGATATAGGGAAGCTGTTCGTAGAACGGACAGTCCATGTAGGTGTCGTGCATGCACCGCCTGAGCGTCCGCAGGCTGATATCCCAGACGGAGGCGAGACTGCTGTCTGAGGTCTCCGGCAGCTGTGTGCGCACAGCGAGAGGATAACCTGTCTCGGTATAGAGGAACGGACCGAGCTTCAGCGCCTCGCCGGCGGTCCGGACCGATACGCGAATGAAGCGGAAGGTGCGGAACCAGAAGGGCTCGAAGCGTTCATTTTCCGTTCCGTTCACTTCATAGCGATCGGTATAACCTGCCAGGTGTCCGTTCACGGAATCCGTGCGGTGCGTGCGGCAGCCGTCGCCGGTGTAGCACTCCGCATAGAGCAGCTCGATCTTCGCACCCTTTCCGCCGGACATGGTGAGAGAGATGTAAGCGCACATCTCCTCCCCGGCATCCAGCACGAATGTTTTTTCTGTGCCCGCCGGGATCTCCGCGTACGGGAGCGAAAATTCGTGGGGAATCTTCACTGCAAAGGGGATATCGCGGGGGAGAAGATTTTCGGAGAGCAGATGCGTGGGAAGCTCCTCCGCCGGTACCGGCACTGCGGGTGACCAGAGGATCTGTCCGCTGTCTGCCGGATCTTTTGGCGCAGCGGAATGCGTCTCATGAATGCAGAGCGGAGCAAATCCCTCCTCCTCCGGGACGATCGATACGGAGCGGTCGGTAAATGTCCGCCAGCAGATCTCCTGTGCATCTTCAGGCAGCCGGAAATACATCCGGGGTGTTCCGGAGCGAAAGATGCTGTGGTTTCCGTAGTGCCGGTCCGCAGGGTAGTTCAGGAGAATTACCGTGACGGTGTTCTCCCCGGCATGGAGATATTCCGAGAGGTCGGTCTCATCATAAAAATGAACCTGACCGTCGCCCTTTAAGGGACCTGCCTGTACGAAGGCGCCGTTCACATAGAGCTTGTATCTGCCGTCGGCGCTGATGCGGGCAGGGAAGGATCCGCTGCCGCTCGAGCGGACAGTTCCGGAAAATGAAATAAGCCGCGGGACGGATGCGTCCGCAGGCGTGAAATCTTTAGTGGTATACCAGAAAGTGGGTGTCATGGTCTCCCTCCGATAAGTCAGCTGGTCGGAAGTTGTGTAAGGGACTCCCGATAAAAGTTTCACTCACATGACTTGGACGTAAAGCTGCAGAGCGATTTTCATTGTACATTACATTTCCCAGTATAGCATGATGGGGGAAAAATCCTGTTCCGATTTTGCCTGAATTATTCTTTTCATGACATAAAAATCATTTTATAATTTGATATAAGTAAAGTATGCCGCAGGATAAAGCCGAGGGCAGGGGCCTGTCGGACGATTGCGGAACAATGTGCTCTGTGGAAAAATGTCCATCACACGAACAGTTCGCAGCTGCCTGCGGGATCTTATCAATCGGAGGAGATCGTAATTATGGAACGGGCCAACAACATCCGCATTCTTGCCAGCGTGATCAAAGTGGATATCGTATATGAATCGGGGGACGGCACGCTCACCGCATTTTTCGACAGCGCTCCCGACAGTCCTCTGATGCAGAGTGAACGGCTGAGGAACGACCTGAAAAAGGGAATGGAGGAGAAAAAAGCAACGTATCTTCTGAGCGGCGAATCCGGAACGTATTTTGCCGCGCTCCGCTCAGAAGGAGGGTATGTCTACATGGGGCCGATGTGCCATGAGAAGCTCACCAGGACCGGCCTCAGGCAGATGCTCCGTTCCTACGGGGCGAAGACGGAAGACGTCAGGACGCTTCCGCTCTTTACGCTCCCCGAGATCCGGAATATGATCCTGCTCACGAATTCCATGCTGGATAATTCGCCTCTGGAAAATGAAGAGCTCCTTCAGCTTAATCGGATCGTGAACGCCAGTGATCATCATCTTAAACGCGATCAGGAAAAGTTCCTCCTGCATGAGGAAGAGGAAAATGAGGACGCCGCCTACCGGCACAGCTATCACGAAGAGCAGCTGCTCATGCAGGCGATCAGAGATGGTCTGCCGGCGGATGCCGTCAGGTATGCCGAGAATATGGACAAGGACTCCGGAAGACTGTCCGGCAACTACACCCGCCACAGGCGCAACCTTGCCATGATCGGAATCGCCCTCTGTGCGCGGGCTGCGATCGATGGCGGCGTTTCCCCGGAATCCGCCTATCGGATCAGCGGATATTATATCCACAAGTGTGACGCCTCGCAGGATCCGGCCTACATGCTCCACTACCGGAACCGGGCGATTGAAGAGCTTGCCGGAAGAGTGGCGGAAAAGCTGAACCGTTCCGGATCTTCCAGCTATATTGAGCGGGCGAAGGATTATATCCGGAAGCATTATCGCGAGAAGATCTATCTGGATGAGGTCGCGGAAAGCCTCGGGATCAGCGAGGGGTATCTTTCCAGGCTCTTCCGGAAGGAGACGGGGGAGTGTTTTCAGGATCAGGTGAATAAGGAGAGAGTGGAGCGGGCCGCGAACATGCTCCTTTATTCCGATTATTCGCTGACGCAGATCGCGGAGTATGTGAATTTCCCGAATCAGAGCTATTTCGGCAAGATGTTCAAAAAATATAAGAATATGACGCCGAAGGCGTTCCGGGACAGATATAAGAACAGAGAGGCGTTCTGAACAGGAGTGACAAAATGAGCAGAAAAGTATTGATCATCAACACTGGAGGAACCCTTTCCTCCGTCGCCAAAGAATACGGTCTGACTCCCGGTCTCACGACGGAATCCATGCTGCGGGAGCTGCATATCGTGGCGGGAGAGGCGGAGCTGACGACGCTGGAGTACGCATCGCTTGACAGTGCAAACATTTTCCCGGAGGATTGGGCAGAGCTCGCGCGTCTGATCAGTGAGAAGAGAGATCTTTTTGACGGAATCGTCGTCATCCACGGAACGGATACCCTGGCCTACACATCCTCCATGCTCTCCTTCATGCTGCAGAATATCCGGATCCCGGTCGTCATAACCGGCAGCCAGCTTTCCATCTCGAATCCGGTAGCGGACGCGATGGAAAATCTGCGGTGCGCGATTTATATGGCGCAGACCGGATGCCCCGGTGTATTTGCGGCCTTCAACCGGAAGGTAATGCTCGGATGCCGCGCGTCGAAGGTGAGATCTCTGAGCTTTGACGCGTTTGACAGCATCAACTGTCCCAATGTCGCGGAGATCAGCTCGATCGGTATGAAGATCAACGAGCGGATACTGCCTGGAAAGAAGGGCGTTTTCCGGCTTCAGAACAAATATTGCCAGGAGGTCGCGGTCCTCAAGCTGTTCCCGGGGATGCACCGGGAAGTCCTTCGAATGTATGCGGAGCATGGGTATCGGGCTATCTATATTGAGGCCTTCGGGCTGGGCGGCATGCCTTTCGTGAAGCATGACTTTATCGGGGAGATCGCAAGCCTGATCAGGGAGGGGATGACAGTCCTCATCGGAACGCAGTGCCGGTTCGAGGGCAGCAGGCTGTCGGTCTACGAGACCGGAAGGAGGGCGATCGATGCCGGGGTCCTGCAGGCTTATGATATGACGGCGGAGGCGGCGGTGACCAAGCTTATGTGGGTGCTCGGGCAGACGGAGGACCCGGACGAGATCCGGGAGTATTTTCAGCTGAATCTGTGCGGGGAAGTCAGCCTTTGAGCGGAAAGCCTCCGGCGAATCGGGGCCGCGCAGCTTCCATATTTTAGAAGGGGGAAGACGATAAAGATATGAAGACAACTAAGGAAAACAGCGTTTCGTTCACTCCGCAGCTTGCAGTTACAGATGCCGTCCCGGTAGTGTTTTTCGGGATCGCCGCGATCATGCTTGGAGTAAAGCTCCAAAGCCCGGTCTTTTTTGGCGGAGCTCTCCTGTGCTTCCTGGCTGGTTTTGGAAAGGTGCTCTGGAAATTTCTGATTGCGCTCTCCGGAAAGGACGTGGATTTTCTGGGAAAACAGTTCAGATATGTCATGCCGGTCGGTTTTCTTCTGATGATAGCGGGCGTATTCATGGCAGACAGAAACGTCGTGAGCAGCCTTCTTGGCAGTGCGCTCAGGATGCCGTCGCTTATGCTTTTCGTCATTGCTGCATGTGCGCTGGTCGGAATGATCATCTGCGCCAGGAAGTTCGACCGCCACGACGTACGGGGCAACTGGATCGAGCAGGGAATCAATATTATCGCACAGGGATGTGTTCTGCTGGGGGTGT
>CAMOXU010000122.1 GCA_946629525.1 uncultured Clostridia bacterium
TTGCTGTCCGTCTTCTTGCTGTCCGTACTGCTCTCCGTCTTTTCGCTCTCTGTTTCAGCCGCACTCGAGGTCGAGCTCGACGCAGTCTTGGAGGAAGCCAGAGCACTTACCGGGCTTGCCGCCATGATGCCGGCCATTAGCACTGATGTCGCGAATAAAGCTATCTTCTTCATATCATTCTCCTGTCGCATTTTATTTCGGGATCGGGTAAATGCATCGGCAGGCCTGTCGGCTCTGTGTCAGACAAATACCGCTCTGTCCCGATAAATCCATTATAAGGCACGTTCTGCATGAATTCTATACCAAGTGCAGACTCACACGACTGTTATGAAGTCATGAGAATGCGCCGGCTATTTTTCAGGAGCACCTCTGCGTTCTCGCCGCGCCGCGCAGGGTGCGAAGCACCGTCCCGTTTGCGCGTCTGAGATCCGCCGGAGGCTTCCGCAGGAACTTCGAGTCTCACTCTTGTCAGTTATCTGAAAATATCTTATGCTGTTATCAGATTGACAGAATCAAAGTCCGCAGACAGACTCCACTCCCCTTCATTCACAAGGGGCATGCAGGATAAAAGTGAAATGCAGACCTCATGGGAATCATGCACATATTTCACAGTCACCTGATGATCGCGGACCCTGTAATCAAAATGCTGCCTGCTTTGCAGGCTTTTGGAAGGAGGCACAACATGCCCGGTGAACCTGTCTTCAGATTGGCGCCGCCCAAAAAGAGCGGGCTTTTGTCACTCATTTTCAGCCGTTTTCTGATCGTATTTCTGCTCCTGCTCCTCCAGGCAGCATTCTATGTATTCCTGTTTCTCAGACTGAGCGAATACTACATGCACTTTACGATCTTTATCGCGCTCTTTACGCTCGGCATGACGATCTACCTGTTCCTGTGCGACACAGACGCATCCGCCAAGCTCACCTGGCTCCTGATCATTGTCATCCTTCCGTTCTTCGGGGCTTTCCTGTACCTGTACACGCAGATCAACCTCGGCCACCGGGTACTGAAGAAGCGTGCTTCCTCGACGATCGAGCAGACGATGCGCGCAATTCCGCAGCAGCCGGAGATCATGGATGAGCTTGAACGCGACGGCGGGGATCTTGATGATCTCGCAAAATACCTGAACCGGACCGGATGTTTCCCGGTCTATAAGAACACCGAGGTGCAGTATTTCCCTCTCGGCGAGGACATGTTCGAGGCAATGCTCGAGGAGCTTAAGAGCGCGGAGCAGTTCATTTTCATGGAATACTTCATCATCACAGAGGGGTACATGTGGGGAGAGATCCTCAAGATCCTTATAGAGAAGGCTGCAAAAGGGGTGGACGTCCGTGTGATGTATGATGGAATGTGTGAAATGTCCACCCTCCCGTCAGGATACTGGAAGCTTCTGGAAGAGAAAGGGATCCTTTCCAGACCGTTCGCCCCGATCCTTCCGGTCCTGTCCTCTCATTACAACTACCGTGACCACCGCAAAATTATGGTGATCGACGGGAAGACCGCATTTAACGGCGGCGTAAATATGGCGGATGAATATATCAACCGGATCGAGCGTTTCGGGCATTGGAAGGACACGGCCGTGATGCTCAAAGGCGACGCGGTAAAGAGCTTCACGCTGATGTTCCTCCAGATGTGGAATATCAATGAAAAGAAGCCGGTCTATAAGCCGTTCCTGAAGGATACAGGCCTCGTGCCGGAAAACCCTTCCGGCTTTGTGCTCCCCTATGCGGACTGCCCTCTCGACAAGGACAAGGTCGGGGAAACAGTCTATATAGATATGCTGTACCGGGCGGGCGACTATGTGCATATCATGACGCCCTACCTGATCCTCGACGGGGAGCTCCTGACAGCCTTGAAGTATGCAGCGCAGCGCGGCGTCGACGTGAAGCTGATCCTGCCGGGCATCCCCGATAAAAAGGCCGCCTTTGCCCTGGCAAAGACGCATTACCGTACTCTGACAGAGGCGGGCGTTGAGATCTATGAATATACGCCGGGCTTTGTACACGCAAAGGTCGCAGTCAGCGACAACGAGCGCGCTGTCGTCGGCACGATCAATCTGGACTACCGCAGTCTGTATCATCATTTCGAATGTGCGACCTATCTCTACAAGACGGACTGCATAGGAGGGATCGAGCAGGATTTCCAAAAAACCCTTGCACAGTGCCGAAAGGTCACCGGAGAAACGATCCGGCATGAAAAGCTTTCCTATAAGCTGCTGGGGTATTTCATGAAATTTATAGCACCGCTCATGTAAAAAACAGGCAGTCCCGCACCTTCTCCATCATCAGAAGAGAGGTGCGGGGCTGCCTGTTTCCTTTCAAATACAAGTTGAAATTCGCAGATCAGGGCAGGCAAGCCTGCATCAGTTTCCTGCCCCTGCGGGGCTTTTCCGCTCTGTGCTGAAACTCATACATGAAGAAAAAGCGTCTTTTCCCGCATGCCGGAGATTCAGCAAAATCTGACGACATTTTGACGACAAAAGCCGTCAAAATCCTTTCCAGACGACTCTTTGACGACACATATTTCACCTCATTTAATCCTATTTTCTCCCGCTTTTCAGAACATAAAAAAAGGCCGAAAACCCGCTTATTTACTGGGTTTTCGGCTTATTCTCTGATCATGAAGCATCGGGGACTCGAACCCCGGACAACTTGATTAAAAGTCAAGTGCTCTACCACCTGAGCTAATGCTCCAAATACTGGGCTAGTTGGATTCGAACCAACGAAATGCAGCAGTCAAAGTGCTGTGCCTTACCCCTTGGCGATAGCCCAATAATCACCTTTCGGGAACGCAGCAACCAGCTGCTGAGGGTGGATAGTGGGACTCGAACCCACGGCCTCCAGAGCCACAATCTGGCGCGCTAACCAACTGCGCCATACCCACCATACGACGTGCCTGAAGAGACTCGAACTCCCGACACACGGCTTAGAAGGCCGTTGCTCTATCCAGCTGAGCTACAGGCACATAGCTGCTGAAGCCTCAATAAAGAGACAAAAGCGGGTGATGGGAATCGAACCCACGTGTCCAGCTTGGAAGGCTGGTGTTCTACCATTGAACTACACCCGCATAGTGAAAGCATATATTTGGAAGTCGGGGTGACAGGATTCGAACCTGCGGCTTCCTGGTCCCAAACCAGGCGCTCTAGCCAAGCTGAGCCACACCCCGTCGCCTTTCATCCTCGCCGCGCCTCTCGCACAACGCTTAATCATTATATTAAGCGCCCGATCATTTGTCAATAACTTTTTTGACACTTTTCTGATAATTTTATGCGATGGTCCTCCTCCCATTACGTGAGACGTCAGTCAGGAACGCCGGCGCATTCCTGACTGCAGCCCGATCGTTTTTTCGGACGCCCCGGAAAGCTTCCGGCCCGCATATCCGCTCATTCCCAGAAGGAGATCCTTCCGGTCCTCGTAACGTAATTGATCTGATAATGTGCCTTGCCGAACCGGTCGATCTCCATCACCGCATAGCTCGGCTTTCTTCCTTCCTGTCTTGGGTACGTGAGGCTCCCCGGATTCAGGACCGTCACCCCGTCCTCCGAGACGGCCTGCCGGAGCACCGGTCTGTGCGTGTGACCGTACAGGGCTACATTGCAGCCGTTCTCCCTGGCCTCCTCCACGACCTCCTTATCATCCCAGTGCACACCGTGCATGTGGCCGTGCGTCACGAAAATCCTGTATTTTCCCAGCTCCACGATCTCGGAATTCCTGAGGTCGGACCAGTAATCATTATTTCCGCGCACGAATGTGCACGGGCACCCCGCCATCTCACGGATCTTCTTCTCATGCCCCTCCACGTCCCCGCAGTGGATCAAATAGTCCGGCTTTCGGACTTTCTTAAGGACCTTCTCGAGATTGGTCTCGTTGCCGTGCGTGTCGCTGATGATCAGTATCCTCATAGCATTTCTCCCAGCTTTGCCCGCATTGCGCGCAGGGCTTTTCCGCGGTGACTGATGGCATTCTTCTCCTCCGGGGACAGTTCTGCGGACATGCAGCCCTTCTCCGGCACATAAAAGATCGGATCATATCCGAATCCGTTCGTTCCCCTCTCTTCATATCCGATCCTTCCCTCGAAAGCCCCCTCGCAGACGAACTCCCGTCCGTCCGGGAAGACGCAGGCGACATCGCACATGAAGCGCGCGGTCCTCTTCTCATCCGGAACACCCTGCAGTCTTTCGATCAGGTTGTTGTTCTTGATATGATAGGATGTATCCTCACCCAGATAACGTGCGGAATAGATTCCCGGTTCTCCTCCGAGAGCATCGATTACGAGACCTGAATCATCCGACATAGTGACCTCACCGCATGCCTTGCAGACAGTGCGGGCCTTGATCAGAGCATTTTCCGCAAAAGTCTTCCCGTCCTCCACGATATCCACTTTGATCCCGGCCTCCTTCATGGAAATGACCTCCACATCGAGATCTGCAAGGATCTTTCGGATCTCGGTCAGCTTATTTTCATTTCTGGTCGCAAATATGATCTTCATTTTCCCTTCTCCTCTCCTATGAGAACCGCTGCGCGAACCTCATAATCATAATTCGGCCGATAAATCGACCTTTTTATCGGCAGTTCCTTACGGACCTCCGATAAGAACTATATATGTATGCCTGCATCCGGATCAGGTCTCTCGCAAGTATCTTTCTCCGGGCGCCGGATTCCTTCAGACGTCAGCTGCCGGTCGGCACGCATTACCGCCGGGGCCGTCCTCCCGTCCTTTAATGTGCGGCCCTCACGCGGCCTTCCAGGCGGTTTTGGACCGATACGCTCACATCCTCCCGCTCCTTCATATACGGCTCTCACGTGGCCTTCTGGGCGGTTTTGGGCCGATATACTCATAAAGATACGTCTTCATCATTCCGTTGTAAATTTTCCGGTTTTTCGAGCTTTTAAGGCCTATCCCGCTCTCGGCCTGGTCATAGGCCGTGATCACGTACATGGACCATGCATCCAGCTTCCTGTAGGCTTCCCCGAGGGCTCCATAGAGCTCCGGCAGGTTCGCCCTGTCCTCGATCCGTTCGCCGTAGGGAGGATTGGTGATGATGAAGCCGTATTTTCCGGAATGGCTGAGATCCGCCACAGCCCTTCTCTGAAAATGAAGGTACGAAAGCACTCCGGCCTCCCTCGCATTGTCCCTCGCCGCTTTGACCGCCTTCGGATCGATGTCATAGCCCTGAATATCCGTATCCGTCACCGGGATCTCCTCTGCCCTGGCCTGCTCTCTCGCCCGTCTGAAGGAATCTTCCGGCAGGATCGAATCCCACTTTTCGGAGAGAAATTCCCGATTTACCCCCGGCGCGATATTTCCCGCGATCATCGCAGCTTCGATCGGGAACGTTCCCGAACCGCAGAACGGGTCCACGAGAATTCTTCCCTTCCTCCACGGGGTCAGCAGGATGAGCGCGGCCGCAAGGGTCTCGGAGATCGGCGCGATGACAGGGCTTATGCGGTAGCCGCGCTTGTGGAGGGATGTTCCGGTCGTGTCAAGGCCAAGCGTCACGACATCCTTACGGATCGCAACGCGGAGAGGATACGCAGCTCCTGTCTCCGGCGCCCACCTGTACCCGTAATGCGCCGACATCCGGTCGGCCATGGCTTTTTTTATGATCCGCTGGATATCGGACGGAGAAAACAATGCGCTCTTTACGCTGGACGCTTTCGCGACCCAAAATTTTGCGTCGCCCGGAAGATAGTCTTCCCAGTGCACCGCCTTCGTCTTCTCGAACAGTTCGTCATATGTGACGGCACGGAACTCGTCGACCTGAAGGAGGATGCGCTCCGCGGTCCGGAGTCTTATGTTCGCGCGGGCTGCGGCGTCGGCATCGCCCTCGAAGGCCACACGTCCGTCATCGACAGAGACGATTTTGTATCCAAGGTCCTGGATCTCTCTCTTCAGAACAGATTCAAGGCCGAAATGACAGGGCGCAACATAGATAAATTTGCTCATATTCACCTGCTTTAGATTTTTTCTCAGATTTTGTTAAATTTGTTTTAACTTTTTGTTGCTTTTTCGTTTAATCCTAGCTATAATAACACTTGTAAAAAGAATTTACCCTTCAAAAATTTTTTTTACACAACCCCTTATTAATTATTTATACTCCCCAGATACGGCGTCGAAAGCTCCCCTTTC
>CAMOXU010000123.1 GCA_946629525.1 uncultured Clostridia bacterium
CTTCGTCCGTTATGGATGAAGAGAAGTCTTATCACGGAAGGAGGCCGGCATGTCAGAAGAAAAGATAATTCGGGATAAAGATGAAAGAACCGACGGGAAGGATCTTTATGAAGAGGAACTCCTCTCCCGGATCGAGGACGCTGCGGCACGCGGCGCGCAGACCGGCACCAGATACGGGATCATCCTTGCGACGGTAATTACGCTGCTCCTTATTACGGCAGCGGCCTTTATACTGCCTGCATTTTTCGGGATCGATCAGAAGGTCAGCGATGTGCCGGCGGAGACAGCAATCACGCCCGCTCCGGAGGAGAAGCGTCCCACGACTGCAGACTTTTCAGAGGCGATCCTCACGAGGACAGAGCAAAAGAAGAAAATCGAAGTCTTCGAGGCGGAGGTCACTGACGTGGTCAAACTGAGCGACGAAGGTCTGCTCAGTCTCCCGGTGTTTTCGAAGAGCCAGCTGATCACATTTAACGGATCTGTCATCTATACGGTCGACCTCACCGGGATGAGCGAGTCGGATATCGAGCTTGACGAGAGCGCGAAGAAGGTCACGCTTTGGATCCCCCATGCGGAGCAGGGCGAGATCAACATCCCGGCATCCGAGATGGAATTCGGGGACGTTGAGAAAGGCTTTCTGGCTTTCGGAGAGCTCAAGCTGAGTGTGGAGGACGAGGCGAAGATCGAGATGGAGGCGGAGAAAAAGATGATGGAGACTCTTCTCAGAGAGCAGACGCTCGCGCAGGCGGACCGGTTCGCGAAGATGACGGTCTGGGAGATCTTTCAGCCGTTCGTGGCGAAGGTGTCGCCTGAGTATACCTTCGAGGTATCTTTTAAGTAAATAAAAAGGCCTGCGAAGCTGGCCGAATTATGATTATCGGGTACGCGAAGCGGTTCCGATAATAGATCTTATCGGAAGTTCCGCAAGGAACACCCGATAAAAAGGCCGATTGATCGGCCGAATTATGATTATGAGAACTGCAAAGCAGTTCTCATAATAAAAAGAGAGCACCTGGCTGGGATGCTCTCTTTTTATTTCAAAAAGGGGAGGAGTCCCGTCTTTCGACGGAGGAAAAAGGAGTAAGTACTTTCTTTATCCTATACATGTATCATACGCTGATTTTGTGAATAAATAATGAGCGAATTCTAGTAAAAAAATAAAAAATATGATGAATTTATAAAATTCAGAGAAAGTGTCGTTTATTCTTCATCGCGCGGTACCCGTGCTTCAGGGAGCCGGATACCGCCCGTGAATGCGAGGCACGAACGGCTGCGGAATCTACACTCGAACGGCTGCGGAACTTGCATCCGAGCGGGGCCGGAATCTGTGCGCATTCTTCAGCGGAATAGGCGCACAAGCACAATTTGTGCAAAAATTTGCAAGGATTATGCAACGATTTGCAACTCGGGCCCGATTGCTTGCCATATCCCTGAGCCGATGTTATAACAGGTATATCAGATGTGCAAACGATTGCACCAAAGATTGCACAAGGATCAGGCGCCGGTTCCTCCTGCATTCTTTACGTGAAACAAAAGAGCATAAGGATTCGTTTCTCCGGACCAAGGGAACGTTATGGATAAAGGGGAGACAGTTGATTTATACCAGAATACGTAAAGGAGAATTATTATGGCATTTCAGATGAATGATATGACAAAACCGGTAAAGGAGAGACTCGGCTTCGATCCCGCATCCGTCAAAAAGCTTTCTTTCGGCGAACTGATCAAGAAGATAGGACCCGGCATCATCCTGACCGGTATCGTTATCGGCCCCGGCAATATCACTACATCCGCGATGATGGGTGCTAACTACGGATATCAGATGCTCTGGCTCCTTATCCCGATCATCCTCATGGGCATTACATTTACACTTTCATCGTACCGGATCTCCATCATGACAGGTCTTCCGATCCTGCATGCCATCCGGCACTATTACGGCGGCATAGCCTCCGGCTTCTGCGGCGTAGCGCTCTTCCTGTCCTGCTTCTTCTTCACGCTCGGCAATATCACGGGCACAGGCGCAGGCATGAATCTGATCTTCGGATTCGACTGGAGGATCGGTTCCCTCATCATGCTGGCCGTCCTCGCCTTCTGCTATCTGACCAAGGGAGTTTATTCCAAGGTCGAGAAGGGCATCACGATCTGTATCATCGGCATGATCGTTGCGTTCTTTGCGACACTGATTGCTACCGGCGGCCCGGCATGGGGTGAAGTCGGACGCGGTCTCACACACCCGACACTGCCGGAAGGATCCCTTGCAACTGCACTTGCCTATATTTCTACGAACGCGGCGGTCACGGCAGGCATTTACGGCACATACCTCGGACTTGAGAAGAAATGGAATAAGCAGGACCTCTTCAACGGCACGATGGTCGCTGACGCGATCACACATATCGTGACAGTCGTCCTGATCTCCGGATCCATCGTTCTTGTCGGCGCGATCGTTCTTCATCCGGAAGGAATCGCGATCAAGGCTCCGGCCCAGCTCGGCGACCTTCTCCGTCCGTTCCTCGGAAATGCTGCCCCGATCGTCATGGGCATCGCGATCATCGGCGCCGGCTTCTCCTCTCTGCTCGGCAATACGCAGCGAGGCGTCGTCCTTCTGAACGCAGGTCTGAACAAGGAGACCGGACTTGAGTCGAAGCCTGTCAAGGTTCTCTGCCTCGCATGCCTTGCAATCGCAACAGTCATCTGCTTTGCATACGGCGGATCTCCGACACAGCTGATCTTTATCGCGAACGTTGCAACATCGATCGCGACACCGGTCGCAGGCCTCTTCATGGTCCTCATTCTCTGGAAGAAGGAGCTTTTTGAGGGCGCGAAGGCTCCGCGCGTACTGCAGGTACTTATGACGATCTGCTACATCTTCGCTGTATACATGACAGTGAACGCGCTCCGCACACAGATCCCGAATCTGATCCACTCCTTTATGGGCTGATCGGCGGTCGTTGTAAAAGTGTATACCTCCAACTGAATATGAAACCTGTGCTGCGGCATCTCTCTGCGGAGTGCCGCAGCTTTTTTGTGCGCGAAAGCCGGAGGAAGCCTACTACGTGGCCATGGAGGATGAGGACGTCACGGAGCCGATCTTCAAGTCCACGAGAAAAGTCGGATTTGAGGGGGTCACCTGGATGGATGCGGGGAGCAGAAGCTTCTATACCGTGAAGAGGTGTATACAGCCCTCCAGTCCGGCGTCAATGAAAGACCCGCGGCAGTGCCGTCTCCCTCAGACACGGGAGCAGCGCTGACAGCGGGTCTTTTACTGTAAATGAAGAATATATGATTACATTGTGGTCTCGCGCTCCGCAAGCACGGCCTTGAAAGAGAGATGCTGCAGAGAATTGACCTGCTTCTTGTCGGCGTTGATCGCGTGGATCGCCATTTCCGCCGCCTGAGCTCCGATCTCGAGTCCGGGAAGCTCCATGGAGGTCAGGGATGTCTCCAGCATATCTCCCACGCGGTGTCCGGTCATGCTGAGCACGCGGATGTCGTCCGGGACGCGGATACCATTCTCCTTCAGGGCGCGCAGTACGCCGATTCCCTGAGCATCGGTCGCGGCCATGATCGCGTCGAGGTGCATATTTCCATCGAGCAGCTGGTTCGCGCTGTCATAGCCGTAGCGGATCCCCTTGAGCTTTGAAGTGTGCTCTGTGGTGATCTCCGGGAGACCGAGTTCTTCGATCGCCTTCTTATAGCCCTTGTAGCGGTCCGCATAGGGAGAAATTTCCGCAGAGCCGTTGATGAGACCGATCTTTGCACACCCTTTTTCCGCCAGATGCTTTACCGCACGGTAGCCGATATCCACATAATCAACGACCACGCTGCTGATATTCGGATCAGTCTCACGGATGACCTGGATGACAGGCATCTGCATGCTGATGTCGCGGATGAGGCGCTTGTTCGCGCCGGTGGAGGCAATGATCATACCATCCACGAATCCGTCGCGCAGACGGATCAGGCTCTCTTTCTCGACAGTCTTATCATTTCCCGTATTGATGATCATGGTGGAGAAGCCGTTCTTTCTGGCCTCCTCCTCGATCCCCGAGACGACCTCCGCAAAGATGGAGAAGGAGAGCTTCGGGATCACGACGGCGATCGTGTTGAGCTTTCCCCTTCTGAGGCCGCGGGCCAGAACGTTGGGACGATAGCTGAGCTCCTCCACGGCAGCCATTACCCGCGCACGGGTGTCAGGGTGGACGTAGGATGAATTGTTGAGGGTCCTCGAGACGGTCGATACGTCGACATGCGCGAGGGCTGCGACATCTTTTAAGGTAGCCATGGTCTTCCTCCGATTATCTGCAATAAGGAAAAGCAGTAACGTTTTCAGTGGCAATTTCTGCAACCTTCATAGTGGAAAGTGCGGCCGAATTATTATCATGAGAATCGCGAAAAGGTTCGCATGATAGATCTTATCGGAAGCTGCATGCAACTTTCGATAAAAGGCCGATTTATCGGCCGAATTATGATCATGAGGATCGCGAAGCGATTCTTATTATAGACGGGATTCCGCACTCTCTTTCTATAATTCAGTGTACCATGCTTTCTCTTTGCACGCAAACGATTGTACAGGGTTTTTCGCTTAATTCACCTTAAAAAATCCGAAAATCGGGCGGTTTATGCAATTTTTTGCAAGCGGTATGCAACGAATTGCAGACCGGAGAAAATATATTGCGCCGATTCTTTACAGGTGGTATAACATAACCATCAGAAGTGCAAACGATTGCAAAACAAATTGCAGAAGGTCAGGCGCCGGTCCCGAAGCAATTGAAGATGCAGTTCACAGATTTCCGGCAGAAAAGGAAATCGCAAAACACAGTTCACAAAGCAGATCACAATATAGAAAAGGAGAAAAGATCATGGCAAAAGTTAAGAATTTCAAGACTATCTTCCCGGCAGTTTCCGTTCCGCTGAATGACGACTATTCCATCAATGAGGAAGAATTCCGCGTATATCTCCGCTGGATCAAGAGCTTCTATGATCAGGGTATCCAGGGTCTTGTCTGCAACGGCCACACAGGAGAGATCACAGGCCTGACAAGAGCTGAGAGAAAGAGAGTTACAGAGATCTGCGCAGAGGAGTGCGGCGACATCATGACGATCATCTCCGGCGTGAACTGCGAGAATACACAGGAATCCATCGAGATGGCAAGAGAAGCGAAGGAAGCCGGCGCAGACGGAATCCTCCTTATGCCGCCTCATATGTGGCTCCGCTTCGGCATGAACCCGAATGCTCCGTTCGAGTATGTCAAGGACGTGGCTGAAGGCGCTGACATCGACATCATCATCCACCTTTATCCGGCAACATCCAAGGCATTCTATCCGGTCGAGACCCTCATCAAGATGTGCAAAGAGATCGATCATGTCAAGTGCATCAAGATGGGCACACGCGTAACTTCCATCTATGAGCATGACGTACGCGTTCTTCGCCAGGAGTGCCCGGACATCAGCCTCATCACATGCCACGACGAGACGCTCTGCGTATCCTGGTTCCCGGGAATGGACGGCGCGCTCATCGGCTTCGCAGGCTGCGTACCGGAACTGATCTGCCCGGCAAGAGAAGTATTCGCAAATCCGGACAAGCACACACTGAAGGAAGCTCAGGACTGGAGCGACCGCATCTATCATATCAGCCAGGCCATCTATGGCGGCGGCCAGCCGTCCGGCGAGGCACATGCACGCCTGAAAGAGACACTCGTACAGCGCGGTATCTTCAAGAGCGGCCTTATGAGAAAGCCGGTTCTTCCGCTGAATCAGGAAGAGAAGGATTGGATTGCAGAAGGCATCAAGAGAAGCGGACTTGAGAAGGTCGACATGAGCAAATTCGCGTAATCAGTGCAGGCTCTGAAGTTCCGGACGCGCAGTTCTCAGGGACTCCGCACCTGATTGGCGACGCGGAAGGAAGGCCGGGGCGTTCCTGATACAAAGAAAGAAAATGAGGCCGGAAACGGTCGATATTATAAGAAAAAGAGCATGGTCATGTCGGCCATGCTCTTTTTCCTGGTGCGCCTGGCGGCGCACGTTTCTAACGGGTGAAAGTCCCGAATCC
>CAMOXU010000124.1 GCA_946629525.1 uncultured Clostridia bacterium
GATATAAGAAAACTCCCGTGATATGCTATATGTGGGTCTGCGAAAACCACAAATAAAATCACGGGAAGTGTACCGATGGGTACAGAAAACAGTTTAGCTCACACAAAATGGGAATGCAAGTATCACATAGTATTTGCACCAAAGTACAGACGGCAAGTGATATACAAAAAGATTAAGGCAGACGTAGGAGAGATACTGGGAACACTATGCCGTAGAAAGGGGATTGAGATCATTGAAGCAGAGGCCTGCCCGGATCACATCCACATGCTTGTAAGGATTCCGCCTAAATATTCAGTATCAGAGATAATGGGGTATCTGAGGGGAAAAAGTTCACTGATGATATTCGAAAAACATGCAAACCTGAAGTATAAGTACGGGAACAGGCATTTCTGGTGCAGAGGATACTATGTTGATACTGTGGGGAAGAATACAGCTGCGATAAAAAAGTACATTCAGAACCAGCTCAAAGAAGACTTGGAATATGACCAGATGTCGTTGTTTGAGTATATCGACCCGTTCACGGGTGAGCCGGTGAGGAAAAACAAGAAGTGAACCACTTGAAGTGGTAGTAGAAAATCAAAGCAAACCAGCAAGCCCCTTATGGGGCTGCGCCGGAGGAAAGAAGCACTGAACCAGCCCCTTTAGGGGCAGCTGTGAATGTGGTGCAGCTGGCAGACCTTTCAGTGCGCCTTCCGGCGCTAGCGGGAATCAACCCCTTATAGGGGTGGAGCAGGCCACCGGCTAAGCCGGTGGTCCTGACTATAGTCAGGAACTATAACAAAATGTTCTATAGCAGATTTAACCAATAATTTCAATATCAAAGCTTGTTACATATGCCTGATAGCATCATATTTCACTGCGTAGCTTCCGGGATCACGGTCTGAGCCGTTTCCGGTTCCGTGCCGGAATCCGTCATAGCCCGGTCGAGTTCTTCCTCCGTTCCCTCCCACACAAGCACGCCCTGCACAAGATATCTGTTCTCCGTCATACTGCCTATACAGGTGGTCAGCGTAAGGATCCTGCATGTATTGTCGATCTTCTCTGCAAGCTCCGTGCGGATATTTTTATCCATCGAATGAACGTGAATAACATCGTCCAGATATTGCGTGAAGACCTTCGGGTCATTGAAATCAAAAGAATTCAATATATGCCGGTCATCATATATATAGGAGGCAAACACCTCATAGATCCGTATTTTATCCTCGGTGTAAATATAGACGAACGGATTCTGTTCGAAGAACTCAGGGTCTTCGTAATAATGAAGATTCTGGAACATGCTTCCATTCCGCATGTTATGTCCGTATACCACGGTATTGGGATCCGTAAAGTTCTTTGAATTTCCGCTTTCCGTGTAGATGCAGCCGGCGAACCTGTCCCCTCCGTACATATCATGATTCAGATAAAACGAATCGTCCGATGCGCTCTGGGCGATCGGATAGTCAATATTGGTGTTCGGGATCCGGATCCAGGCATACAGCTCCGTATTGATGGATCTGAGTTCCTCAAAGTTGATTGGATTACCCAGCCCGGAGAAGATCCCGTCGGGCAGCCTGGCGGCTTCCCCGTCACGCTCGCCGGTAAATTCCGCAGCCTCAATCTCCTCCGCGGTCTCCCGTGACTCCGGCTCGGGTGTCTCAGGAGGCGTCACGGCGACAGACGCCGCAGCCTGCTTATAGTCCTGTTCCGCCTTCCAGTCAGAATACAGTCTGAATGCGACATAGCCAAGGAGAGCGATCATCAGGAGCAGCGCGATAATGAAGATTATTCTCCAGACTGCTCTTCTCTTTTCTTTCTTTTCGTTCATTCGACAATCTCCATTTTTCCCGAAAGAATACCGGCCTTGTGTTCCCGCACGAGCCGGGCGCCGCCAGAACCGTGCGAGTGGTGTCTTGAGCTCTGCGGTGCGTTTCCGCACGAGCCGGGCGCCGCCTTTCCCGCCTGTCTTACCGAACATAAGCATCTATCCAGCGTTCTGCCGCGGCGCGTGCCGTACGACTGCGCGTTCCCTCAGTGCCGCACAGGAATGGGGCAGAAGTGCTCTCAGGCAGATACTCTGCTCCCGCACACCTCGCAGACCATACTGCCGGGTGTCAGATATGTGTTGCAGTAAGGACATCTCTTCCGATATCTTCCCGCATCCTCCCGGTAAAGGATCACAGTCTTTTTTTCTTCGACTTCATCGGACTCTTCCGTACTCTTGCGAACAGTCGGTCCCTTCCCTTTTTCCGGCGCATGCGTCCCCTCACGCTCCGGCGCTTCTTCCCTGAAAGAGACCTCCCGGCCTTTTGTTTCCGGCAGATCGAAATCAGAAGGAGCTTTTATATAAGCTTCTCCCCCTGCCCTCGTCCTCTCATCCTTTCGCATCCCTCCCGCTTCCGGAACACCACCGATGGGATCGGAAGTCAGAGCATCTCCGGCCGGTACTGTCTCCGAAGAGGGAACGTCGTCTTCATCCTCTGATTCAGGCAAAGTTGTTCTCTCTTCAGAGCGTAGAGTGCCCGGAGCTGATCCTGCGGGCGGCACAGTATCCTTCTTTCCGAACACTGCCTTGAACAGCTTGCCAAGCAGCCATATGATCAGTATCACACCGAGAATATATCCTATATAATACATCCGGTCCCCTTTCTGCTGCGGTGCAGCAAGTTAATTGCGACATCTTTGAGAAATGAAATACTGTATTCTCCAAAGTAATGATGTATTGACCCGGAACTGCGCGGACCCCTGCGCTCTGCCGGTCTGAGCCGGCACGACTCAGTAGCAGGCAGGCGATGGCGTCCGGGGCCGCGTGTACTCCTGCACCTTATTCATTCCCCGCAGCCACCTCGGTCCCGCCTTCATAGATCGGCTCTCCGGCCGCGGTCACATCATCATCGCCAAAAAGAAGCCAGTAATAATTGTTCTCTATGATCGTCCGGGACATCAGCAGCTTATTCTGAACGACCCGGTTCATCGCATCGACATACTCTTCATCGACCGTCTCCCCCTCATTCGGGTAGAATACTCCTTCAGCTGAATCATAGATTCCTTTCTCCGTCTTCCACTCCATGGAATTCCACAGTACCAGAGGAACTGCGTTGGAGAATACGTCCCTTCCAGCCATGAGCCTTGAGTCGAATTCAAGTCCGAAAAGGTTCGACAGTGTCGGCAGGATATCCAGACTGTAGGTCGGAGCCGTGATTTCTACCGCCAGATCCTTGTATTCGTTCTCCAGACAGCCGGACCAGAGGATCAGGCTGTTCTTATCGCGATTCCACACATCATGGTGATCCGCTTTCAGAAGGTCATCGATATAATCCTGGTCATTTCCCCATGCCTCGCCGGAGCCCAGACCATAGGGATAGTGATCGCCGACAAGCACTATGACGGTGTCATCCGCAATGCCGGCCTCCTCCAGCCGGTTCACAAGGATCGAAAGAGCATTTTCCAGCTCCATCTGATAGCAGATGTAGTATTTTGTCTTCTCGTCATACTGATCGCCCACGACCGCATTCACCTGATCGTAGTAAATGCCCACGAGCGGGCTGCCCGCTTCGTACGGGGCATGTCCGCTCAGCGTCATATAGTAGATATTGAACGGCTGCTTGTCGATATAGAGACCGACCGTCGCATCCATCATCATCGTATCGGATGCATAGTGCGTACCGGTAAGTTCCCCCATCCCGGTCTCGTTGGCGACCCATTGATCGTATCCGAGATTCTCGTGCGTATTCTGTCTTGAATAGTAATCGTAGGATCCGTTGTGGAAGGCGCAGCTGCTGTATCCCAGCCTCTGCAGCTGATTTCCCATCGTAAAGTAATTGTTGTTGCCGGAAGTCAGGATCATGGAGTCATCGCCCCACTGGGGAGCCAGTCCCGTCATGATCGCAGTCTCACCGGTCGTCGTGCTTCCTCCCCACTCCGGCTGATAATAATCCGAAAAATAGAATCCGTTATGTGTCAGACGATAGAGTACCGGTGTCAGTTCCTCCGAGATAAATGCACTGCAGTAAGATTCCGCGGCGATCATGATCAGGTTTTTCCCTGCAAAAAGGCCTGTGTAGGCATTTTTATCGGTAGGAGTCAGCGACGCAAGGTATGCGCTCAGGGAATCCACCGCCTCATTCCCGCTGTCTGTCGGGAAGGAAATGTCCATGACATTCTGACCTTCCTGCACCGGCCTCACATTCTCTTCCTCATCCGTCTCCTCTTCCTCCCGGGCGACCGCAGCCGTCGGAGTCGGCGTCACGACCATTTCATGCGTGTCCTCATGGAAACTTGTATTTTTGTTTCCGAAGATAGAGTACCGCATGCTGAGACGCGTGCTCGTGATGAGTCCGAAATTTTCTGTCGCCCTGTTGTATGTGAACTGCGCTCCGTACAGGGCGGAAGACTTTCCGTGAGCGAGGAACAGGCAGGTGACCATGTAGATCACGATCCCCATCACTGTAAAAAATGCCGAAAACGCGGCCGGATACGGTTTCTTTCGCATTCTGGAAGCGGACAGCTTCCAGTACAGTACGGCAGGCACCTGAAAAATCACGATTTTCGGAATTCCGAAAAGAATGCTTCTTGCAAGCTGCCCTCCATACTTCCCGGCTACATTTCCCGCCCCGGAAAGGAGGTTGGCCGGCGTCATATAAGTTTTGAACACACTTCGTATCACGCTCTCCGTCGCAAAAAGAAGTCCCAGGGCAGCAAGCAGCACGATCACTGTGATCCGTCTGGCTTCTTTAGGGATGAAGGAGAGGACGCCTGTGAGGATCAGCGCCGCCCCTGCTGTCAGAAACAGCAGATAGAAGAAATGTTTGAACAGATTTGTTCCGGCAAATATCCGAAGGATAAGCTCATAGTAGATCAGTGCAAACGGAAATACCAGAAAGATCCGGTAAGAATTCACCGCACTTTTTTTGTGCTTGTGATGTTTATTTGAATGCTGCTCCATATTAATTGATAATCTACTCCTCTGAAAAGAATTGTGAGATTCGGCAAAACCGAATCTCACTAATTATAATACTTTTCACGAAAAGAGCAAGGATACATCTCGATCATATATGCCAGACCGCCGGTCTTGCGTGACTGTTCCGGAAACCGGAAGGCATATCTCTGTCAGAATGCTCCGACACCGGCAATCTCCCGGAGGATCCTCTCGGTGCTCTCCGCGTTTCTGAAATCAAATATGTAAACTTTACCATCCGTTGTGTAGAGCGCCGGTCTCTGTCCCAGCTTGGGATTCGGCGTCTCGTAGCCGAATCCGCTGACCTGCGAGAAGTCAATATGTGCGAACTGCTTTCCCTTCCCTTCGATCGCCGACCCGATCATTCCGAACGCGAGCGCGATCTTCATATCCTTCCTGAAGAGATCGATCCCATTCTCGCTCACCTCCATGGTAACGTCGATGATCGGCTTTTTCTCATTCAGCATAAAGATACGGCCTTTGTCACTGTACGGGATCCCGGACGGGACCCTGCCTCTGCCCATATCCTGCTGCCTTCCTGCTCTGTCAGGAGAAGGAGCACCTCCCGGAAATCCTTCCGGCGGATTTCCCATGAAGCCGTCTGCGGTAAGCTCATTCCTGTACGGATCGCTCCCGTCCGGAGCACCC
The DNA here is from genome assembly GCA_946629525.1 of uncultured Clostridia bacterium. Taxonomy (GTDB): domain Bacteria; phylum Bacillota; class Clostridia; order Lachnospirales; family Lachnospiraceae; genus Chordicoccus. The sequence continues at coordinate 5,582 of CAMOXU010000124.1, forward strand.
CCGTTCATCTGTCCGGGAAATGCGTCACCGGCAACGGTCGCATTGAAGAGGTCGCCGCCCGCTGAAAAACCGGCACTACCGTTCATCGTCTCTCCGCCTGCATCATAAGGATCGGCGCTTCCGAAGCTTCCGGCACCTGCTCCGAACGGATCTGAACCGCCGCCGAAGCTCCCTGCTCCCGCTCCGAACGGATCTGCACTTTCTCCGAAGCTTCCTGCACCCGCTCCTAACGGATCCGGGCTTTCGCCGAAGCTTCCCGCGCCTGCACCGAACGGATCCGCGCTTTCGCCGAA
>CAMOXU010000125.1 GCA_946629525.1 uncultured Clostridia bacterium
CGGGCTGATGGTCTGCGTGTTGGAAATGCCGTCCAGCGCGTACTCGTACGGAACCTTCGCGACAGAGTTGAGGGATGCCAGAAGGCCTTCCTTCTCTGCGCCGTAGGATGGATTTCCGCCGGGTGCGAAGGGCTTATAGGCCTCTCTGCCGTCGGGCGTCGCGCCGGTCGCCTTGCCGTAGACGACATTGGATGTGATCGTAAGGATCGACGTCGTCGGCTCGGAGTCGCGGTAGGTGTGATATTTTTTGATCTTGCCAAGGAACGTCTTGAGGAGCCAGACTGCGATATCGTCCGCTCTGTCGTCATCATTTCCATAGCGCGGGAAATCTCCCTCTGTCTCAAAGCGCACCGTGATGCCTTCTTCGTCACGGATCGGCTTCACCTTCGCGTATTTGATCGCGCTCAGGGAATCGACGACGTGTGAGAAGCCTGCGATGCCCGTTGCAAAGGTCCTGCGCACATCCGTGTCGATCAGAGCCATTTCAGCCGCTTCATAGTAATACTTATCATGCATGTACTGGATCAGGTTCAGAATATTGACATAGAGTCCTGCCAGCCATTCCATCATGATATCGAATTTATGGATGACTTCGTCATAGTCCAGGTACTCTGAAGTGATCGGCGCAATTTCCGGACCGCACTGCATCCTGTGCTTCTCATCAAAACCGCCGTTGATCGCATACAGAAGGCACTTGGCGAGATTTGCGCGGGCTCCGAAGAACTGCATTTCCTTGCCGGTCTGTGTCGCTGATACGCAGCAGCAGATGCTGTAGTCGTCGCCCCAGACAGGCTTCATGACGTCGTCATTCTCGTACTGCACGGAACTCGTGTTAATGGAGACCTTCGCCGCATATCTCTTGAATGTCTCGGGGAGCTTGCTCGAATACAGGACCGTAAGGTTGGGCTCCGGAGCCGGTCCCATGTTCTCCAGTGTATGCAGGAAACGGAAATCATTTTTTGTGACCAGCGGTCTTCCGTCCATACCGATGCCGGCCATCTCCAGAGTCGCCCACACGGGATCGCCGGAGAACAGCTGATTGTAAGAAGGAATACGGGCAAATTTGACCATGCGGAATTTCATGACCAGATGGTCGATGAGCTCCTGGGCTTCCTTTTCTGTGATGGTGCCCTCTTCGAGGTCACGCTGAATATAGATATCGAGGAACGTGGATATTCTTCCTACGCTCATCGCCGCGCCGTTCTGTGTCTTGATCGCGGCAAGATAGCCGAAATAGAGCCACTGTACAGCTTCCGCCGCGTTGGTCGCCGGGACGGCAATATCGAAGCCGTAGATCAGTGCCATTTCCTTCATCTTATGGAGGGCCTTGATCTGCTCCGCCAGTTCCTCTCTCTGGCGGATGATGTTGTCCGTCATCTCGCCATGGCCGCAGTTCGCGAGATCTTCCTCTTTCTTTTTGATCAGGAAATCCACGCCGTAGAGCGCGACCCTTCGGTAGTCACCGACGATTCTTCCGCGGCCGTATGTATCCGGAAGACCGGTGACGATATGCGTGTGGCGGGCAGTCTTCATCTCGGGCGTATACGCGTCGAAGACCGCCTGGTTATGTGTCTTGTGATATTCCGTGAAGATCTTGTTGTATTTGGGGTTGACCTCATATCCGTAGGTCTTCGCCGCCTGCATGGCCATCTTGATACCGCCATAGGGCATAAAAGCTCTCTTTAATGGCTTGTCGGTCTGCAGACCTACGACCTTCTCCAGGCCTTTCATCTCCGGATCGATATAGCCGGGACCATAGGCCGTGAGGCCTGTAACGACCTCCGTCTCGCACTCAAGGACGCCGCCGCGGGCGCGCTCCTCTTTCTGCAGCTCCTGCAGCTTTCCCCAGAGTTTATCCGTGGCCTCTGTCGGTCCTTCGAGGAAGCTCTCGTCTCCGGTGTAGACCGTGTAGTTATTCTGTATAAAGTCGCGGACGTTAACGTCGTCCGTCCAGTGTGTTCCTTTAAAACCTCGCCAGGCTTGGTTCTCCATGCGTTTACTCCTCTCAATATGAAGTTTTATAATCTGACTTATTAGCTTCGGAGGACTATTTTGCAGCCATACGTGCATTCAGGCATTCGCGGGCAAATATGTCTCCTCTCAAAATGAAGTTATAAAATCTGACTTAACGGCTTCGGATATCAGTCTTTTACCGCGTCCAGCCTCTTCTTATATACCTGACGGAAAATCTCGAACTCGCCCATCCCGGCGCCGGTGAAGATCGTGCGGTAGCCGGCATTTCTAAGCTTCCACATGAAGGAATCCTGCGCATTGTAGAGCTCGTTCGCCATGTAGTCGCCCCAGGCTACGATCAGAGGGATAATGACGACCTGTGCGTTGGTCTCGTCCGCTTTGCGCTCTTTCAGAAATGCAATTGCCTGCCCGAAGCTGTCTCTCTCCTTGAGCTGGATGACCTTGACGTTCTTGTAGCCTCTCTTGTCAAAGCTCTGCTGCAGATAGGTGTTCGCAGCGCAGTGATAGTAGGGATTTCCGTGTTCCACGAACAGATACTCCCTCTCCGGAACGATCTGGCAGATTTCTTCAAAGACCTCACACATCTCATCGCAGGATGCAGCGTCATGCAGGACGGATGCTGTCATCTTGATATCGAGCCTGTCCAGATAGAAATCAAGTCTGCTCTTGAGGCTGTTATACAGCTGACCCGTTGTCATAAATACAGGCACAACGATGACCCTGGAATAGCCGTTTGCGATGGCCTTCTCGAGTGCTTCCTCGACTGTATAGACTTCGTTGTCCCCGTCTGACATAGCTCTTGCGATCGTGTCATCCGTGAAGACCTGATAGACCGTAAGACCTGAATATTCCGCGAGTTCTTTCTGAATCACATCATAGGTGGATTCCTTTGCGCGGATGATGTTGGTGCCTACGCTTGCAAGGATAAGAACGGTATCTTGTTTATTCATAGCGACCTCCTGCTCATAACATGACTTTTGTCATAGGATTTAAGTTGGTTTTGGTTAGTTATTGGTAACCTCTTAATTAACATATCATGCCGCAGGATTAAGTCAAGTCACTTTTCAATTGTTCCTTAAAATGAACACAAATCGACCCTCCTGAAAGAAATTCATCGGAGCATTTCCATGTTCTGAATTTTAATCAGCAAACACCTTTCTCACGCAAATCACCTGTCCTTCATTCTTGAGGGGCTTGACTGCTTTGCGCGCCGGGCACGACCGCGCAGTGATATCTTCCGAGCATGCGAGTGCGCATCCTGTACGGAGTGCTTTTTGTCTCATAGGAAATCCGGAGGAATTTCCTATGAGAAAAAAGCGGCATGTCCGGAACTCATATCCGGTCATGCCGCTTTTTCTCAATATTGCTGTTCTGATCTAAACAGCTTTTTTCAGAAGGCCGAAGCCACCTCACAGAGGCCGGGAGATGTCCCCTGCCCGTCAGATCCGCCGCCTCTTTGCAGCGCTCCCTATCCGGGTCGATCAGTCTTTCTCCACAGTGAACCTGTCCTTATTCCTCTCTGTGAAGATCTCGTAGAGTTCATCCGAAAGATCCTCATCCTCAACGATTTCAAAGTCCTCGTCCGCCATGGTATCGCCCTCGATCACCCGGAAGATATAGACTTCGTTCTCCGCCTCGCCCTGGTCAGGCAGGGGCATAAGGAAGACATATTCCGATCCCTCGTGATCGATCGAATCGAGCATACTGAAGAGGACTTCCGACCCGTCCTCCCCATTCAGGATGATCACATCATTTTCATCATAAAACATAGATAACCTCCATGGATATACGGTCTTTTTTTCAAGAACGCCTCGGCGTTCTTACCGCGCCGCGCGAGGTGCAAAGCACCTTCCTAATCGCGCGGCTGCGATCCGCCGGAGGCTTTTATTCTTCATCGCGAGATTGTACTCACGATGAAGGCGAGTTTCACTTTGCGCGCGTATCTCACGATTAAAATCACGAGTATTGCGCGATGAAGAATAAACACAAGGCTGCAGTAAACTACGTCTCTGCGTTCCCTTTGTTCCGCGCGGGGAGCAGAGCACCATCCCGTTTACGCGGCCAAAATCACTGTTCCATACATCCTGCGTGAACCCGCAGGCAGCCGGCATTTCCCTGACAAGACTATGTCAGATCCGGTCTTACATCAGATCCTTAAAATGAAATGCCTTTCTTCCCTCCGCATAATCGCCGACGATATGTCCTTCGCCGCTGATCATATATTTATAGGTCATCAGCCCTTCCAGACCGACCGGGCCGCGCGCATGGATCTTGCCGGTCGAAATTCCGACCTCGGCGCCGAAGCCATAGCGGAAGCCGTCCGCGAAGCGTGTCGAAATATTTCTGTAGACCCCTGCGGAATCCACCATCTGCATAAAGTAAGCCGCAGTTTCATCATTCTCCGTCAGGATCGAATCCGTGTGATGGGAGCCGAAACGGTTGATATGTTCACAGGCCTCCTGCACATCCGCGACCAGCTTTATGGAAATGACAAGCTCCAGATACTCGGTCGCGAAATCATCCTCCCCCATGATCTCGCAGGGAATGATCTTCGAGACCTCCTCCGTACCACGGATCTTTACGCCCGCAGAATCGAGCGCTGCCTTCACCTTCGGGAGGAACGCACCGGCGATCTCCCGATTGACGAGCAGGGTCTCGACCGCGTTGCAGGCAGCCGTATACTGGCATTTTGCATCAACGATCACAGGAATCGCCTTCTCGAAGTCGCAGTCCTTGTCCGCATAAATGTGGCAGATCCCGTCTGCATGTCCCATGACCGGGATCTTCGTATTGTCCATGATATAGCGGACAAAGCGGTTCGACCCGCGCGGAATCAGAAGATCGACATCCCTGTCGCAGCGCAGGAGCTCGTCGATCTCATTGTGGAGCTCGGCCTGAAGCAGACATCCCTCCGGGAGACCGGCTTCCGTCACGCTCTTATAAATGACGGAGAAAAGCTTCCGGTTGGTCTCAGCAGTTTCCTTCCCGCCCTTCAGGATCGCACAGTTCCCGCTCTTAATACAGAGAGAAGAAATCTGGACCAGAGCGTCCGGTCTGGCCTCGAAGATGACACCGATGACGCCGATCGGGCAGCTCACCCGCTTCATGACAAGACCTTCATCGAGTTCACGCATGATCTGGACTTTTCCGATCGGATCAGGCAGCTCAGCCAGCTGATGGAGACCCTCGATGACCGACTGAAGTTTTCCCTCGTCGAATTTAAGGCGCTTGATCACGGCACCGGAAATGCCGTTCTTCTCTGCATTTTCAAGATCGATCCTGTTGGCCGCGAAAATCTCGTCCTTGTTCTCCTCGAGCGCCTTCGCCGCGGCAAGCAGCGCCCCGTTCCGCAGATTTGCGGAAGTGGCTGCCAGAACAGGCGAACTCAGTTTCATCTTATGTGCTTCTTCGCGAATATTCATATCAAACCTTCCTCTTACCGAAAGTACCTGACCCGAAACCGGGCCTCAGCATTATGAAGTCCCGCTCACGAGACGAGAGCGTACTGTCTGCAGTCAGCGCAAACTGATACTTTTCAAGCCGAATCTGAACTGCATCCTTGCGGAGCGTGCAATCACATCAGTCCATTCCTGACGTTGACTATAATATACCGTAGGTTCCTGTTGTCCGCAAGCACCGGAATATAAGTCCCAGCCCGCTGTCAGACACTTCTTCCGCCTTCATGCACTGTGCTGCACACGCCCTCATGCACTGTGCTGCACACGCCTTCGTGCACTGTGCTGCCCACGCCCTTATGCACTGTGCTGCCACGCCCTCATGTACTTAATGACACGTGTTCTCCTGTTTTTTTCACCACTTCTCAGC
>CAMOXU010000126.1 GCA_946629525.1 uncultured Clostridia bacterium
GCGGGCAACTTCTCTAAAATTACCGCAAGTGGATTGAAACAAACAATCAAGTCGCCTGGCCCGCGAACTGCGTCATGTAGAGCCTGTGATAGATTCCCTTAAGGGCCAGAAGCTCCTCGTGGCTTCCCGTCTCTGCGATCCTGCCGTTCTCCATGACAACGATCAGATCCGCATCGCGGATCGTCGAGAGCCGGTGGGCTATGATCAGGCTCGTCCGATTCTCCATCAGGCGGAACATGGCATCCTGTATGCGCTTTTCCGTCCTTGTATCCACGCTCGAGGTGGCCTCGTCGAGGATCAGGATCTTCGGATAGGAGAGAAATGCCCTGCCAATCGTGAGGAGCTGGCGCTGTCCCTGGGAAAGGCTCGCCCCGGAGAGCGTGAGCACCGTGTCGTATCCGTCGGGGAGGGCGTTCACGACACTGTCGCAGTTCGAGAGCGCGCAGGCTTCGATCATTTTCTCATCGGAAACAGAAGGATCCGCATACTTCAGGTTCGCCCGCACCGTGTCGGTAAAGAGCATGGTGTCCTGGAGGACGATCCCGATGCTGTCTCTCAGCGCATCGGGGGAAATGCCGCGGATATCCGTGCCGTCGATCAGAATGGAACCGCTGTCCACGTCGTAAAATCGCATGAGAAGATTGACGATGGTCGTCTTGCCGGACCCCGTGGATCCGACCAGGGCAATCTTTTTTCCTGCCTCCACCTTCAGACTGAAGTCGGAGATGACCTGCTTTCCCGGCACGTAGGAAAAATTCACGTTTTTGAATTCAATGACCCCTTCTCTGACAGGATCGCTCCGGTCTCCGTCTTTCTTCTCACTTTCCTCGTCAAGCAGGGCGAAGATGCGCTCCGCCCCCGCCAGTGCCGTCTGGATCTGCCCGTAGACCTGTGCGAGTTCGTTGATTGGCCTTGAGAACTGCTTCGAGTAGACGATGAAGGCGGAGATCACACCGATGGAAATGAAACCCCGGAGCGCGAACCACGCCCCGAACGCCGCGACGATGACGAACGACACGTTGTTCAGCATGTTGTGGAGCGGGCCCATGGAGCCTGCGATGATTTCCGCGATGATGCCGGCCTTTGTGAGCTCGTCGGAAGTCTTTGAGAAGTCTGTGATCACGGAGTCCTGCAGATTGTAGGCGGTGACGGTCTTCGTATTCGTGATCTTCTCCTCCACGGTACCGTTCAGTTGCCCTAAAAGTGTCTGCCGCATCACATAATATTTGTGCATGAGCTCCGAGATGATCTTCGTCAGCCAGACCGAGAGGATCACGGAGGAGCAGGTCAGGAGCGTCAGCGGAACGTTGAAGCTCAGCATGACGATGATCGTTCCGACAAGCATCAGGATCCCGGAAAAGAAGGACGAGAGGGACTGGCTGATGACGGTGGAGACATTTTCTGCGTCATTGGTCATCCGGCTCATGATGTCTCCGTGGGACCGCCTGTCCAGAGTGGAAACCGGGAGATTTACGATCTTTCGAAAGAGATCTCCGCGAAGCCTGCCGATGATCCTCTGGGAAAGCCTTGCGGACAGGTATCCCTGCAGGAGAGTAGCTGCACCGTGGAAGGTATACAGGAAGATCATCGCGGACAGGACTCCGGGCACCTCTGAGAAGGACTTTGCCACAAGGTGGTCGATTGCCCGGCTCTGGAACCGCGGTGCAAGGACGCCTGCGACGACCGAGACGGACACAGCGAGGGCAAGGATGGCGACCAGGACCATTTCCTGACGGAAATATCCGAAAAGCCGGGTCAGGGAAGAGCATGAATTTTTCGGCTTTTCTACGGGAGCGCCCATCTGTCCGGAGGTTTTGCGGCGGAAGCCCCGCTCGGCGACGCTGGATCTGACGGAGCTTTGCGTCTGACTCATACGGCACCTCCCTTCCCTGCTTCCGTATCAGCATCTTTCAGCTGGGAGGCATAAATATCCTGATAGAGCCTGCTTGTCTTCATGAGATTTGCATGGTTGTCATATGCACTGACACGGCCGTTGTCGAGAACAAGGATCCTGTCTGCATCCTTTACGGAGGCGATGCGCTGGGCAATCATGATCTTTGTGACATCCTTATAGTCTGTTCGAAGCGCGTTATAGAGCCTTGCCTCTGTTGCGAGGTCAAGTGCGCTGGTCGAATCGTCAAAGATAAGGAGCCCGGATCTCTTAAGAAGTGCCCTGCTGATCGCGATCCGCTGGCGCTGCCCTCCGGAGAGGCTCATTCCGCCCTCCGCGACAGGAGTGTCATAGCCTTCGGGCTGCTCCCGAATGAAGGCATCCGCCTGCGCAGCGATCGCGGCGCGTATGATCTCCTCCTCCGAAGCGTCCGGATTTCCGAGGGCAATATTTTCCCGGATAGTTGCCTGGAAGAGCTCGCTCTTCTGAAGACAGACGGTCACATTTTCCCGCAGAGCATAGAGATCGTAATCCTTTATGTCGACGCCGTCCAGCAGGATCCGTCCGTGCGTCGGGTCATAAAAACGTGGGATAAGGTTTACCAGAGTGGTCTTGCCGGAACCGGTCGCACCGATGATGGCGACCGTCTCGCCGGGACGGACCTCGAAGCTGATGTCGGAAAGAACGCGGACCCGACTCCCGGGATAGGAGAAGTCCACATGCTCGAAGCGGATGGCCGGAGCGGTGGCTGGCCCTGCTTCGTTCGAAACGGAAGCGGCATTCGCAGCACTCTTATTGTCTGTGTCCGCTGCAGCTTTTGAAGTGTCTGCACTGTCTTTATATGCCTTGCTGACATCGGGATCCGTGTTCCCGATATAACTTCCGCCTGTAATGGCCGGATCTGTGTCAAGGATCTCGGTCAGGCGGGAAGCGGAGACGATCCCACGCGACAGCGTCTGAAAGATCATGGCAAGTGACATCATGCCGTTCAGGATCAGGGTAATATACGTGACTGCGGCCATGACCGTTCCCGGCGCGGCAGAGCCGTCCCGAACCCGGAGCGAGCCGACGAAGAGGATTGCCACGACGGACAGATTGAGGACAATATTCATGACAGGACGCATGAAAGACAGCAGAAGCTCCACCCGGAACTGTGTGCCGACGAGAGCTTTGTTTGCGTTTTCAAAGCGGGCTTCCTCGCGCTTTTCCTGAACGAAGGCTTTCACGACCCGGATGCCGGAGACATTTTCCCCGATGATGTTGTTGAGATCGTCCAGCTTCTTCTGCAGGAGAGAAAAGAGCGGATTGGTCTTCACAAAAATGAAAATGATATCGAGAAAGATGAGCGGAAAGGCGATGAGGAGGACCTGACCGAAGGAGAGGTCGAGGGAGAGAAGGGCAACGGTTCCTCCGATGAAAAACATCATGCAGCGGACAAATCCACGGATGGCCTGCATGAAGAGCTGCTGGATCTGCGTCACATCGTTCGTGATGCGGGTGATAAGGGAGCCGGTTGAAAATGCATCCGTCTGCTCGAAGGAAAAATGCATGATCCGATCAAAGCACGCTTTGCGGACGTTATTTCCGAAGCTCTGTCCTGCGATGTTGGCGCATACGCCGGAGAGAATGCCGAAGCATCCGCCGGCGATCACGAGCAGGATCATGCGGATCCCCGTGCTCGTGACAAGGCGGATATCCGAGCGGCCTGCATTTCCGAGACCGAGGATGCCCCTGTCGACGATGAGCTCCATCATGCGGGGCTGATACAGGTCTACGCTGACTTCGAGCACCATAAAAAGAGGTCCGAGGAGGACCAGGGGCCAGTATTTTCGGGCGAATTTCAGAAGTTTTAAGGGCTCTTTGGAGTGTTTATGTTTGCCGGAATTTTGAGTGCTTCCGGATCCGGGAGCACTGGCGGCGTGAACTGTATTACTCATAGCAGATGTCTTTTCTGGTAAAAATCTTTCTTTTGCAGGCTGCCGAAGCGTGTGTACTGTGGCAGAGGGGTGGTGATATTCATAAAGAACGCCGCGGCATTCCTGCCGCGCTGTGCAGGGGGTGAAGAGCCTTCCTGTTTGCATGGCTGTAATCGAAATCGTTTCGGAATATTCGGGTATAAGTGAACAATCGAACAGCCGAGAGTAGTCGGCTGATGAAGAATTTTCATGAAGCAAACTGTAAGGAGCAGGCAGGGCTTCCGGCAGAATAAGCTCTGCAGGAAGCCTCCTGTGTTGTTGTTCAGGCTCTATTTTTCATCTTAAGAAAGTCATCGGCCTGGGTATCGGACAGGTTATACTTGACCTTGATCTTTTCCTTTATCTCGGCGTCTGTGTATCCTGTATCTTCCCGATAGACCTGAATAATCTGAAGAATGCTGTTCTTCCGCTCTTCCTCTTTTGCGTCCCGTGCGACCATCTCGAGCTGTTTCTTCTCATTATATTCTGTTATGACCATGTCAAGAACCTCCGCTTTCTGCTTCCGGAGAAATTCTGCCAGAATTCCATGCGAAATGCAATCCTCTATGGCTGCGTTGACCGCTTCCGATATATCACTCTCGATGCTCATGTACTCACGTACTTTACCGCAAAATACGGAATACTCATATAATTTGCGGCATTTGCGCATCAGATCTTCATTATGGCCTGGATTAATGTTGAATACTTTGACAGTGACCTGAACGTCGGAGAGATCAGGATAGTCAAACGCATCGGTCAGACGAAGGATCTGATCCTCCAGTTCATCCGGGCCGTTGTAAAAGGTGATATATCTTGGGACCGGCAGCATTATGAGCTTTTGCCCATAAATGTTCAGTTTCCTCTCTTTTATGAGTTTTGAATATAGTTTGCCGAAATACATGAGACCGCGGACCGGCATGTTCGGGTTGATTGAAGACTGGTGCTCAAACAGGTTGAGGAAGCTCTCTATACAGAAAGCCACATCGTTCTTCATTCCCATATATACTACATTCTCAATCGTGTATAGGGTCAGCTCATCAGGATCCGTATAGTGAGATCCGTTGACTGCATTATACAGGTCAAGCGTATCCTTCTTCGTGTCCTCATATCCGAACAGCCGGATAAAAAGACGGTCTTTGTACTTCCGGTTAACAGTATTGTCCATAAATAAGTCCCTCCGGTGTGTAAGAACTGCAGTCTTCGACTGAGCGTATAATAGCTTACGCTGAATGGACTATACTGAGACAGATGCCTGAATCAATTATAATCCATCTGCAGATGCCTGTGGTCAAAAAGTTTTCGATAAAAAGGCCTGCGAAGTGGGCCGAATTATGATTATGAGGTTCGCGAAGCGGTTCTCATAATAGATCTTATCGGAAGCTGCGTAAGCAGCTTTCGATAAAAAGGCCTGCGAAGTGGGCCGAATTATGATTATGAGGTTCGCGAAGCGGTTCTCATAATAGATCTTATCGGAAGCTGCGTAAGCAGCTTTCGATAAAAAGGCCTGCGAAGTGGGCCGAATTATGATTATGAGGTTCGCGAAGCGGTTCTCATAATAGTAAATATGTGGTTTTATACTTTATGAATGGGTTGGCCGAACCGGCCATTAGAACAGAGCGCAGAGAACAGCGAAAAACAAAAATAAGTATAGATTTTCCGCTCAAAGCGGTCAACGGATTTATTGAAGTTAGTGAAATTGGACTTTTTATCGAAAGTTGCGTTGTATCTTCCGATAAGGTATATATATTATGATTAGGTCGCCAAAAGTCGGGAAATCCCGACTCCGGCAGCTAAGCAATGTTTGCTCCTTGACAACTGAATACAGTTTATGACTGGATTTGCCATGTTTCGGAATTACTCTTTCGAATCGATGTAGGTATCACCCTGCTTTTCAGACTGTTTCTGCCTGCAGAGGTCTGCATTTTTCGAG
>CAMOXU010000127.1 GCA_946629525.1 uncultured Clostridia bacterium
GTGCTGTCACGGTCTTTGCGGAAGCCTGTTCTGCTTTTCCCGCTGCAGTATTCCCTGCTGCGCTTTCTGCGGCACTCACTGTGCTCTTAGATGATGCCTGGCTGCAGGCAGAAAGTCCAATCGTCATTGTTGCTGCGATGATCAGTGCAAGATACCTTCTGTATTTCATAACGGCCCTCCTTATTAAGAATCGGATATTTGTCGCGGGATCGTCTGCTATAGCTGCTTTGCCCTGTATGGTTTGGTCTGACCACTTCCTTGAGCTGCGTTTGATTTCTTGAAAGTTTATTTCCTGAATATGACGGAAATGTGAAAATCCTCGGTAGAAGATGTGAAGAAATCATCACGTTCCAAATACCTTCTCCATCCCTGCATGTTCCGCTTGAAATCGGTTCTCTGCTGATGTTAAATAAATCTAACGGCATGGATTTTCTGAAAACACAGGGCGGGTTCACGGACTGCTCCGGCATCCGTTTCATACAATCTGTATGCTCGGGAATTCCAAAAATGCAGGGCTTCCGCCTGCGTTAAATGATGCCGCAAGTGGGGTGTAAAATATGAAATCCAGAGGGGAAAGCACTATCACAAAGGAACAGCGCACACGGCGGATCCTTGTCATTGCTGCCGCTGTTCTCCTTACAATTTACTGCATCGGGCTCTTTGTCATGCGGGGAAAATTTCTGCCCAACTCCACCGTGAACGGTGTCGATTACAGCGGACTCACGGCGGAGGAGGCAGAGGCAAAATTCCATGGTGCGTACAAAGGCCGAACACTTTCGCTCTCGGAAAGGGGCGGAGCCACAGAGTCTCTGAACTTTGATAACATCGACTATGCGATCCATACAGAACAGTCTTTTGCAGATCTCCTGAAGAGTGAGAATCATTTTCTCTGGCCGATCGCTTACATCAGGGGACCGGAGCTTACGACTGCGGAGACGATTTCCTATGACACCGCAAAGCTTGAGAGCTCCCTGAATGCCCTGCAGGCCGTGAGCGGGGAAGTGGCTGCTCCGACAGACGCGGAGATCGTAAAGACAGAGACAGGCTATGTGCTGCAGCCGCAGACGGAAGGCAATCAGCTCGACATGGGCAAATTCTCTGAAACTGTAAAAAATGCGATCCAGAACAGATCCCAGTCGGTCGATCTCGATGCCGCTGACTGCTACGTACATCCCGCAGTTTATCAGGATGACGAGAATCTCACCTCTCTTATGAGTTTCGTCGACGCGGTGCAGAACACGGAGCTCGTGCTCAACCTCGAAGGTGGCTGGACTCTCAGCCTGACAAAGGAGACATTTCTTCCGTGGCTCGTCTGCTCTGAGGGGGATTTCTATATCGACGACGCCTGGCTCTATGATTATGTAGCGAGCCTTGCAGACCAGTTCGACACTTACCGCCACGGACGGGAGTTCGTCACCCACGACGGCGACACGGTCATAGTGGGCGGCGGCGATTATGATAATTACGGTTACGAGCTGGATCAGGAGGCGAGCGCCGAGATCATCCGGGGCGCGATCATGTCCGGAGAATCCAAAACCGTGGATCTTGCGTGGAATCACGTCGCGAATACGCGCGACGACAACGGAAGTGATTTCGGGCAGACCTATATTGAGCTGAGCATCGACCAGCAGCATATGTGGTTCTATGTCGACGGCGAAGTCGCCGTGGAGACGGATGTGGTCACCGGAACCGCTACGGAGACGCGGGCAACGCCGCCCGGATGCTATATGGTACTCGATATGCTGGTGGATCACATGATGACGGGCAGCTACGGATCCTCCTATACCAACTACGTTCTAGCCATCTGCACGAACGGGATCGCGATCCATGACAGCTCATGGCGGGACAGCTACGGCGGCGACATCTGGTTATATAACGGAAGCCACGGCTGCATCAACACCCCCTACAGCGCGATGGCCGAGCTGTATAATCATCCGGCGATGGGCTATAAGGTACCGGTCATAATCTATGACAGATACAATACCGTGCCGGTCATCCATAACGAGGAGTACATAGGATAAGAAACCTGCGGCTTCCGCCCTTACGCCTGCGTGTGGGATGGCAGCCGCATTTTTTTAATATGACGCAGGAAATCAAAACCGCCGGCATCCCTGCCGTGCCGCATGCAAAGCACCATTCCGGTTGTGCGGCCGGTTCTCCGCCGGACACGATAAAGACTATAAGGCTGAATTAACGGCCGAATGGGGAGGAAAGTCTTGCGGTGATCGGTGCAATGTATGATATTGAGACCGGTAAAGTGGAAATTCTGCCGTAAACATCAGGAACATCCTGGCATTTTGCCGGGCGCTGCAGGGTGCGAAGCATATTCTCATTTACGCGGCTTCAATCTCATGACAGAATAAGAATCCGGGAGCCGGATACCGCCTGCGAATGCGGACCATGAGTGGCTGCGGAATCGGCATCCAAACGGATTTAGATAATAACGGTTGTTATTAGAGGAGGGAAAAATGACATTTACTGTACACACCTATGGAAATCCCGAGTCTGATATTCTCCTGGTCCAGATGGTCGACGACCACGATATGGAGACGATCGAACAGGAGACCGCATACATCCGGGAGCTGACCGGTGATGAACAATTCTGTCTCAGGGCAGTCTCCGTGAACAGCTGGAACAGGGACCTGTCTCCCTGGCCTGCTCCGCCGGTCTTCGGGAAGGAGGATTTCGGAGATGGAGCGGCCCGGACGCTTACATATCTTTTGGAGGAAGTTGTGCCCGACCGGAAGGCCGGAGATCAGGCTGAGAAGACGGTATTCCTCGGCGGCTACTCCCTTGCCGGACTGTTCGCACTCTGGGCCGGTTACCAGACTGACCGCTTTTCCGGTATAGCAGCGGCATCCCCGTCGATCTGGTTTCCTCATTTTACCGGATACATGCGGGAGAACACGATGCGCGCTGAGGCTGTCTACCTGAGCCTCGGCGACCGGGAGGAGAAGACCAGAAATCCTGTCATGGCACAGGTCGGAAATGCAATCAAAGAAGGCTGTTCGATCCTTACCGATGAGGGGGTCGACTGCGTTCTTGAGTGGAACAAAGGGAACCATTTTAAAGAGCCGGATCTCCGAACGGCGAAGGCGTTCGCGTGGCTCATGAACCGTCCTTGACCGGCACTCACGGCTCATAAATCGTTATCGACCGACACTCACGGCTCATGAACCGCCTTGACAAGTATTCGCTGCTCATAAACCGCCCTCGACCGGACTCCGGCAGCATCAGATAAAAAAGAATGTATCTTATGAAAAAAATACAGAAATCTGACTCATTACAAATCTATATCCTGCTGGCGCTTGCGGGCGGCGGAATGGACGCGTATTCTTACCTTTGCAGAGAGAAGGTATTCGCGAATGCGCAGACCGGAAATATGCTGCTCTTCGGAGTCAATCTGGCGGAGGGGGATATCATTAAGGCCCTGCGCTACTTTATTCCTGTGTTCGCCTTCGCAGCCGGAATCTTTCTGTCGGACAACATAAGAAAGCGAATCACCGGAAAAAGATTTCACTGGAGACAGTTCTCTCTGATCGTCGAGATGACCATTCTCGCAGTGGTGGCCTTTGTCCCCGGCTCTGCAAGTATTCTCGCGAATACCCTCACCTCCCTGGCTTGCGGCATGCAGGTGGAGTCCTTCAGAACAGTCAGGGGAAATGCGATCGCGACCACGATGTGCATAGGCAACCTGAGGAGCGGGACTTACAACTTCGACAAATATGTGGAGACGGGCGATAAGGAATTTGCCCGGAAATCATTCCTTTATTTCGGGATCATCGCGGCCTTCGTGATCGGCGCTGTTCTGGAAAGCGTCGTCATCAAGTATTTCGGGCTGAGGTCTATCCTTTTTTCGGTATTCCTGCTCTTTACAAGCTGCCTGCTCATGATTGATAATTAAAAGGCTTACGGAACTATCCCAATTATGCTTGTGAAGTTCGCGCAGCGGTTCCGATGATTGAGACGACCGGGACGTATGTCACAAGTACTGCGTATGCTTTTCATCAATAGCTGCATTGCTTCTGCCGAAAAATTATAAATTTATCAAGGAGAGAAAAAATGGAATTCAATAAACTCGTACAGGATCGTTATTCCTGCAGAAAGCTGAAAGGAACACCCATTGAAGAAGAGAAGCTTGACCGCATCCTCGAAGCCGGACTGGCAGCGCCCACCGGGTGCAATTATCAGCCCTATAAGCTCTGGGTCCTGACCGGCGAAGAAAACTGCCGGATCCTTTCTGAGCTCACGAAATACACCTTCGGTGCCGGTACGTTCATCGTCGTGGGCGCGGATCCGTCGAAGGCATGGACCAGAAAATTCGATGGGCTGAATATTGCCGTGATCGACGCAAGCATTGTCGCGACTCATATCATGCTGGCGATCCACGACGAAGGGCTGGGATCGACATGGGTCGGAAGCTTCAACGCACCGGAAATGAAAAAGCACTATCCGGAAATGGAAGATTATGAGCTGATCGCCATTTTCCCGGTCGGCGAAATCGAGGAGGATGCGAAACCGGCCCGGCTTCACTTTGAGCGCAAGGGTATATCCGAGATGGTGACGTATCTGGACTGACACTGAGGTGGAATTCATTTTCGCTTGAGACAGCCGCTGCTTCAAGCTGAAGAGAAAGGAGCTTACATGCCATATTGCCCAAACTGTGGAAACCAGGTCCGGGAGGGCGCCAGATTCTGCGTGAACTGCGGAACCCATTTGACCCCGCATATGCCCTCAGGGGGACATGATCATTTCTCCTCACCCGGTAAGGACTCCCGGCCGCAGTCCTCGCGGAGCGCCGCTCCGTCTCCTGCGCCCACATACAGGAATTCTGCGCAGACACCTCCGCCGATGTCACGAAGCACCGCTCCTGTGTCCACGAATAGAAAATCCTCCGAGCCGCCGTCAGCACCGGTCCCGCGGAATACCGCAGGCAGATCCGGAAAGCGTTATGCTGCGCCGGCACCGCCAAACGCAAAGACCGTCCATCCGGAGGAGGGGCGGCTTGTCAAGGCGCTGATCTGTGTGCCGATCGCAGCGGCACTGGTTTTGGGAATTGTCTGGTTCTTTGAAATCGATCTGTCAAATATGGACGGCTATGTCAATACCGTCATCAACAAGATCCATGAAGTGGGCATGTTCGAGGAGGCAGCCCCGCAGCTTGCGGCGATCGCCGTATACGGGCTGGCTGTCATGATCCTTCTCAGCGCATATATGCTGCCGGCAAGGTTGTCAAAGACCATCTATAAGACCTGTACCGTCTATGACAAAGTCAAAATCACAATTGCAGGATATTTTGTGATCGCCCTCACCATTTATTTGAAAACTCAGGTATTTGGCTCAGGGATCGTCGGCCAGACGTTCTCGCTGCTTTTCAGAGTACATGGTGCGGATCGGCTGAAGGTCCTCTTTGCAATACTCGTGCTTCTCATCTGCATTCTCATAGCTGTTGTCGTCATTCTTGCCGCCGCGTCCACACTGTTGTCTGTCGTCATCGACAATATCGTGGTCAATGGTCCGATCCTGGGAATCATTGCCGCGGCGTATGAGCTGCTCAGCTCGGTATTCGTGACAGCGCTGGTGCTGTGCGCATTCGCGTTCACTGTCGCCATCATTTTGATGCCGCTCATTATTTTTGCCGCATGCTCGAGCGGGAGGAGAGTCGTTTACGACGAGTATGGAAATATGTATTATGTCGTAAGTTGATATCGAAGCTTCTCAAATATCGAACTTTCTCAATTAC
>CAMOXU010000128.1 GCA_946629525.1 uncultured Clostridia bacterium
GTTCCGCAGCGGCCCAGAGCTGCTGAGCCTGGTCAACGTCAAAGTTGCAGCCGACCACCTCGTCAATCACTTCAAAGCGGCCATCGTCTGTGAAGGCGGCATCCCGCGGCTCCTGCAGGAGTGCGGTGTGGATCGCCTGAAAGTCCGGACACAGAAGCCCGCCGACCAGCTGAGAAAAGCTCAAAGAGGTCTCTCCGCTCTGAAGAGCGGAGACAATGGCCGTCTCCAGGGCATCTTCATCCAGCTTGAGCTGGCCCCAGCCTTTACGCAAAATGAGCTGTTGCTCCTCATAGGCCGGAACATATTCGGCATCACCCAGAAGCGTGGCGATTTCCGCCCGGTTCTGCGCGATGCAGGAGCGGATGTAGTCGCGGTCGGCATCCTGCGCGTTCATCGGCAGCGGGGTGGGGTGAAGCCGGCTCTTGAGCCAGGTGGCGAAGTTTTCAAACATGTTTCCATCGCGCCCGTAGGCATAGGCCAGCTCAGCGACCTGCTGAGACGTGGAGGCCAGACCTGCCTGGGCAGGGTCGACGCTGAAGTGCAGACCGCCGACGGTCGTCACCTCCAGGGGCGTGGTGAGGTGCTCCGTCCATCCGGCGGCATCCAGCGCGGATGCGGTCTGTTCCCGGGTCAGGCCGCCGACCGGGATGGTTCCGACGGTGAGCCCGGGGAAATTGGTGTCCAGCTGGGCAACGTAGATGGAACCCGCCAGCCCGCCGCCCAGAATCAAAATCAGAAGAATCAGAATGATGGTCAGAACGACCATGAACTTTTTCATAATGATCACCCGCAAAGGAAATGAGAATAAAGTATTCTACCATGTTTCACAAAAAGGTGCAAGAGGGGAGAAAAGGGACGGTTTCTGCACTTCACTTCTTGACAAAGAGAAGGCTTGACGGTATGATGAGAACAGTTGAGGGATCCCGCCTTGGACGTTTGTGTTCCGAAAGGGGCCCAAGACATCGGGGAGGACAGATGAAAGAGAGGAGAGAAAAGCCATGAGTAGATACAGCGATTTTGACGATCTGGATCTCGACGATGAGGACTTGCCTCTGGTTGAGATCGAGTTTGACGACGAAGAAGACAGAAAATCAGGGAAGGTCGGCACGGTTCTGAAAGTGCTGCTCATTATCCTCATCGTATGTGCGCTTCTGGCAGCGGGCTTCTTTGTTGTTCGTTACGTACTTGGACAGCAGTCTCCGATAATCGAGACCACATCGATCGCAACACCGGAACCGACGATGGGAGCCTCCTCCGGATCCACGGCCGGGACGAACGGCCCGGCAGACGCGGACCAGATTCAGGCCGGAGATGCTGTGACGGCTGACGGTACGTCTGAGACCGTCATACCGACGCCGACCCCGACGCCAACGCCCACACCTGCTCCGACGCCGAAGCCCATTCCGGAGCAGTACGTGATCCCGGGGATCGATCCGGGCGATCTCGATGCGGTCCGCGGCTATATTCAGGACCAGCTGAACGCCATGGCGGCGGATGTGAACTATCCGAATGTCGACGAATATACGGTCAATGAGGACTGCACCGTGTTCACGGCGATCTGCACTTCTCTCAACGAGAGCGCGGCAGAGCGGGGCGCAACGGAAAAAATCTATGAGTTCGGCCAGATGTATGCGGCCTATGCCGGAACGACGGTCGACAACATCCATATTGATTACAGAAGCCATATGGGAGATCTGCTCTGGACCAGAGATTCGAAGCAGAGCTGAGCTGCCGCGGAAAAAACGAATCAAAGAAAAAGGAAAAAGCACGGAATGAAGTCAGATGACATGCTCATTCCGTGCTTTTCGGTTAGCTCTGAAGCTGCTCAAAGAATCGGCTCCGGGCAGCATCACGAAAACTCCTGCTGATCGGAATTCTGGTGCCGTTTACCAGAATAAATTCATCTCGCTCCAGACCTGTCACCTGCCGGATATTCACCCAGTACCCCTGGTGACAGCGAATAAAAAACGGAGCAACATGCGCGTTGATCAGAGCGGCAGGAGAGCCGGGGATCAGATGGACTGCGTTTTTGCATACAATGCGCGCCTTTCGGGCGTAGCGCTCGAGATAGAGAATCTCGCCCAGGGGGATAAAGAAAGACTTGCCGCCTGTCCGCGCAGTGATACCCAGAACCGCAGACGGATCATCCAGGCCATCCAGGGCTCTGCGAAGGGCGGGGCCGAGATACTGATCTGCGCTGGATTTCAGAACGAACCAGACATGCCGGGCTTCATAGCTGGCAGGGGCATAGTCCGCAAACCCGGTAAGAAAGATTATTCTGCAGGTCGGGACAAGAGAATTCATCCGTTTTGCAAGATCGATGCCGTTCTCCGGACCGAGGTCAATATCAAGGACTGCGATATCCGGCGTGTAGTTATCTTCTTCTACCAGTTTTATGAGCCGGCTCCCAGCAGAAAAGGTCTCCAGCTCCAGCCGGAACGAAGAGAGCTCCTTCTGAATGAGAGAGGCAGTATAGTGTAAATGTTCCGGATTATCATCACATATTGCAATCTTAAGCATGGTTCAACCACCTGTGGAGAAATCAGATTCTTCGGGATACAAATCTTTCAAATACAGCGCAGCGGTATAGATCCCCTTTGCCTGTGAGGATTCATAGTGACCGTCATAGCGATTGGCGAGCCGGGCAAGTATCTCCGTCCCGATACCGCGGGAGAGCTCCGGAATCCTGCGCTTTTTGGGAGAAGACTTCGCAGCAAACGGATTGCTGACCGTAATCTTCAGATAGGGGGAGAGAAAATGCATCTGAAGGCGGATAACGGCTTTCGGGAAAGAGGAACAGGCTTCTCCGGCGTTATCCAGGAGATTTCCAAGTGCGCAGATCAGATCAAGATTCGAGATCTTCAACTGTGCCGGAAGAGAGATTTCCATGTCAAGGGTGACAGATCGGGCAGAAAACTCTTTCTGTCTGTGCAGCAGGAAGCTGGAAACAACGGTATTTTCACATCCGGAAATCTGATACACGGCAAAGAGTTCAGAGCGATATATTTCATCTGCATACCGAGAAGCTTCTTCCACATTACCGTCTGAGAGCAGCGCTCTGATCGTATAGAGATGATTATCGATATCATGCCGCATCTGACGGATGTCTTCATAGTTTGCGGCGAGAGAAGCATAATGCTCCTGCTCGGCAACGGCCTGGGTCTGCAGCAGCTCATTCTGTACTCTCAGAGTGACTGAACGGGATACGGCAGACATGGCAACATAAAGACCGACATCGGCGGCCAGGAAGAGCACAACGCCGATGAAAGCAAAACCGGCACCGACGTTGATATATGGCGGATCCGGGATAAACCACCCCGCAAAGGCAAAGTACTGGCTGATCGGAAACAGCAGAAAGAGGAAAACCTGGCGACTGAACACCTCGCCCCGGCTGCGCTGCTGAATATATCGAGCACCGATCACCATAGCGGTCAGTAAGACAACATGAACAAAGAGATAAATCAGGTTGAGCGTAAGCTGATTGGAGAAAGAAAGCTCATCCGCGGGGAGATTCTTTGGTGTGAGAGGGATCATCAGCCCTTCTGAGAGCGCCATCACAACGAGAATCAGAGAGGAAACGAGCAGTTTATGATACCATCTGCCTTGAAAGAAAACCTGAATGGTAAGGGATACGACAATCAGACCGGAAATCACACGAAGGGGACGGAGCACAGGCAGGAACGGAATAGCATAAAAGAGGGCCATGGAAAAGAGCAGCCCGATCAGCATGGTCCGACGGGAATATTTTGCCGGAAGAATCAAGGATGCGGCAATGAACCAGAGAATGAACTGTATGGTGCTGAGCGTCAGCGTGATGGCGGGATGATATACAAATTCCATGGATACACCACCGTAACATGAATGATAGACGGGGAATTGAAAAGGGTCAGAATCTCGGATCACCGGTGTTTGCAGAGGAAGAATGATCTACATTCACCAGGTAGATCTCCTGCGCATAACGGGCGGCTTCCGCTGTATTCCCTTCGCTGAGCAGTGCTTTGATCGTATAGAGGTGATTGTCGATGTCATGCCGCATTTGACGAATGCGTTCGTAGTTCTCAACGAGATGTGCATAATGCTCCTTCTCAGCGGAGATCTGGGCCTGAAGATCATCATTTTGGATTTTAAGCGCTGCGGAATGTGCTGCTGCCTGGAAAGAGACGAACAGCCCAATATCAGCCAGCAGTAAAACAAGCAGGGCGAAGCGGTTCAGAGGCGTTACGAGATTCAGATAGGGAATCCGATTCAGAAACCATCCGGTGAGAACAAAATACTGGCTCACCGGAAACAGGACAAATAACATGATCTGTCTGGAAAAGGCGACTTCCGAATGGCGGTGCTTCAGAATACGGAAGGTGATCAGTAATATGGCAAGCAGAACAGACTGAATGACGAGGTAAATCAAATACAGGGTCAGCTGAACAGAGAGGGGAACTTCCGCAGACGGAACATCTTTTGGGATCAGAGGAATAATGAGAAACTCGGACATGAGCAGCGTGAGCATAATGGAGACAGCAACAAACAGCTTCAGATGCCATTTGCCCTGAAATAAAAACAGCATTGTCAGAATAACCAGCGGCATGCCCAAAAGAATCCGAACAGAGCTCAGCAGCGGGGCCATAGACGCACAAAACTCACAAAGCAGCGAAAAAGTCACGACAAGGACAGTAATCCAGCGGGGATATCTTTCCTTGAGAATGATACCGGCGGTTAAAAACCAGAGAAAATACTGGATCGTACTGGAAACGAGCGTGATGGCCGGATGGAATACAAAATGCATGAATTATCACCACAGTGCCAGTTTACTTGAAAGCAATGCCTTTTTCAAGTACGTCTTTTCTGGAAATGACTGCGGATTTGACATGAAAACGTGCGGAATCGACATGCGCTGAGCCCTATTGAGGGACAGATGATATAATATTTTTAACTGTACGAGAGGCATGTGAGAAGATGAAGAGCTATACGATTTCAGTCTCGGATGAGATGGAAGATACCTTGGAGAAACTGGCATCCAGCGTGTACTCGCACAAATCAGAGACAGAAATCATAGAACTCCTGCTGTGGAGAGGCCTGGAAAGAACATCGGATCTGCTCAGGGAGAAGGGTAGAACGCCGAATGATTGCTGACAGACTGAAAATGAGAAGACGGGCCGAGGAACCAGCAGATGTTGTGCGGGATCTCCCAAACGGAATCAGGATCCAGATCCACCAGGTGAACTCTTTTTTCTGGTCGGTAAGTGCGGTAAGTGCTGAGACAAGAAAACCTCTCGAGTGCTATCACTCAATTACGTCTTTCGAAGAGGCAGAAATCCTCTCTTCGATCCTGGCAGACAAATACAAGAAGCCTATTCCTGTGTGATAAGCATGTCTATTGCCCCCCATCGAGCGGCCTGCTGTGTATGTTTTCAGGTGTTGCATATGCAGACAGGCCGCTCGTTTTATTTATAAAAACGACAGCAATGCAGCCGCTCATAAAACTGAGCGGCTGCATTGCGTTCATATGGTTACGATATTACACTGCGTAACGGAGTTGATTGCCAAGTGCCGGTATATCGATTAAGGCCCTGTCACATGATGGGGATCTTGATCTTCAGATCGGTCAGCGGCCAGGAGGAGCAGGCGTGGAACCAGCCCATCTCCTTGTCCATGCGTCTGCGGCCGTCGCCGATGGGAGAGA
>CAMOXU010000129.1 GCA_946629525.1 uncultured Clostridia bacterium
TTGCATGGCTTCTGTTCCTGATCAGCAGCTTTATGAGTGTTGTGAAGGACTGACGGATGTCCTGATCTGAAAATTGAAAAGAATCGGCAGGGAGGCTTCCGCATCGATCGGTGCGGAAGCCTCCTTTTCAACATCTGTGTAATACATAATTGCGAAACTGTGTGCTGCACAAAATTATTCCGCACTGAGTTTCGCAAATGCCTGATATGTGTAAACCAACGGTGAAGAAACGCTGCGCTGCGTTCAGGATCGGCCTTCCGATAAGATCATGTCTCCGGCGAAGAGAGAAAGTGACGGGATTTCCGCTTGCGTACTTACTTGGAGCATTTGCGAATTTGCAGGTATACCTGCGCCGGACTGTGGTATGCTCAGAACGTAAGAATGAATCAATACATAAAAACGATCGAGGGGCACTGAGGTATTCCGGTTCGGGAATGCCGAGGTATTCCGGACACGATTCTGATGAGGAGACAGTATGAAAAAAGCAGTCTGGATCTGGTATCCCGGAGACTTTGAGATATATCATGGCATGCGGCAGAATTTCCGCAGGGAAGAGAGAGGCCTCTCGTGGCCCGCTTTCTGGAAGATGGACGACTGGCGCAAAAACGTGCGTTTTTTCCGCAAATATGAACTGAAAGAGCCGGAGACCTTCACGGTATACGGTCGGGGCGTCGGACATGTGCTGGCAGACGGGCTGAAGTATCCGTTGGGCGCGACAGTCACGCTTCCTGCAGGTGAGCACCTGATCGAGGTGTTCATCGGAAATATGACGGGTCTTCCGTGCATCTATGTGGAAAGTAAAAAAGAAAATGAAGATTCCGGTGACGCAGCCGGGGCAGGAAGCATTGTGAGTGACGCTTCCTGGGGTGTCGATGATTTCCTTATGCCGGCTCCGGCGGGGACATCTTCTCTTTACACAAAGAAAGAGCAGGATCCGAATGAGGTCGAGTACGAGGAGACCCTTGTGCAGCCGCAGTCCGTCCTTGAGAAGGATGGCGGCACGCTGATCGATTTCGGACAGATGGTGGACGGGAGGCCGGTGATCACATTCTGTGAGGACACAGAGCATTGCGGATCCGCAAAGAAAGAGCAGAGCAGTCCCGGAGAGGAGGAACGAAACTCTGAGGATAAGGAGCAGGGGGTCCTGCACGGCAGAGATTCTGACAGGCATACTTACACAATTCTCTACGGCGAGTCCGCGGACGAAGCCATGGATCCCGTCTGGTGCTATTACAGGGAGGAGAACGCGGAGGCCGGAAAAGAACTGAGAAAGAGGGCCTTTCGCTTTATTTATCTGCCGGGGATCGCACCGGAGGAGATCAGAGTCCATGCCGTTCATCAGCAGGTGCCGATCAGGGTGCGCGCTTCTTTCTTCTGTGACGATGAGGAGATCAACAGGATCTGGGAAGTCTCGACAAAAACGTATGAGCTCTGCAGCGGACTCTTCTTCATCGACGGGATCAAGCGCGACCGCTGGATCTGGTCCGGCGATGCCTATCAGAGTATGATGCTCAACCCGTATCTGTACTTTGACAAGGAAATCAATAAGCGGACATCCCGCGCGCTGCGGGGAAACACGGAGATCCGGCAGCACATCAATACGATCGTGGACTATACCATGCTGTGGCTTGTGAGCATTCAGAACGAGTACATGATGGATGGCGATATCGGCTATGTCCGGGAGATGTATCCAAAGATGGAAGCGGCGATGGACCTTCTTTTCTCGCAGACGGAAGAGCACGGATTTGTGCGCGGCCGTGACCGCGACTGGATCTACATCGACTGGGCGGATATCGACAAGACCGGATGCATCTCGGCGGAGCAGGTGCTTCTGTGGAAATGCTGTAAAGTGATGGCATATTGTGCGGGGCTTCTGGCGGAGAGAAATCAGACGGAATCCGATGGTGCAGGCAGTATAGACGGCATGCACGATACGCCTCCACTTGGCCCGGACGGCAGACCTCTGCCTGCGGATCATGTGGCGGCTTTCGATGCGCCGCTTCCGGCAGCAGGCAGGGCACGGATGCGGGAGCGCACCGCCTTTTATGAGAAGAGGGCGGAAGAGCTCCGGCAGGCTGTTCTTGACTTCTACTGGGATGAGGAGAAAGGCGCTCTGATCGACAGCTTCACGTCCGGCAGGAGAAACGTGACGCGGCACGCCAATATAGTCGCGATCCTTTTTGACTTCGCGGATGAGGAGCAGAAGGAACTGATCCGGAAGAACGTGCTCTGCAATGAGAAGATCCCTCAGATCACGACGCCCTACTTTAAGTTTTTCGAGCTGGACGCGTTTGGAAAGCTCGGCGATCTGGACAGGATCTGGGAGACTCTTCACGGCTACTGGGGAGGCATGCTCGGGCGCGGCGCGGTGACCTTCTGGGAACTCTTCGATCCGAAGCAGGAAGGCAGAGAACAGTACGGAATGTACGGCGATCCTTTCGGAAAGAGCCTCTGCCATGCGTGGGGGGCCAGCCCAATCTACCTGCTCGGCAGGTATTTCCTCGGAGTGCGTCCGACGTCGCCCGGATATAAAACGTACGAAGTGAAGCCGGCAGTGCAGTACTTTAAGAAGCTGGACTGCACGGTGCCGGTCGGAGAAAAGTCTGTGCATATCGTGCTGAAGGACGGAGAAATTACGGTCAGCGAGTGCTGAACGAGGACTCCCGAGCGCGGTACGGCAGGAAAATGTTGATGCATTCTTGCGGAAGTTCTTAAAGATTGCATATATACCCGCTAAATACTGAAGAATAACAGACGGAACGGCACAGGGGGATTACATTATGTTGAAAGTCACATCTTTTCAAGTGGAACATCTGTCCGAAGGCTGTGTTACAGACCGAGAAAGACCGGCCTTCTCCTGGTATGCCGAGAGCGACCGCAATGACAACGAGATCACAGAAGCATACCTTCAGGTGGGCGAGTGGAAGATAAAGACGCGGAGACAGAGCGGCATCCCTTACAGCGGTCCCGCACTTCTGCCCATGACCACATATAAAGCCGTCCTTCGCGTGACGGATGCTTTCGGCGAGACGGCAGAGGCGGAGACGACCTTCGAGGCCGGAAGGATGGGAAAACCCTTCGAAGCTACCTGGATCACGGACGGGGAATACCGGTTCAGAGAGAAAAAAATCTCTCCCGTTCCCATGAATTTTCAAAAAAAGGTCCGGCTTTGCCGGGAGGCCCGCGAGATCGAGCGCGCAAGAGTCTATGTGACCGCACTGGGTCTCTATGAGCTTTCGATCAACGGGAAAAAAGTCGGCAGAGACTATCTGACTCCCGGCTTTACGTCCTACCGTAATCAGCTGCAGTATCAGGTGTATGACGTTACGGAGAGCATGCGGGAAGAGATGACGCTCGACGCCGTCGTGACCGGCGGATGGGCCGTAGGCTCCTACACCTATTATCGCAGGAACCGGGTCTACGGGGATAAGCAGGCCTTCCTCTGTGAGCTGCGGATCCGTTATCGCGACGGATCGGAGCAGGTGATCGGCACAGATGATACCTGGATGGTGTCGCTTGACGGCGCGCTCCGCGAGGCGGACATTTACGACGGAGAAGTTTACAGCGCCGATACGGATCCCGGGAACATGGTCTGGTGCAGGGCAAAGGCGGTGACGACGAAGTCGCTGCATTTTACAGACACGCCGAACCTGATCGCATCTTACGGCGTGCCGGTCCGTGCACACGAAGAGCTGCACCCGGTCGCTGTGACGACAGCTCCTTCCGGTGAGCGGATCTACGATATGGGACAGAACTTTACCGGCGTCGTCCGCGCGAAGATCAGAGGAAAAAAAGGACAGCAGATCGTTTTCCGACATGCGGAGATCCTGATTGACGGGGAGCTTTGCTATGAACCTCTGCGGTCCGCCAAACAGCGGCTGCTGTACATCTGCAGGGACGGAGAGCAGGAATATTCTCCGCGCTTCACCTACATGGGATTTCGCTATATCGGCGTGACAGGAATTGCAGAAGCGGATCTGGAGCTCTCGGCGCTGGCCCTCTACTCCGATGTAAAGGAGAGCGGTTCCTTCAGCTGCTCCGATGAGCGCCTGAACCGTCTGCAGAATGCGATCTCATGGGGGGCCAAATCGAATTTCACGGATATCCCGACAGACTGCCCGCAGAGAGACGAACGGCTGGGGTGGACCGGAGATATAGCGCTCTTTTCGCCGACCGCCTGCTTTAATTTTGATATGAGCCGTTTTCTTGAGAAATGGCTTCTCGATGTGAAGGCGGAGCAGGGACGCGGCGGAGGAATTCCGATGATTGTCCCGACCGTAAAGATTTATAATCAGCTCGAGATGAGCCTTACCCACGCGGTCGACCACTGGGGAGACTGCTGCATCTGGGTGCCATGGGCGGAGTACCGGGCGCGGGGGGACCGCCGGATCCTTAAGACGATGTATCCGACCATGCACCGCTATATGAAGGCCTGCGTGCACTGGGCAGAGCTTTTATCCTTCGGACCGAAGAAGAGAGTGTGGAGCGCCGGCCATCATTACGGCGACTGGTGCGCGCCGGACGCGAGCTTCCAGGGCTGGATGAAGCGGGGAAAATACACCGCGACCGCCTGCCTTGCCTATTCGGCGGGAATCATGGAGAAGATCGCCGAAATTCTCGACAGACCGGCAGATGCCGGATATTATCACACCCTGATGGAAGAGACTGCGGAGGCCTACCGCGAAGTCTTCATGGACGGAGAGTGCAGGGTGAAGGACGAGTTCCAGACGGCTTATGTCCTGCCGCTCTACTATGAGCTTCTTCATGGGGAGGACAGGGAGAAGGCGGCGGCCAACCTTGTACGCATGGTCAGAGAGAACAACTGGCACATCGGGACAGGCTTCCCCGGTACGCCCTACATTCTGTTCGCACTGGCGGATAGCGGATACGTGGAAGATGCTTACAGGATGCTGCTCATAGACACCTGCCCGTCCTGGCTCTATGAGATCAAGGTGGGCGGCACGACAACATGGGAGCGCTGGGACGCGCTGCGCGAGGACGGAACGATCAACACCGGTGAGGGTGTCGGCATGGTCTCCTTCAACCATTACGCGGCCGGCGCTGTCGGAGACTTCCTGTATCGGCGGGTAGCCGGCATCGAGGCGCAGGAGGCGGGCTATAAGAGATTCCGGGTCGCGCCGCTTTTCTGGCTGCCGGACGGGAGAACGGATGCTGCCGAACCTTCAGAGAGGCCGTCCTTTGAACCGATCACTTCTGCATCTTGTCAGGTCATCACGGAATATGGACCGGCATCTGCCGCCTGGAAGATTTCGGAAGAGGGGAAGGAATACCGTGTCGAAGTGCATGTGCCGATGGGGACGACCTGTGAAGTGCGTCTGCCGGACGGCAGCTGTGCGGAGTGCGGAAGCGGAGACCACATCTTTGTGGGAGATATGAATTCCTGAAGAAGAATCAGTTGCAACTTCTCACTTCCGGATTCCGGAAGTTCCCGAATTCAGGAATGCCTCGGCGTTCTTGCCGCGCCGCGCAGGGGGTGAAGCACCTTCCTATATAAAAATCGCCGCAGGAAATGCGCATAAGCTGCTGTATTTCCTGCGGCGATTTTTGCTGGTGCGCCTGGCGGCGCACGTTTCTAACGGGTGAAAGTCCCGAATCCGCCCGG
>CAMOXU010000130.1 GCA_946629525.1 uncultured Clostridia bacterium
ATGACCTTCTGCTGATCGACTGCGGTATGGGGTTTCCGGATGAGGATATGTACGGAATCGACGTGGTCCTGCCGGATATCACATATCTCAGGAATAACGCGAGCCGCATCCGCGGCCTCATCATCACCCACGGACATGAAGACCATATCGGCGCGGTTCCCTATGTACTGAAGGAACTGGATATTCCGATTTACACGACACCGCTGACAGCGGCCCTGATTGAGCTGAAACTGGAAGAGCATGATCTTCTTTATAATACGCAGATCTTTACCAAGAAAGCCGGATCTGTTTTCCGGATCGGATGTTTCACAATAGAATTCATCCGGGTCAATCACAGCATCCCGGACGCGGTGGCGCTTGCGATCAAGACACCGGTCGGCATGATTGTGCACACGGGAGATTTCAAAATCGATCTCACGCCGATCTCCGGCGGCATGATCGATCTCGTTCGCTTTGGAGAACTGGGGAATGAAGGAGTCCTGGCGCTGATGAGCGACTCGACTAATGTTGAAACGCCCGGTCATTCCGCATCGGAACGCAAGGTCGGAGAGAGCTTTGACAAGCTGTTTCAGAACTGCGACAAGCGGATCATCATCACGACCTTCGCTTCCAATGTCCACCGCCTGCAGCAGATCATCAATGTGGCGGCGAAATATCACCGCAAGGTCGCCGTGACGGGACGCAGCATGGAGAATGTTCTGCGCACCGCCATGGTGCTGGGATATATGGAAGTTCCGGAGGGCGTCCTTGTCGATCTGGAACAGATCAAATCCCAGCCGAAGAACCGGACGGTGATCATTTCCACAGGGAGTCAGGGCGAAGCAATGTCGGCTCTGTACCGTATGGCCTTTGCGGAACACAAGCAGATCCAGATCGACAGCGGAGACCGCGTGATTATCTCCGCATCCGCAATCCCCGGAAACGAGAACACGATCAGCCGCGTCATTGACGAGCTCTTCCATAAAGGGGCCGAGGTCATTTACGACAGACACACCGACCTGCATGTCTCCGGCCACGCCTGCCAGGAGGAGCAGAAAATGATGCTGGCCCTGGTAAAGCCGAAGTATTTTATCCCCGTACACGGTGAGCACCGGATGCTGGTCAAACACGCGGAACTCGGACGCATGATGGGCGTGGCTCCGAAGAACATCGTCATCGCCGAAAACGGTAAGGTTATTGAGTTTACGAAAAAGGGTGTTCTCTGCGAGGACAGCGTGCCCGCCGGAGCCGTTCTGGTGGACGGAAGCGGCGGAATCGGAGAGGTCGGCAGTGTCGTTATGCGGGATCGCCACAGACTGGCCGAAGACGGCATGATTGTCATTGTGATGACCTATTCGTCCTATGATCACAAGCTCCTTGCCGTCCCGGAGATTCTGACACGCGGGTTTATCTACGTGAAAGACTCGGAGGATGTGATTGAAGAAATGTCCAGGGTCGTGATGGAAACGGTCGAGAGCTGTGATGCGCAGGAAATCACGGACTGGAACAGTATCAAGACAAAGGTGAAGTCCAATCTTTCCGGGTTCCTGTATAAAACAACCAGACGCAGCCCGATGATTCTTCCGGTAATCACGGAAATCTGAACCAGGGAATATACCCGGACCGCAGGATATGCCCGGTCAAATGAATAACAAAACAGTGTGACCGGCTCGGGGAGACGGTCACACTGTTTTGTCGGAAGGAGCAGAACAGGTTGTCATACTGCGGCGAGAATGTTCATATTGCGAAGTTCCGGGTCTTTGATGCAATTGTTGACGGCATAAGCCTGGCGCTCCAGTTCTTTGCTTCGGAGTGAAGTCAGTTTCTGCGCGACCAGCTGATCGACGATCAGGGCGGAGAGCTCTTCGATCAGAGCAGACTTTTCAACCGCGTCATCCGGGGCATTCCCGCTGCAAAGGAGATGTTCCAGAGGCGTATTGAGTTCCGGCAGAAGCGGCAGCTCGCGCATGGCACGAAATACCCATTTATAATAAAGCTGATAACGGCGGTTCAGCAGAAAAATGACAGAAATGCAGCTTCTTACAAATTCTGTCACGGCCAGCTGCGCGGCGGCCGATTCACCGTGATCCAGACAGCGAAGATAATTATACTGCCCGGATTGTGCCATCAGAAGAAGATGCCCGGACAGACGCTTCAGACGGATATCCTCCGGAAAAACGGAAAGCGCGTCACGAATGCGTGTGACTTCACCAAGATGATCGAAAAACAGACGTCCGTTTGTCGCCTCCGCAAGAGCCTGTTCAGGTACGGTGAGCCATTGCCGGGGACTCAGCGCACCATCCGGAGAACCGGCTGTTCTCAGAAAGAAGTCCGCAGTACGCAGAACACCGTGCCGCGCCCCACCGACCGGAACGATGTTTGAACGCTGAAATCCCATGAAGGATGAAGGCAACTTCGCATAGGCACGCTGCAGTAAGAATTCACTGTGACGGTCCACCTGCGATTCATCGGGAAGAAAGATACAGAATCCGGGCTCAAAATCATGGTCCTGCGATATGTCGTCGTCATACCCGAAGCATTCGGACCCGCTGCCGAACAGCCCGACGGCAAGAGACGGGAGAAGCTCTGGAAACTGTTCCTCCAACATGGGTTTTCCAAAAGATTCGTAAAAAGCCTCAGAGAGTTCAAGCCCTTTCATTAATCATTTTCGCCTCCTGAAGCAATTCTTCCGCTGCGGCAAAATAGCCGTAATAGGAAAAGCAGGGAGCACACCTCTCACAGATAAAGGCGTAATAAGCGTCGTGCGGCGCGGATTTGTCCTGCAGGAACTCATAAGCGCGATCCAGGAGACGGCCGATCTCCTCCTCCCCATCTTCGAGGCCGGATTGCTCCGCGACGGCATCGGCCATATTCAGACAGGTGACGGCCTGCTCCAGAACGCCACCCGGCACGAGAGCCATCTTTTCCATGGCGCGATGGTAGAACTGGAACGCCTCTTCGTAATGACCGAGGGCCTGATACGTCAGAGCCATATTGTTGTACAGCCCGCCCAACAGGTGAGGCGGTGTATGCGGAATCCGCTCATAAAGATCTCTGGCTTTCCGGAAAAGCCCCAAAGCCTCATCGTATTCACCAAACGCGCTGTACGCGGTAGCAGCGTTGACAAAAGTGGTACCGGCGCTGATGCTTTCTTCAAAATCCATTTTCTCCAGAAGCTCCAGCGCTTCGGCGCAGAAATGAAACGCCTCTTCCTTCTTTCCGGTCTTTCGGTAGAAGCCGATCAGCTCGTTATCGATCAACAATCTGCCCCGAAGGTCAAACCCGCGCTCCGCCTCCTTGAGCCAGTACAGAAGATGCCGTTCGGCCCCTTCATAATCCTTTTTGTTCATATAGTAATCCAGCCTGTCTTTGATCCGCTGCTGCGGAACAGGAACGACATCGGAATCCAGATGAGCCGGATCCATGCAGAGCACGCATTCCGGCTCCAGGTAATCTTCCGGAGATAAGGCATTCTGTTGATTCATTTCAAGTTCTTTCCCTTCTCTGGCAGTCGCCGGATGGAGGCAAACAGGCTGTTCCATATATTCAAATACCTCTCCTCCGGCGGTATGAATCTGAAGATGCTGCCCCGCATATGCCGCAGAGCATCAGAATCTGGTCATTTTTCTATTCTATCACAGAATGAAACGCCGGACAATCATCTGAAGCAGAGTATTGAGGATATTTTCTGAACAGAGAGCTGACAGAGAGCGGCGCGCTCGATCCATCAGGGGAAGAACAGGCGGCAGTTCCGGAAGTTTCACCCGCTCGCCTTGCTTCATAACCGGAATTCCATCAGGCACGATGTCCTCCTATCTGAAGATTGCGTTCCAATGCAGTTGCTCCGTCCACCAGGTTTGTACCTTTGAAGACTGAATTTGGTCCGTATTTGTTCCGTACGCTGAGCATGGCCCCCTGCAGCCTGCTCTCACGTTCCAAGGTATCATAATCCGTGAACAGATCCAGCTGAAACGCACCGTCATTGCTTTGAACCTCATTTGCGGAAATGCCCAGTCGCCGGTATAAAAGCCGGCGGTCTGTTTTTTTATCGAACTGTGCGAGTACGGCGGGGGAGATGATCCGGCAGCTGTTAGTTTTTGCCCGGAGCCTTACCGTCCCGGTACTGTGAGAAGGATGCAGTCTTCCGTAAAAGTCGAGGCTCAGGTCGCCGTCATAATCCGGCACTTTCTCAAGACTTCTGTAGTCATATATGACCCACCAGGTCAGATTGTCTGTAATCAGATTCTTGTTGAAGAGATCCGCACATGTCAGATCAAGCATTTCATGAAAGACAACGCGGGCCTCTTCATAAGCATACGGTCTCGGAAGAACCTGTCCGTTGGACAGAGAGTGACGGTCTGTGCGGTAGTTTTTGATATCCGCCATTGTGACGGGTTCCATTCCCCAGGCGTGATCAATCAGGATTTCGGCGTCAATCCCGAACAATTTATAGAAAAACTCCTCGTCCAGGCGGCTGCGTTCGGCAATATCCGCCATGGTTTCGATTCCGGCGTTCATCAGACGCCTGGCCTTTCCGCGTCCGATCTGCCAGAAATCCGTCAGAGGTTTATGCTCCCACAGTAGAAAGCGGTAACTGTCCTCATTCAGCTCTGCAATCCGCACCCCGTCTTTATCCGCAGGAGCTTTCTTCGCAACGATGTCCATCGCAACCTTGGCCAGATAAAGATTTGTACCGATTCCGACCGTTGCGGTGATTTTAGTTGTTCTGAGAACGTCCCGGATCATGGTGAGTGCCATCATATGGGCAGGTTCCAGACCGGTTTCCGCAGCTTCCCGTGCATAAGCATTCAGATACCTGCCGCAGTCTATGAAACATTCATCGATACTGTAGACAAGAATATCCTCAGGAGAGACGTATTTCAGGTAGATCTCATAAATCTTGGCAGAGATCCGTTCATATTCGGCCATGTGGGGAACGGCGGTAATATAAGAGACTTTGGTATGATGCCGGGCTTCATAAAGACGGATAGCCTGCCTGGCCTCAAAAAGGCGGGGTCTGGAAGGGACGCCTATGGCTTTGAGAGCAGGGGAGACCGCCAGGCAGATTGTCTGGTCCGAACGGCTCGGGTCAGCGACAAGAAGGTTTTGTTTTAACGGATCCAGACCGCGGGCGACGCACTCAACGGATGCGTAATAGCTTTTGAGATCAATACAGATAAAGGCACCATGTGAATATCCTTTCATTCCTGTTGCCTCCCGTTCCTTTATCATGATTATATCATAACAAAAGACCTGTCCGAAAAAACGGACAGGTTCTCCATTCCTGACAGTATTGAATTTTGTATTTCGGGATTGTGACACGGCTGATTCTGTGGTAAAATCTATCAGAACTATCAGTATTTGGAGGTAAAGATTGTCATGTGGGAGTCCATTCTGGATTCAATAAAATGGGAATGACAAGCCCCCGGCCGTGGAGTACGATACCAGATATCAGCTTTACTTTGGAATACTGAACCAGTAAGGGGAGAACGAAAGGCAGATAATGAAAGC
>CAMOXU010000131.1 GCA_946629525.1 uncultured Clostridia bacterium
CAGTTGCATTTTCCGATTTCGCAAGGCCGGACAAGTGTTTTTCGAAGAAGATCTGGCCGGCGCCGCCAACTGAGTCATCCGCTTCGCCTGAAACTCTGCATCAAATCCCCTTCATTGTGAGCGAGATCCTCTTCCTGCCCTCATCCACGGCAAGGACCTTCACCGTCACCACATCCCCGACACTCACCGCCTCCAGCGGATGCTTTATAAAGCGATCCGACATCTGGGAGATATGAACGAGCCCGTCCTGATGCACGCCGATATCCACGAATGCCCCGAAATCAATGACATTGCGGACAGTCCCCCTGAGGACCATCCCCGGCTTGAGATCCTTCATTTCCAGAATATCACTGCGAAGGACCGGCGCATCCAGCTGCTCTCTCGGATCGCGGCCGGGCTTCTCAAGCTCCCCGATGATATCATGCAGGGTATACTCACCGATTCCGAGCTTCCCGGCGAGCTCCTTCTCGTCGACGGAGGAGAGCTTCTTCCGGATCTCCCCGGTCCTGCCGTTCTTTATATCCTCTTCGCTAAAGCCCACCGTCTTAAGAAGCTTCTTCGCAGCCGCATAACTCTCCGGATGTACTCCGGTCATATCGAGCGGATCCGCCCCGCCCCGGATCCTCAGAAAGCCCGCGCTCTGCTCGAATGCCTTCGGTCCCAGCTTCGGGACCTTCAGAAGCATTCGCCGGTTCCTGAACGGCCCGTTCGCTTCGCGGTATGTGACGATGTTCTTTGCAATCGTCTTATTGATACCGGAAATGTAGGACAGAAGGGCACCCGACGCCGTATTCACGTCGACGCCCACGCGGTTCACGCAGTCCTCGACGACTCCGCCGAGGGCCTCGGACAGCCTCGTCTGATTCATGTCATGTTGGTACTGGCCCACGCCGATGGATTTCGGATCGATCTTCACGAGCTCCGCCAGCGGATCCTGCAGCCTGCGGGCGATCGACGCCGCGCTTCTCTGGCCCACGTCGAACTCGGGGAATTCCTCCGTCGCGAGCGCGCTCGCCGAGTAGACGGAAGCACCTGCCTCATTGACGATGACATATTTGAGCTTTCTGCCCTCCTTCTCCATCTCGCGGATGAATTCCACGATCACGGCCTCGGACTCTCTGGAGGCCGTGCCGTTCCCGACAGAGATGACGTCCACATTCCAGCGCTCGACCAGCTTCCTGAGCTTCGCTTTCGCCCCCTCGATATCCTTTTTCGGCCCGTCCGTCGGGAAAATGACCGCCGTATCCAGCACCTTTCCGGTCGCATCGCAGACAGCCAGCTTGCAGCCGGTCCTGAAGGCAGGATCCCAGCCGAGGACCGTCATTCCGGCGATCGGCGGCTGCATGAGGAGCTGGTTCAGATTCTTCCCGAAGACCGTGATGGCATCTTCCTGGGCTTTGGTAGTCAGTTCATTTCTCAGATCATTCTCGATCGACGGAGCGATGAGGCGCTTGTAGGCGTCGCGGACAGCCTCCTCGAGGTACTTTCCGGTCGCGGGACGCTTTGCCGTGCCGATCTTGAGCTTCAGATACGTCTCAATATCCTCGACCGGAGCCGCGATCTTTACGCTGATGATCTTTTCCTTCTCCGCGCGGTTGATCGCGAGCACACGGTGGCCGGGAATCGTGCGGACAGCCTCGCTGTAGTGATAATAATTCTCGTAGACCGACTCCGCCTTCTCATCTTTAGCTTCACAGTTCAGGATGCCGTCCGCGAAGGTCTTTCTTCGTATGAAGGAACGATACATCGCGTTATCGGAGATTTCCTCCGCGAGAATGTCCTCCGCGAGATGCAGCGCATCCTTCGCTGTATTGATTTCCTTCTCCGGATCGATATATTTGGCTGCCTCCGCTTCCGGGTCACAGTCCGTATACGACTCGAGCAGGAATTTTGCGAGCGGAGCGAGCCCTTTCTCCCGGGCGATCATCCCCCGCGTCCTCTTCTTCTGCTTGTACGGCCTGTAAAGATCCTCCAGAGCCACCAGCGTCTCCGCCGCTTCGATCTGCTTTCTGAGATTAGCCGTCAGCTTTCCCTGTTCCTCGATGGCGGAGAGGATGGCCTCCCGCCTCGCGTCCAGATTGCGGAGATAGGTCAGACGTTCTTCGAGCTTCCTCAGGATCTCGTCGTTCAACGCGCCGTGCATTTCCTTCCGGTAGCGGGCGATGAAGGGAATCGTATTTCCCTCGTCGATGAGCCTCGTGACTGCCTCCACCTGGGCTTCCCTTATATCAAGTTCCTGTGCAATGACTGCTGTAATGTTCATAAACTCCTCCACGCAGCAAAACTGTGCCTTAAGTATTCCCGATCCTGCTCACCGCAAAATCCATACGGGCCTTTTTCCCCGCCTTCGCCTTAAGCGGCTGCGTACCATCTCAATCAGTTCCGTTCTCTTCCAGAATCCCTTTAAGCTCCTCGCCCAGATTCGTCCCGATCTTTGCGAGCTTCCCGTTCTCGCCGGCGACGTATGTATTCTTCATCTCCCGCTCCGCCTCCTTCACCTCCTCGTAGAAGTTCTGGGCGGAGAGTCTGAGCGCACCCGCGCCGTAAATGATGACCTGCTCGACCGCATCGGAGGTCGCCACCGTGACGCGGTACTGACGGCTGAGCTCGTGGGCAGCCCGCTCGATATAGAGGTCGGCGGTCTCGGCTTCCTTCGTGAAAATGACGTCAATATTATGATGACGGTAGATCCGCTCCGATCCCCCGGCGACCTTGTAGGCATCGAACACGCAGATGACATTGCGCTTCACATAGCCCGCATAGTTCGCGAGGATATCGAGCAGACGGTCCCGCGCGGCCTTCATGTCCCCGGAAGCGAGCTTCCGGAGCTCCTCCCATGCGAAAATAATGTTGTATCCGTCCACGAGAAGATATTCCTTATCCGGCTGTTTTTTCGGCTTTCTGTACTTCGGGGCAGGCTCCGTCGTGACTTTTCTCGGCGACGCCTCCGCCATCCGGCTCCGGTCTTTGATCGGTCCGTACGTGCGCTCGAAGATAGCCATGAGCTCGCCCTCGGCGGCCAGCTGATCCGCCTCCCGCTCCTTGAAGCTCCGCTCGTCCGCCGCCGCTCTCTTCCCGGCAGCCCGTCTTCCTTCCGCACCCCGGTAGCCCGCTTCCGTCAGGCCGTCCTCAAAGCTTCCGGATCCTTCCTCCGGGCTCCCGGCCCCTTCATACGATCCTTCTTCGAAAAATGTACTCCCGGCGCCCGCTCTCGACACCTGATTTTTTCCTCCGACCGGGCCCGAAAAGCGGACTCCCTCGCGCCATCCGGTGTCCACATGCATGAAATTCCGGACTTCGTACCAGGGAACGATGACGCCAGCGCCGTGGGAACAGAAGACCGAGGACGTCGGATTTCTCTTGTCGCTGTCCGGATCGTAGCCGATCTCTTCGATCACCGCGTCCGGATCTCTGCAGGGGCGATATCCTCCCATCTCCGTCAGAAGATGTCCCTGGCCTTTCGTGTAGGCCGAGAGCGTCTCCGCGTAATCCCCGAATGCGCTGACCGGGGCCTCGCCCACGAGGATCGCGTTGTCACCGGCGAAATCCGGCTGGGAGAAAGAAGCTCCCATCTGCTGCAGATCCGTAAGGGCCCGGCCGAGTGCCGTGCCCGGCAGCTCCATACGGAAGCTGTAGAAAGGCTCCAGCAGGATATTTTCCGCCATCATGAGCCCCTGCCGGACCGCCCGGTAGGTCGCCTGACGGAAATCACCGCCCTCCGTGTGCTTCTCGTGGGCACGTCCTCCGATCAGAGTGATCTTCATGTCCGTGATCTCCGATCCGGTGAGAACGCCCCTGTGCTTTCTCTCCCTCAGATGGGTCAGAACCAGCCGCTGCCAGTTCTTCGCCAGCGAATCCACCGGACACATGCTCTCAAAGACGAGACCGCTGCCCGGCTCGCCCGGAGTGAGCAGGAGATGGACCTCCGCATAGTGGCGGAGCGGCTCAAAGTGCCCGACACCCTCCACCGGCGTCCTGATCGTCTCCTTATAGATGATGGACGGCCTCCCGTAATTGATCTCCAGGCCGAACCGCTGCATGGCAAGATTCTTCAGGATCTCCCTCTGGATCTCCCCCATAAGGCTGACCGTGATCTCCTTCTTCCGCTCATTGTAGCGGACGGACAGCATCGGTTCCTCCTCCTCAAGGACACAGAGATCCCGGTATGCACGGAACGGATCCGTTCCCTGCGGAAGCAGGACCTGCCAGGTGAGAATCGGGACGACGAGTCCTGCATTGTCCGTCTGCGCTCCGCCGAGCCCCTGCCCGGCGTACGTATCCGTCAGGCCGCAGACTGCGACGACGCTCCCCGCTTCCGCCTCCGGGAGAGCAGTGAACTTTTCACCCGAGTACAGGCGGATCTGCGTGATCTTTTCATTTTTTTCGTTCGTATCTGCCTCTTCTGTGCTTTCGCCACTCCCGGAAATAAAATTCTCGCCGCGGCCCGAATAGGACAGCACATCGCGGACTTTGAGGCTGCCGCCGGTGATCTTCATCCACGTGAGGCGCTCGCGCCCGTCGCGGGTGATCTTGAACACACGGGCGGAGAACGCATCCGGATAAGACTGCGGTGCCGCACACGTATCAAGGCACGCAAGAAGCCTGTCCACCCCGTTCATGCGGAGCGCGGAGCCCGTGAGAACAGGGAAAAGCTTCCGCCCGGCGACAAGCTTTTGGATATCTTTCCATGTGATCTCCCGTCCGTCCATATATGCGTCGAGGAGCTCCTCATCGCAGAGCGCAATAGATTCCGCGATGTCCGCGTCGAGCTCCGGACCCGGTCCGCCGCATCCTGCCGCTTCGCGGCGCGCATCCGCCGCGTCTCCGCTCTCCTTCGGGGATCTTCCGGGGCGGCCGTCCGCAAAATCTCCTGCACTGCCGTCAGGGTACGGGATCCCGTCGAAATCGATCGCATTCTGGCTGAGCTTTTCCTGGATCTCCGCAAAGACTTCTGCCCTGCGGCGCTCTCCCTCCCCGATTGCCTCCATCTGATCCATCTTGTTGACAAATATGACCGTCGGGACGCCGTAGTGACCAAGAAGGGTCCACAGCATGCGGACCTGGGCGTTCACGCCGTCCGCCGCGCTGATCACAAGGACAGCGAGGTCGAGGACCTGGAGCGTCCGCTCCATCTCCGGCGAGAAATCAGCATGACCGGGGGTGTCGAGCAGCGTGTAGAGCCGCTCCGTCCCGTCGGCAAGCGTCCGCTGAAACTGTGCCTGCTTGCTGAAGATCGTGATACCGCGGGAGCGCTCCATCTCGTCGGTATCCAGAAAGGCGTCGCGGTTGTCGACGCGGCCCATTTTCCGGATGCTCCCGCCGAGATAGAGGAGCCCCTCAGATAATGTTGTTTTTCCGGCATCCACGTGTGCGCAGATCCCTGTAATAAAATGTTCCATA
>CAMOXU010000132.1 GCA_946629525.1 uncultured Clostridia bacterium
TGTGGCCGGATGCCGCCGGGCCGTCTTCTCACGGGCTGCGGCCGAATGCCGCCGGGCCGTCTTCTCACGAGCCGGGCTTTCGGAGGATCTCATTCAGCGTGCGCCATCCTAGGACCGCACACTTGACTCTCGCCGGCATATGGGAGATGTCGGAGAGAGCAGATGCCTCGAGAAGCTCATCGATCTCGGGCAGGGAGGCATTCCCCTTGATCATGCGAAGGAAAATGTCTGCAAGGCGGAGAGCCTCCTCCTCCGTCTTTCCGATCACAAGATCCAGCATGATATCCGCGGACGCCTGCGAGATCGCGCACCCATCCCCGACATACCCTCCGTCAGCGATCCTCCCGTCCTCCAGGCGGAGCTTCAGGATGATGTCATCTCCGCAGCTCGGATTGATTCCCTCGAGCTCGATCGTACTCCCGTCAATTTCATGCTTATGAATCGGATGCAGGTTGTGGTCCGTTATGATCTCCTTATAAAAACTATTCTGCATATCCCATCTTCCTCCGAACTTCCGAAAGTGAATAAATGAGCCGGTCGATCTCTTCCTCCGTATTATAGAAAGCAAGGCTCGCCCGAACAGTGGAGCGCGTATGCAGGTGCGAAAGAAGCGGCTGTGCACAGTGATGCCCTGCGCGGATACAGATGCCGTCCGCATCCAGGATCGCCGCGATATCATGCGGGTGGACCCCCTCCATCGTGAATGTAAAGATGCCGTTGTGGTCTTCCCCCCGTTCCGGTCCGAGAACCGCAATGTGCGGTATCCCTGTGAGGAGCCTCATCACATAGCGGGAAAGCTCCGCTTCCCTCTCGACGATCGCGTCGAATCCGACCTTTTCATAAAAGCTAATCGCCTCATGAAGGCCGGCCGCACCGGCAGCATTTACCGTACCCGCCTCGAACTTGTGCGGAAGCGGCGCGTAGGTCGCGGATTCCCTCGTCACATACTCGATCATCTCCCCTCCGTACAGGAAGGGCGGCATCTCAAGAAGCAGCTCCCTCTTCCCGTAGAGGACTCCGATTCCCATCGGTCCGAGCATTTTGTGGCCGGAAAATGCAAGGAGATCCACATCAAGATCCCTGACATTTACCGGTATGTGGGGAACACTCTGCGCACCGTCGCACACAAAGACCGCCCCGGCCTCATGCGCGATGGTCGCAAATTTCCTGACGTCATTGCACACACCGAGGACATTGGAGATCTGCGTCATCGCAACGATCCTCGTCTTCGGATTCACAGCCTCCCGAAAGCTCTCCTCCGTGATCAGCCCGTCGGGTCCGCACTCGATATAGCGGAGAAAAGCTCCCTTTCTCTTCGCAGCCTGCTGCCATGGCAGGAGATTGCTGTGGTGCTCCATGATCGTGATCAGGATCTCATCCCCTTCTCGAAGAAGCAGCTCCGACAGGCAGTACGCAGCGAGGTTCAGGCTCTCGCTCGCATTGCGCGTAAAGATGATCTCCTCCGTGCTCTCTGCCCCGATAAATCGGCGGACAGCCTCCCTCGCATTCTCATACGCATCTGTCGCGGCAACACTCAGGGCGTAAAGTCCGCGAAGCGGATTCGCATTCTCCTCCTCGTAAAAAGTCCTCTCCCTCCGAAGGACCGCGGCCGGCTTCTGCGTCGTCGCCGCATTGTCGAGATAGGCGATCTCAGGATGCGATGCGATGAGCGGGAATTCCCTGCGGATCCTGCTTATGAATTCTGTTTCCTGAGCCATTTCATTCCTCCTTACAGAGCCTGCCTGTATCAGGCTCTCTGCTGTGATCCTTCGAGCTTGTCCCTGGTCTTCCCGTCCGGGATCCGGCGGATGACCGCATCGATCCTCGCCTTCTCAAGCAT
This sequence comes from uncultured Clostridia bacterium, assembly GCA_946629525.1. Classification (GTDB taxonomy): domain Bacteria; phylum Bacillota; class Clostridia; order Lachnospirales; family Lachnospiraceae; genus Chordicoccus. The sequence continues at coordinate 1,841 of CAMOXU010000132.1, forward strand.
CTTCACAATATCCTCTTCCGACAGGCCCCTGGCGCTCAAGTAGAAGAGCATATCCTCAGGGATCCGGCCGATCGTCGCGCCGTGATTGCCGGCCACATCTTCCTCCGCGCACAGGATGAGCGGGATCGTTTTATTGACAACGTCCTCGGAGAGAAGGAGCACATCCTCCGTCTCATCCCCGGTCGAACCCGCACTTCCCCGCACGAAATCGATCGTCCCGCGGAAGGTTTTCGATGCATTTTCCCGGAGGACTCCGTTCACGGTCATTCTGCTCGCCGTCTTCCTGCCGGTATGAACAGCATTATAATTCATATCGAGGAGGTCTTTCCCCGCCACGACATAGGCCGTATCGGTCCTTAAGGAGCTGCCCTGCCCGTCAAGCGCGGCACGCATCCCCTGATAGATTTTCCCTCCCGAGAGGAACAGATGGATCACGGAGAGCTCCGCGTCTTCGGCGAGGAAGGCTCCTGTGTCGTTCACGAACGTCATCTTCCCGCCGACCCGGACGATCTGAACAAGGGTCAGCCGGGATTTTGCGCCTGCATGGATCTTCGTCTGCACCGCCGCAAATCCCTCTGCGTCCGGATCCGATGTATAATCCATGACTGCGGTGAGTTCGGAACCCGCTCCGAGTACCAGATCGATCTCATTGACCTTTCCCGCACTCTGCCCGTACCGGAAATCAAGTCTCAGCGCATGTCCGGCCTTCACGCCGTCCGGGATCCGGAAGGCATCTGCCGAAGCGCCCTCGCTAAGGAGAAGCGCATCGAGGGCACTGCCGCACCCGGTCTTCATCCCCTGCACCTCCGGTGCCTTTGTCCCCTCCGAACGCACTTCCTCCGGGATCTCCCGGGAAATTTCGAGAGAACCGTCTATCTCCCCGACCCTGCAGACTGCCTCATTCATCCGGAGCCATCGGAATGTCGCAGCCGGAAGGATATTCAATTTCATTGTGTTTGTGTCTCCCATAGTATTTCTCCTCAGCCGATCGAGCCCTTCATTTCCAGCCTGATCAGATTGTTCATCTCGACCGCGTACTCAAGCGGGAGCTCCTTTCCGACAGTATCCGCAAACCCGCTGACGATGAGCGCACGGGCGTCCTCCTCGGACAGTCCCCTGCTCATCAGATAGAACACCGCGTCGTCACTGATGCGGCCGATCTTCGCCTCATGTCCGACATCCGCCTTGTCCGTGCGGATATCCATGGCCGGGATCGTATCCGATCTCGAAATATCGTCGAGCATCAGGGACTGGCAGGACACCGAACTTCTGCTGCCCGCCGCATGCTTCCCGATCACAACGCTGCTCCGGAACGTGCTGATCCCGCCTGATTTGGAGATGGAACGCGTATTCACATAGGACGTGGTCCCCGGTGCATCGTGAACGACCTTGCATCCTGTATCGAGGTTCTGCCCCTTCCCCGCAAAGGTCACACTCGTGAACTCAGACCGGGATCCCTCCCCGGCAAGAACGCTCATCGGATACAGATAAGACACGTGCGACCCGAAAGAACCGGAGATCCATTCGACCTTTCCGCCCTTCTCCACCCTTGCGCGCTTCGTGTTCAGATTATACATATTCTTTGACCAGTTCTCGATCGTCGAATACCGGAGCACAGCGTCCTCACCCACATAAAGCTCGACGCACCCGGCGTGAAGGTTTGCCACATTATATTTCGGCGCGGAGCATCCCTCTATAAAATGCAGCCTGGCCCCTTTGTCCACTATAATGAGCGTGTGCTCGAACTGGCCCGCACCCGGTGCATTCAGCCGGAAATAAGACTGAAGCGGGATCTCGACGGATACTCCCGGCGGAACATATACAAAGGAACCGCCGGACCAGACAGCCCCGTGAAGAGCCGCGAACTTGTGATCCGTCGGCGGGACCAGCTTCATAAAGTGGCTGCGGATCATTTCCTCATAAGGGCCATGCAGCGCGCTCTCGAGGTCCGTATAGACGACCCCCTGCTCTGCGACCTCCTTTTTCACATTGTGGTAAACGAGCTCCGAGTCATACTGGGCACCCACGCCTGCGAGGGACTCCCTCTCCGCCTGCGGGATCCCGAGCTTCTCGAAGGTATCGCGGATGGACTCGGGGACATCCTCCCAGGCTGCCGTCATCCTGGTGTTCGGCCGCACATAAGTCACGATGTTGTCCATATCGAGACCGTCGATATCCGGCCCCCAGTCGACCATCGGCGTCCTTCTGTATATCTCAAGAGATCTTAGCCGGAAGTCCCGCATCCACTCCGGGTCATTTTTCTCTTTCGAGATCGTCTCAATGATCTCGGAAGAAAGACCCTCATCGACCTTCCATGCGTCGGCATCCTCATATCTGAAATCGTAGAGAGAACGGTCTATGTCCTCCACGTATGTTTTTTCTTCTGTCATGTCCCGCACCTCGATCAGTGTACCTGTTCCCGATTCTCATATGCCGAGAACCCGTTCTCATTAATCTCCTCCACCAGGGAAGCGCCGCCGGATCCTGCCAGATTTCCATCGACAAGGATATGTACGTGATCCACGCTGAGGGAATTCAGGATCGCTGCATTATGAGTGATAATGATCAGGGCCGAATCCTGATTTTTCTGAAACTCACTGATTCCCGCCGATACGGTCCTCACCGCATCCACATCCAGGCCCGAATCCGTCTCATCGAGGATCGCGAGGGAGGGAGCGAGGAGCATCAGCTGGAGGATCTCCGCCTTCTTCTTCTCTCCGCCGGAAAAACCCACATTCAGGTCTCTGTCCGCATAAGACGGATCCATCTGCAGGACCTTCATCGCCTCAAGCATCTTTTTCCTGAAATCCCAGATCCGCACATGACCGCCGGTCTTTTGTTCAAGAGCCGTCTTTATAAAATTCCCGAGCGTGACGCCGGGGACCTCCAGCGGATTCTGAAAGGACATATAGATCCCGCTCTTTGCTCTCTCACTGACATTCATGGGAAGCAGGTCCTTCCCTTCAAAGAAGATCTCTCCTCCCGTCACTTCGTAAGAAGGATTTCCCATGACCGCATTTCCGAGGGTGGATTTGCCGGCCCCGTTCGGTCCCATGATGACATGTGTCTCACCGGGCTTTATATCGAGCGAAATACCGTGGAGAATTTCCCTGTCCTCAACACGGACCCGCAAGTCTCTGATCGTAAGTAAGCTGTCTGACATATTGACCTCCTCATGCAGCCTGGAGGCCGCATCTATTTCCTAGTAATTTACTATGGTTTTATTGTATAGTAAAATGGTAGGATTTCAAGTCCCAATTTCTGTTTCTTTTCAGATATCCTGTGAAACAGATTCGGGAACGCCCGGCATCCCTGCCGCGCGGAGTACTTTTTCCCCCGGGGAATCCGGATGATGCAATAAAAAAAGGACCTCTTACACTGACACACCCTCAAAGTCAATGTAAAAAGATCCTTTAGAAAAAGAGG
>CAMOXU010000133.1 GCA_946629525.1 uncultured Clostridia bacterium
GATCACATCCTGAAGACCGCCGCCTTTGTCATCCTGTCGATCTACTGGTTCCATCCGCTGGTATGGGTTTCGTATTTCCTCTTTACCAAAGATCTGGAGCTGGCCTGTGACGAACGCGTGATCCGCGAAATGAACCCGGAGGAGCGCGCGGACTATTCGGAAGCGCTGCTTTCCTGCAGCGTCCCGGAAAAGCATCTGTTAAGAACGCCGGTCGCCTTTGGAGAAACCGCTGTGAAATCCCGGATCCGCGCAGCGCTGAATTATAAGAAGCCCGCGTTCTGGATTCTTCTTTCCTCCGTGATACTTCTCGCGGTAATCGCGGTCTGTTTCCTCACGAATCCGAAAAAGGCCGCCGGCGGTGACGGAGCAGAGCTGGTCTGCCAGATGGATTATGACGAATTCAGCGAAGACGCCCTGAATGAATTCTATCAGAACCAGAATCCGGAACCGGTGACGAAAACCTTCCGCCTTTCAGCCTTCCGGGATTTCGTCTTCTATGCAAATCCCGGCTCCCTGACGGCCGTACAGGGGAAAAACGAGTATTCGATATCCTCCGGTATGCCCATCGACAGAGTCTATACCGTCGATCTCTCAGGAGACGGCGTTCCGGAAATCTGTGTCTCGGCCTTCTTCGGCTCCGGGCTGATCAACCAGTATGTTGCCATCACGGATCTTCAGAAAAAAGAGTCCTACATGCTCTGGGACCGTGGCGACTTCGACTACTCCCTGTATGAAAAGGACGGTACGCTTATGGTTCAGAAATCGCCTTCCGGCATCGCTTTTCCCGATGAAAACAGTACGGATCCCTCGATAGAACGCAGCGCGCTCACGCTCGAACACCCGGATCTGAAGCCCGGCGCCGGTGCCCTCATGACGACTCCTGCGGATAATCTGTACGGAACCTATATTCTGGGAGAAGATTCCTGGAAATCCCCCTCCGTCACCATCGCCTCCACGGGCTTCGAGATCACCTTCCATCCGCTCAGCTCCTATGTCGGCTTCGGCAGCTGGGGCTGTGTCATGGACCGACTGACCCTTACGACAGATGACGGTCAGTATCATTTTTCCTTCCTCGTAAAGGACAACGATCTCGTCTATGACGCGAAGAACTCTTCCGAATGGCCGACTATGACAAGTGATGAATTATCCATACCGGTACCGGAGGAAGGAAGCCGCTTCCGGAAATCCTCCGACGGGGGCGAGACGCCTTCGGTCGACGAGAACGCCCGCCAGGCCGCGTTTCTGTCGCCCTGGTTCGGCAGTTATTATTACAATCAGACGCGCATCGATCTTTCGGAAGAAGGCTTTACCATCACCGTCAATAACGGCTCCTCCGTCCGCGGTTCAAGCTTTGTTACGGGAGAGCGGAACCTGATCCTGACTACGGAGGATGATAAATATCAGCTCCGCTTCCGCCTTCAGGACAATGCGCTGGCCTACCAGTCTGCGGATGCTCCGTGGCCGTTCTGGGCCGATCGTCCGAGCTCGGACACGGTCTACTTCCGGTCGCACATCGTCCCCTTCCCGGAAAAGGACCCGGACGAGAACATGGAACTTTCCTACGAATTCACCTCCGACGGCGAATACCGGCTGAAAACAGCGGACGAACGCGACGGACGCCTCTTCAGCTATAAAATCGTACTCATCGGACGGAACGCCTCCGCCGCATGCGCAGCAAAATATGTGGTCCTGACCAACGACCCTGACATCACTTTCACGGCTGTTGAAAAAAGCATCTTCAGCAGCGACATGAAAGATCACCTTCCGGATCTCGTCGTGATCGGGATGAAGGCGCTGAAAGAGGAGAGTGCTTCTTGAATCGGGCAGGCACGATTTATCGCCCCCTGCCCGCCGCCTGGGCCGCGTTCGGCAAAGCCGGTGTTTTCCTTATGCGGCCCTGTGCAAAAAAAGACAGCCCTCCCGGACTGTCTTTCGGTCTCAGCAGCAAAGCGCGCCTTGTTACTTCAGAATATGAATGCTGTTAATGAAAGGAATCTCCATGGCCTTGCCGCGGATCGCACCGACGAAAGCGATGATCGCGTAGACAGTCACCGGAATCATGCAGACGCGAACCACCCAGGCCGCAATCCGGAATACGATTCCGACCACCCAGATGTTGCCAAGCCAGCTGCCAAGAATGGTCGCAACCAGTCCAAGCGCCGTCTCAAGGATCGCCAGGATCAGTCCCTGATTTGCGTGGAATCTCGCATACGGCGACTCCTTCGCCACAAAGATCGGTACCAGCACCACCCACGAAAGATAGGAAATGATTCCCATCGCGCGGTTTGCGCTGATATCAGCCGGAGCAAACTCCGCAGTTCTGTCTGTTAATGCAAATGGATTACTCTGATTAGCCATGTGTATAACCTCCAAATCAATACTATTGCCAATATAGTTCCAGCCGGAATGATTTCCGAACAAACAATATTGTAAATCAATTTGCTCCGTTTGTAAAGGGTTTGCAATAAAGAATTGCGCAATTCTGTTTCCGTCAGCGCCGGGCCTCGTTTGCCTGATCCAGCTTCCGGTTTCTGAAATAGACCACAATATTCAGACTGACTACGATCAGATTAAAGAAGTAGACAATCAGCACGTACCACTTGGAGGCGAAATTCGCCATGTAACTCGGATTGATGAATTTCGCGATAATTCCGGAGATATATCCGAAAAATATCAGGAGCAGGAAAAGCAGACTGGTTCCTTTTGTTGTCTTAGCTCTCAGCGCTTTCAGCAAGTTAATCGGCCAGGAAATTCCGAAGGCCAGAATCATTCCAATTTCAAAAAAATCTGCAGCAGTCAATTTACTTTTTCCTCCCCTTAAATCTGCATTTCCAGCGCGATCTTCAGCGCTTCTTCATCTTCCTTCGTGAGTGGATTGATGGATTTTCCGTTCATGATTTCCTTCACATAAGTGTAGCAGCCGTCTGAGCCGTGGATGGTATTGATCAGTATTCCGTTATTCTCGTTGTTCAGAAGTGCGATACTCGAGCTCATCTTTCCGGCCATTCCGGGGAAGGCGTTGTACTTGACGATACCGGTCTTCCGATAGGCCGTCAGCAGATTCTCGTTGATTTTGACGATTTCATCCACATTATTTTTCAGCTGAATCTTTACCTTCTGGTTGTCTTCGATTACATGCTGCAGCACGTCCTCGAGTGAGACCATGTCCGCGCCCTGCATGAACAGCGACAGTCTGCGCTCGAGCCTGCGCGTTTTCTGCGTCTGGATCACGAGGACCACAAGAAGCGCGAGGACGAGAATCATCATGACGACCACGAACAGCAATATTATCCATATATTTTGAGATATATTTGTTTCTAATCTGTTTATGATATTTACCATCTTTTTCTTTCCCTGTTACCTGATATGCGACATGATCCGCTCAAGCTCTTCCAGCGAATAATACTCAATTTCGATTCGTCCTGTGTTTTCTTTCTTTCTGCGGATCCGTACCTGCGACTTCAATAAGGCTTTCAGCTGATCCTCGGCCTCCTGATAGGCAAGCTGACTTTTCAGATCCTTCGGTTTCTTCGGCGCCGGGGCGGCTTTATCAAAATTCTTGACGAGCTTCTCGGTATCGCGGACGCTGAGTCCTTCATCCACTACGGTACGGGCTGCGGCTTCCTGCTTTTCAGGGCTGTCAAGCGAGAGAAGCACTTTGGCGTGACCGGTGGAAATCTTTCCGTCACGGAGCATTTCCTGAACTGCTTCCGGGAGTCTCAGGAGTCTCAGACTGTTAGTGATAGCCGTACGGCTCTTTGAAACCCGCTCCGACAGCTCTTCCTGCGTCAGACCATACTCCTTCAGCAGGCGTTCGTATGCTGCCGCTTCCTCCACGGGATTCAGATCTTCGCGCTGAATGTTTTCGATCAGCGAAATCTCATCGATCTCTTCATCCGTATATTCCTTAATAATTACCGGAATTTCACGGAGTCCTGCCAGTTTTGCGGCCCGCCAGCGCCGTTCTCCGGCGATAATCTGGTAATGATCGTCCCGCTTTGTTACAATCAGAGGCTGAATGACGCCGTAAGTTCGGATCGAATCCGCCAGTTCCTGCAGCGCTTCTTCATTAAAGTCTTTTCTCGGCTGATTTCGGTTCGGCTCAATCAATCTCGTTTTGACCATCTGCTCATTTTTCAGTTCGTCTTCTGTGATTGAAGGCACTTCCTTAATATTATTGAGGTCCACCACATCCCCGAGGAGGGATCCGAGGCCTTTCCCCAGTCCTTTACTTTTTCCTGCCATATGCACTCCTTTGTCCGATTCTCTGCTGTGGCTGATGCTTTTGAAATGCGGTTCTATATGTTCCACGTGGAACAATTTCCGGAATTCGAAACCGAATGTTCCACGTGGAACGATTCATTTTAAGATTGAAGATATGTTCTCCAAAGGCGCTCATCAGTCGTAACGAATCACTTCTTCTGCAAGTTTCCGATACGCTTCCGCACCGGTTGATCTCGAATCATACTCCAGAATCGGAATTCCGTGACTCGGTGCTTCCGCAAGCCGCACATTCCGCGGAATAATCGTATCGTAGACTTTGTCTTTCAGATACTGTTTCACAGAATCAACGACCTGCTGCGAAAGATTCGTCCGGATATCAAACATTGTGAATACGACGCCCTCCATCTGCAGCGAGGGGTTCAGCTTTTTCTGTACAAGCTGAATCGTATACATCAGCTGGGTCAGCCCTTCCATCGCGTAAAACTCGCACTGGATCGGAACCAGCACGGAATTTGCCGTTGTGAGGGCATTGACCGTAAGAAGGTTCAGGCTCGGCGGACAATCGATGATGATATAGTCGTAGTCATTTTCGATATCCCGCAGTTTCTTCTTTAATATAAACTCATGGCGCGGGATGTCGAGCATTTCGATTTCCGCCCCGGCCAGGTTCACGGTGGACGGAATCATGTCGAGATTCTTCCATACATGATGGCGAACGCAGTCGGAAGCGTCCGTCTCATCAATCAGGAGATGATAGATTGTGTTCTGTTCATCCTTGTCGATCCCGAGCCCGCTGGTCGAGTTGCCCTGAGGATCAAGATCAATGAGAAGAACCCTTTTTCCTTTTTCCGCAAGGGCGGCAGAAAGGTTGATGGACGTCGTTGTTTTCCCAACGCCGCCTTTCTGATTTGCGATTGCAATAATCCGTCCCATATATACTCCTTTTTGTCAGGTCCGCATCA
>CAMOXU010000134.1 GCA_946629525.1 uncultured Clostridia bacterium
CGGGAAACCGGAAATCCGGAAAATTTGGAAACCAGTGTAACGGGACACAGGAATAAAGCGCTTATCATAATGAGTGGCTGCTGTCATGGGGTACTGCGCCGGGAGCGCAGCGTTAAGATCTGCGACACCTTATGAGCAGTTCACGACAGACAGTTATATGCAGCCCGGGAAGTTTCGTCTGTGTACAATGAACGGATTGAGGGATGGCAGTTGGAAGACACATTGATCATTGATGAATATCTGAAGCGGAATGAATACGCCATTAAGATGACCTCTGAGAAGTATGGAAAGAAACTCAGAAGCATTTCGTATGGAATTGTCAGGGACAGCGGCGCCGCGGAAGAGTGTGAGAATGATACATATCATGAAGCCTGGAATTCGATACCGCCGCATGAACCCAGAGATTATTTTTATGCATTCCTGGCAAGAATAACAAGGCATCTCTCACTGAGCCTGTGCAGGCATCGGAATGCGCTTAAGCGGAAAGGCTATGTGACGGAGCTCACCGACGAGATACAGGAAAGTATACCTTCCGGCCATGATGGCGGACAGCTCCTCGATGAGCTGATATTTAAAGAGGCTTTCCAGGGCTTCCTTTCCAGCCTTCCGGAGGAGAAACGGATTCTGTTCATGCGCAGATACTGGTATATGGATTCCACAGGGGAACTGGCGGAGCGGTTCGGTTACTCTGAGAGCAAAGTGAAGACGACTCTCTTCAGGCTGAGAAAACAGCTGCGAAAGCACTTTGAGAGGGAAGGTGTATTTATATGACAGGTGAGGAACTGCTGGAGAAAATAGAGTGCGCGGATCCTCTCTATATCATGGAGGCGGATCAGGACAGCGCCTTTTTTACTGAACTGCGGAAAAGGCGCCTGCGCGATGGAAGACGCCGAAGGGACAGGGCTATCGGTCTTTTAAGCATAGCGGCTGTGTTCGTACTCTGTGTCATGATGTATGAGATTTTCGGATTCATTCGAATAAGAAAGAGTGAGAATGCGCATCTGCGGGATGCGGAACAGGTCGATATACAGGGGAGTCCGGCTCAGGAAGAAATTGAAACGTCATCGAACGGGGAACAGCAGGAGTCTTCGCCATCTTCGCAGAGTGTGCCGCAGAATGAGACAGCGGAGTCGACAGGGAATGGGGTGGCTGCGGAATCGGTCACGGAGACGGATCCTGCTGATCAGGAGAGCCGTGCGGATGGGGAGAACGGAGAAGCAGGGGCCGGCGGGCTTCCTGAGGGCGAAGATGCATATCCGGATACGGATATTAACGAGGCAGAAGAACCCCAGGCTCCGGAAGGCGGAAACAATCCCGAATCTGGCCGGACGGAAGGGGAAATACAGAACGGAAGTGCGGCCGGAGAGGCACATGCGTACCCGGCGGCCGGTGGAGGGTCTGCGCAGGAAACAATCTCTTCACCGGCTGTTGTGCGCCCTTCGGACGAAGGGCTGTATACAATAACCGGAAGCATGGAGGGGACGGCCTGCCGTCAGGTATCTCCCGGTGAATATTCCGTCTACAATGCGCTTACCGGAGAATACGAACCGATACCTGCGCCGGGCGAGAACGACCTGGGACCGTATCTGGGGATACTGACCGGCGAGGGTGAATTCAGCGGAAGCGCCGTTTATGCGCATAACGCATATCCTGATGCCGGGATCATCATTGTCGATTCGGGAGCAGGGCTGCTCATTTTTGCCGTGAGCTGAAGAGAAAATCAGGAACGCCCCGGCGTTCCTGATGCGCCGCGCAGGGTAAACGCCTTCCCAGACGGGGGAGGCGCCGGCTTTCATATAGCGGGGCACATCGGGGAGAGTTAAAAGTTGTATAATTCGTTCTATATATTGCTGGCTGGCCTTCTTCCGTTCGTTGCGATGGGGATGCCTGCAGGGTACTGGCTGAACAGGAAGCTGTCGAAGAAGCCTTCGGCGGAATGTACGTATGCATATGCCTTGCTCATGGGGTATATCGGATATTCCATTCCTGCGATATATCTTACGTCTTTCGGGATTCCGGTACGGATATTCGGAAAGATTCTGCTGGCTGCCGCAGTGATCGCTCTGGGAATTTTCATTTTCCGGCTGAAGAAAAATGAAAGGCTCAGGGACCTCATACCGTCCAGGTGGTTTTTGATTTCCGCACTGATCGTATTTGCTGTCCTGAATTTCGGATATCTTACAATGAACCCCCTCCATTACAGAATGGATGATTTTTCGGATCTGAGATACTATGCGGCTGCAGGAGAGGCGTGGAAAACGATTCCGCACAGAAACTGGATGAGCCTGTATACCGGGAGAAACGCGCTTTGGCTATCCTGGGCGGCGATCTGCAATAACGGGATGGAGAGAATCTGCCCGGTCCTGTCTTTCAGCCTGATATCCACATGGGCGGGAACAGATGCGTCTGCCGTCTCCGGCGCAGTTGGAAATCTGGCGGTCTTTTTTGTGTTCGCCGGCACAATTTCTTTTATGGACGGACTGAAAGTTCCTGACGTTATAAAAGGGGCAGCAGCTGTCTGGACAGCACTTTGTCCGATGGTGGTCATTTCCATGCTCAATTGTTTTCTGCCGATGACGATGATGATCGGAACTGTGATCTTTGCGTGCTCGTTCTTCCCCAGACTTTTCGGGAAGCCCTGTATCCCATGCGCGGCGGCAGCAGGCGCCTTTATCGGCGTATTTATGGAAACTGTACTTGACGGCCTTTATATCCTGTGGGGGCTTTATATCCTGACGATGCTCTGTATGCTCTTTACAGGGAGGATCAGGAGCAGAGATTTATGGTTCGTGCTGATCACAGCCGCCGTCTCGCTGCTGACTGTTCTGCCCGCTGTCCGGGCCCTGTTCCGGGAGCTTGTCTCTACGAGCTCTGTGAGAACTGCTTTTAACAGCATTTATGCGTATGCCTACTCCCGGACGGCGCTGACGTATGCTTTTTTCGGAACAAAGTTCACGGGCAGGGGAAGCATCTATATTTTTGTGATAACGATTCTATCCATTGTGTCTGTCTTTGCAGGAGTACTTGGACTTGTCCTTTATTTTCTGCGTACGAGGGATCTCAGATTCACCAACATTCTGGCTGTGCTCGCTGTGTCCCTGTTCTTTCTGGCTTTTACGTACGAGGCCCAGTACGCGTTCTACAAAGTCTTTCAGCTGGGCTTTCCCGGACTTGTCACAGGGATCGTTCTCTTTGGATTCTTTATTTTTAAGGAGCTTCTCAGGACGGAAAAAAAGACCGGACTCCGGAGATATAAGGCGGCAGCCTTTCTGCTGACCGCGGTAATGTTTTCCGTGGAGGTCTGTTCCATTGGAGGTTCATGCGGGCACATTTATCGGTGCTCGGTAAAATATACAAATGAGAAGGACGCTAATCCTAATCTGACGTACCTGACGAACGACGGGAGACCGAACTGGGAGGTGCTGGATGCGCTCAGAGCTGTTTCCGGGAAAAATATTCTTTATGTGAGCAGCAACGAAGAGAGCCATGCGCAGTCTCTTTTTTCCTATTTCGGCAGACAGAACAGGATCTGGTATCTGAATCCGGAAACGTATGAGCTGTCTAAGATCAACGGTTACGGATGGCAGGATGCTGAGCCGGAAAATGAAATTCCCGCTGATGCTGAAATTTATATCGAGGACGGGAAAGAGAAATATATATTAAATGACGACGAAAGAGACGGATTTATCGCTGAACTGGGATACTATAGCCCGGAAGATTCCCGTTCGGTGACGCTTGACGGTTCTCCCGCGGGCGGCGTCAGCAGACTGCGTCTTACTCTTTTCAGCAGGGAAGACAGATCCGTGGAGCTCATACTCAATGTGACTGCTGAGGATGGAAGGGAGGAGATCGTTCTCAGAAAGTCGGATGGGACAAGTGCCGAGAATCTCCGTTTTCAGGCGAATAAGGATGCTGCGGTCAGACTGTATGTCGGAGCCGGGCGGACAGAATTTTTCTTTGAGACGGAAGTCGGGCAGACATTTTTACTGAATTCTTATTCCGTATCTTAACAGACTGTTCCATTTTAAAAGAGAGCATCGATCCGTCCGGCCGGACGGATCGGTGCTTTTTTCTCATGGGAAATTCCTCCGGATTTCCTGTGAGAAAATGCATTCCGGGCAGGGAATGTTTCCGGAGACCGCCGGAGGGGGCGAAGACTGTCCGGAGAGCCGTACTAAGTTACAGGATCATTACGGCGTGGTCAAAGATTCTTCACAAATTGACCAATTTCGAAACACATTTTCCTTTTAGACTCTCAACATACACATAAACGAACTGCACAGAAAGAGCAGCGGCTGAGAAGAACGCTCCGTGGAGTACAGATCAGCTGCAGGGTGAGGAGAGAGCTATGGAAGGCAGGATCAATACGGTATTTAAGAGGATCGAAGTCAAATACAGAGTTCCGGAGGATAAGATCAAAGCCTTCCGGGACGCGATCAGGCCGTACATGCAGCTCGACGCCTACGGCCTGACGACGATCATGAACATATACTACGATACGGAGGACAGTCTTCTGATCAGCCGGTCGCTCGACAAGCCGAAATACAAGGAGAAACTCAGGCTTCGTACCTACGGCATACCGGACGCGGGATCGGCCAGCTTTGTGGAACTCAAGAAGAAGGTCGGCGGGATCGTCTATAAGCGGCGGGAGGTCATGCCTCTCCGGGAGGCGGAGCTCTTTCTTAACAACGGGATCCGGCCGGAGCACAGTTCCCAGATCACAAGGGAGATCGACTGGTTCCGGATGCAGTATCATCCGATTCCGAAAATGTTCATCGCCTACGACCGGGAAGCTTTTTATGGTCTGGAGGACGAGAGCTTCCGTCTCACGCTGGACCGGAACATACGCTACAGGGAAGACCACCTGTCCCTTCGAGCCGGAGACGCCGGCGAGCTCCTTGATCCTGAAGGCGGGTATCTGCTGGAGATCAAGGTCAACGGCGCGATGCCGCTCTATATGGTGAGGATCCTTACGGCGCTTCAGATCTATCCGGTCTCATTTTCAAAATACGGAATGATCTATGAAGCGAAGCAGCAGAGTACCACATCCATAGGAGCCGCCGCACCGCATGG
>CAMOXU010000135.1 GCA_946629525.1 uncultured Clostridia bacterium
GCTTGTTGAGCGTATAGCGAAGTCCGTCCGGATCGATCTGCCATCCCCAGTCGGATGCCTTGAGGTACGGATTCTTGTTTCCGCCCATCATGTTGCCCTTGACCTGCTCAGCACCCTCTTCGACCGTGATGCAGTTCGACATATAGTAAGAGAATGTGTAGAAGTCAACGGTTCCTTCCTTGATGAGGGCAAGGTCTTCCGCGTTGTTCATGAATGCGGTGTCAAGGCCGAGGCTGTCATAATAGGTCTTCGCGAAGTACGGATACTCGCCGCGGATCTGAACGTCTCCGCAGATATTGTTGCAGATGTTGTCGCGCTTCTGACACTCGAGAATATCCTTCGGATTCGGTGTCAGCGGATACCATGTGATGTGGCAGATCATGTTGCCGATCATGAAGTCCGGATTGATCTTGTGGCCGGCGATGACCGTCTTCGCGGAAGCGACGAACTGATTGTGCAGAGCTTCGAATCTGACCTGCGGATCATCCTTGAGCTCCGGAAGCGTGCAGCGCTCTGTCCTTGCGAGATCCTCGTCGTACATGACGCCCAGGCCGTACATGGATCCCATCTTCGGCTCCATGACCGCGATGTTGATCTCGTTGAATGTGAGCCAGTATTTTACCTTATCCTTATAGCGCTCCATGACTGTCGTTGCATAGCGGACGAACAGGTCGATGACGCGTCTGTCTGAAAATCCGTGATATTTTGTCACGATCGCCCACGGGATCTCATAGTGGCAGAGCGTTACGAGCGGCTCGATTCCGTTCTTTTTGCACTCATCGAAAACTGCATCATAGAATGCAAGGCCTTCCTCGTTCGGCTCCGCATCGTCGCCGTTCGGGAAAATGCGCGCCCAGTTCATCGACATACGATAGCACTTAAATCCCATCTCTCCGAAAAGCGCGATATCCTCTTTGTAATGATGGTACAGATCGACCGCCTCATGGGACGGATAGAACGTGTCTTTCTCGATCTTCGGGCAGAATGTACGCGGTGTATTCACATCGCCGCCGAGCAGCATATCCGGAACCGAGAGTCCCTTTCCGCCTTCAAGGTATGCACCTTCACACTGATTCGCGGCTGTCGCACCGCCCCAAAGGAAACCGTCTCTGAATACTGACATATGTAGCTCCTTTCTGAGTAAAAAATATCAGGCAATTGCGAAAATCTGTGCTCCATCCGATCCCATTCCGCGAAGACATCCGCAAGTGCCCTTAAATATACAGACACAGCTGTTTTCTATCAAACATTATACCACTAACCAGTGAAATTGTCTGTCTCCATTTGCGGTATCTTTCACTTCATAAGCGGTTTTTCAGTTTTCCTCTGTGAAAATTCCCGTAAGCTTCGGCACACCGTACCGCTTTGTAAAGAGGTCGCACTTGCATAAAAAGGCGTGGAATATATGGATCCCTTCCCTGGAGAGCGATTCATAGTTTCCCTGCCCCTTCGAGAGGATGACGTCCGCCTTCCGGATCGCCTCCCTGGCTTCCGGGGTGATCATGGCCGGGATCGTTCCGGCCACCGAAGTTCCGTTCTGTATGATCGATGCGACCCGGTCGACTCCCGCATAGCGGGCATCTTCCTCTGTGGCGTCGTTCAGGACTTCGCTCCCCCTGACCATCACCGTACAGTGGAGCCTGGGGAAACGTTCCATAAGGATTTCAAGGAATATGCGGTCCAGAACGATCTCCCCGCAGTTATCCGCGATGAGAAGGAACTCTTCTGCATCCGCACAGGCTTTTAAGAATGACTCATAGACCGGAAGATCCCGATCATTGAGATCCGCCTCCTGAAAGAGGGCGAGGAATGTATCCTTATCCACATGGTTCATGGCCCCGAAATCGATATAATTTCCTACTCTCGCATAGGCGAGCGCGCGGGCAAGAGGATCCGACGCTTCCCGGATCTTCGCCATAACGTCCTCTTCCATGGAGAGGACCAGATCATTGTACGTGCGCTTGATCGCGGCATAACTGTCGCCCTTTCCGAATTTCTCCTCATACAGAAGATTGAAACGGTAGACCATATAGGGGGCAGTGTCCGTCTCACGCCTCTCATCCAGGAGCTTCCTGACCTCTCTCAGGTAGCTCTCCTCGTTCAGCCTGTTTTTCTGTTTGTCATAGAGACATGCTGCGCACGGTTCTGATATATACATTGTCCTTTCCTCCTGCACTCATAGAGTATAATACGCTTCACCGCGTTCACCTCCCATCTGACCTGACTAAATGAAGTACCTTGGATACCAGGCCCTTCTTTCAGGAACAGCTCCGCGAACCCTGTAATCATAATTCGGCCTGCCCTGCAGGCCTTTTATCAGCAGTTCCTTGCGGAACTTCCGATGGTTTATTGTATCATGAACCGGCAGCTTGCATATATAAAAGTTTCGAAGCATTTTTTGCTCAGGCAGGCTCCGGCATCTATCCGGGCATAGCTAGAGGTTGGAACAAAAAGAAAGGCTGAGATCTACAGGCTCCGGCATCTGTCCGGGCACAGCCCTAAAGGTTATGACAAAGCACAGCCCATGTGTTATAGTATAAACGTTGCCAATTGTTTCCGACATCCGACTGCCGCAGGCCTCTCCTGCGTCCGGCTGTCGCCTCTACTCAACAGAACTTATGACAAGGAGCATTTACTCACATGAATGATGTATCTTTCGATCTGATCGACAAATTCCGGAATCATACCGAAAACTCCGCTTTCGACCGGGCTATCACGAATGCGCTGACAAAGCACAATGTGAAGGACGTCGCGTTCTCGAACAGGGGGCTCGATGAGGCCCAGTTCGCATTTTCCGTCAATGTCCCGACCATGGAAGTGACCAACCAGATGCAGAGCGGCCGCTGCTGGATCTTCGCCGCCCTCAATCTTTTCCGCGAGGAGATCGCGAAAAAATGCAATATCGAGAAGTTCGAACTCTCTCAGAATTATATCGCATTCTGGGATAAATTCGAGAAGATCAATTTCTTCTATGAATCGATGATCGAGCTCGCTGACAGACCGCTGACAGACCGGCTCGTCACCTATATCCTCGACTCGGGAATCGGCGACGGCGGTCAGTGGAATATGATCGTCAATCTCGTCGAGAAGTACGGTCTTGTCCCGAAGGCTGCCATGCAGGAGACATTCCAGAGCAGCCACACGAGGGATATGAACCGCCTGATCAACACGCTGCTGAGAAAAGGTGCGCTGGACCTTCGTAAGGCATGCAGCGAAGGCGGGGATGTGACAGCGGTCAAGGAGAAATACCTTCTCGACGCCTACCGCCTTCTGTCCATGTGCTTCGGTGTTCCGCCGAAGAGCTTTGATTTCGAGTACACCGACAAGGACGACGTCTACCACGTGGACCGCGGGCTCACGCCGATTACATTTGCAAAAAAATATACCGGGCTGGACCTGCGCAGCGATTACGTGGGCATCATCAATTCCCCGACAGAGGACAAACCGTTCTATCATCGCGTCACGATCGACTACCTCGGCAACGTTGCGGGCGCTCCGCCCGTCACCTACCTGAATCTTCCCATGGAGGAGATCAAGGATCTGATCGTAAGGCAGCTTAAGGACGGAAAGCCGGTCTGGTTCGGCTCCGACGTCGGTCCCATGGGAGAGCGCACCATGGGGATCTGGAGCGACACCATCTTCGATTATGACGGGACACTGGGCATCGATTTCTCGATGACAAAGGAGGAGCGGCTGGATATCCGTGAGAGCGCCATGAATCACGCGATGCTGATCACCGGCGTGAATCTCGACGAGAACGGCGTTCCCAACCGCTGGAAGATCGAGAACAGCTGGAGCGATAAGAGCGGAGAAAAGGGATATTATGTGATGAACGCAGGCTGGTTCGACAAGTTCGTGTACCAGGCAGTCATCGAAAAGTCCTACCTGAATGAGAAGCAGCTCGACGCCCTTAAGACCGAGCCGCTGCACTTCATGCCGTGGGATCCGATGGGGACGCTTGCCTGAGTTTCCTGCGGAGATACAGCGAAGAATAAATCAAGTCTGTAAGGGCTTCCCTGCCGTCATTCATGAGGGACACATCTCCTTTATGCGCCGGGCAAAGCTGCACAGCTGTAAAAAAGCAGTGGTGGATATTATTCCATCACTGCTCTTTTTTCTTTACCGCTGCCGGTTGTCGGTCAGCCGCAAAAAAGCAGTGGTGGATTTTACTCCATCACTGCTTTTTTCCTCTAACGCTGCCGCACCGCATGGGGTCGAGGTTCATGCAGCTTACAGGACTTTGAGTATCTCCGGAAGCACCGGCTCCATATGCTCGTCGATCAGCCCGAAGTCCATCTCCTTATAGCTCCAGGCCGCTCTTCCGATCCCGTATTTATCAAAAACACCGCCGATCAGCCGGTACCATGTGAGCGTATCTTCCGGCATGGCAAGATTGATGACGCCGTACTCCCCGCAGTAGAGCGCGACATTTCTCTCTTCCGCGATCCGGACAGCCTCGGAAAAATACTTTTCAAAGTACTCCGGACCGAGTGTGCCGTCCTCAGGAAAACCGTCAAAGCCGACGGTCCCCATACTGATGTTTTTCGCGGTCGCCTCCGCCATCTCCCTGTAGGTCGCGCCAAGCGTCATGCGAAAACTCGTGTCCATCCCGGGAGCCCAGTATGCACCCTGATGGGTGAAAATGATCGGCTCATAGCAGTGGAAATTATAAATGATGTACTCATCCTGCGGCATCAGAAGATCCTTCAGAGCCTCGATGCTGTTGTTGTAATAGCCTCCGATCAGAATACTGATCTCCGGGGCGATGACCCGGATCCGGCGAATGCACTCCGATGAGATCCGGTTCCAGGCATCACAGTACTCTTTGTCAGTCACCTCATTCAGCAGTTCGAAGGCCAGCATTTCCTGATATTTGGAGAAGCGCCGGGCAAACTCCTCCCAGAGCTTCATGAAGCGTTCCTGGTAGGTTTCATTTTCAAAAAAGCCGGACTCACCCTCGCCCACGTCGAATGAATATCCGTATGTCTTGTGCAGATCAAGGATCATGTTCA
>CAMOXU010000136.1 GCA_946629525.1 uncultured Clostridia bacterium
ATCGCCACGGAGGTCGGATGCGGGGTCATTCCGCTTGACCGCGGGGAGCGTATCTGGCGGGAAAATGCCGGCCGGCTGGCCTGCCTTCTCGCGGACCGGGCGGATGAGGTGGTGTTTGTGCAGTGCGGAATAGGAATTCGGGTGAAGCCCGGAAGGGAATCACGGTGAGACAATGAAACTCGTAGTTACAGTTATCTTTGCGGTCGTACTGGACCTTATGTTCGGTGATCCGCCGGGGCTCATGCACCCGGTCGTTCTGATGGGAAAATGCATATCCCGGATGGACCGCTCGCTCCGGACGCATTTTCCGGAGGATCCGGACGGTGAATTCCGTGCCGGACGGCTCATGGCGCTTACCATGGTGCTCGGGACATTTGTCCTCACCGGCGGGATCCTGTGGATCGTAGGGATCATTTCTCCGGTGATTGCATTTTTATTAAATACGTTCTGGTGCTACCAGGCAATCGCGATCCGCGATATGCTCCATGAGAGCGAAAATGTCAGGAACATGCTTCAGCACGGCGGTCTGGAATCGGGACGGCGCGCGGTCGCCAGAATCGTTGGGCGCGACACGGAGCGTCTCGACGAGGCGGGCGTGATCAGGGCAGCGGTCGAGACCGTCGCGGAAAATTTCTCGGACGGCGTCGTTGCCCCGCTCTTTTATATGGTGATCGGGGGCGCGCCGCTTGCGCTGACCTATAAGGCCATCAACACGATGGACTCTATGGTCGGATATAAGAATGAGAGGTATCTGCATTTCGGACATTTTGCGGCGAAGCTCGATGATGCGGCGAATTTTTTGCCGTCGAGGATGGCTGCATTTTTCCTGATGGCGGGTGCATTTATCCGGCAGGGAAAAACGTCGGCCGCAGAGGCCATGAGGATCTGGCGGCGGGACCGGTTCAACCATTCGAGCCCGAATTCAGCGCAGACGGAGGCCGTGATGGCCGGGGCGCTGGGGGTGCAGCTTGCCGGCCCGGCATGGTATTTCGGGGAGAAGTATGATAAACCGACGATCGGGGATGATCTGAGACCGATCAGGATCAGTGATATCGATGAGGCGAACAGGATGTTTTTCTATGCGAGCCTTGTGGCGGCAGCCGTACTGTGTCTCATAAGGCTCGTGATCGTATTTTGAACCGATGTGAGCAGTTCCCGCATTTGAGTCGTTACAGGAGATTGCGAAAATACGTGCTGTATGGGATTTGCGTGGATAACCAAACGAATTTTGCGCCAGGAGGTTCTGAAGCCTCGGCAGAATGTTTAAGATGTTCGCACGATTTTATTTTGCGCAGAGTTTCGCGATTGCCTGGAGATTCTTCAGGTGAAGGATATAACGAAAGCGGCTATCTTGGAAAGGCAGTAAGGATATAACGAGAGCGGCTATCTCGGAAAGGCAGTAAGGATATAACGAGAGCGGCTATCTCAGAAAGGCAGATAAGAAATGACAGACGATCACAGACCCTCAGCCCATGGCGGAGACTGGTATTCTTTTCAGGAGGAGAGGGGCTTCCTGCCGCTCGATTTTTCGGCAAATGTAAGTCCGCTCGGACTCCCGGAATCCGCCCGGGCCGCTGCCGGCAGGGCACTTTATGAATCCGCGCGCTACCCGGATCCCGACTGCCGCGCACTCAGGAAGGCGATTGCGCAGGAATACGGAGTGCCCGTGGAATGGATCTTCTGCGGGAACGGGGCTGCGGATATTATTTATCGAGCTGCATATGCCGCCCGCCCACGGCGGGCTCTTTTATTGGCCCCCTGTTTTGAGGAGTACGAGACGGCGCTTCGGAGTGCCGGGGCGGAGGTGGATTTTTATTCCCCTGATGCCGTTTCTCAGGGAGGAGGTCACGCGGCCGGGCCTGCCGACAGATTCACGATAAGAGACGCCTCCCGTTTTCTGGAACATGTTCAGCCTGACACGGATATGATCATACTCGGTGAGCCGAACAATCCGACCGGTTTATGCACAGAGCAGGACATTCTTACACAGATTGCGGACTTTTGCGAGTCCCGCGGGATCAGGCTCGTGCTCGACGAGTGCTTTATGGACTTTGTGGAAGATTCGGAAAAGCGGAGCTGGATTCACAGATGGAGTTTTTCGCCGACGGAAATCCACTATCGAAATGTCTGCGTCCTCCGTGCCTTCACGAAGTTTTACGGGATGGCCGGTCTGCGCCTCGGATGGTGCGTGATCCTGGACTCTGATTTTTTGAGAAAGGTGCAGCTTGCCGGTCCGCCGTGGGCCGTGTCCTGCGCGGCACAGGCTGCCGGGATCGCGGCGCTCAAAGAACACGGGTACAGGGAAGAACTGCGCGCACTGGTCGCGAGGGAGCGGCCCCGCCTTGCGGAAGGCCTCGAGCGGCTCGGCTTTTTTGTGCTGCCCGGGGAGGCGAATTTCCTGGCATTTTATGTGCCGGCAGAATCGTACCCGGGAAGGTCAGACGATATACCTGAAGGACTGTACCAGAAGAGGGCGGGCGATATATCTGAAAGACCGTACCCGGAGCAACCAGGAGATGGATCGGAAGATCAGCATCCGGGGAACACAGACTCGACGAAAAAAAGAGCAGCAGATCCCATGCGGACGGATCCGACGAATCTTGCCGAACTGCTCCGCCTTTACGGCATCATGATCCGCGACCTGCGGTCATTTCGCGGTCTCGGGTCGGGATGGTACCGCACTGCGGTCCGGACGAAGGAGGAGAATGAAAGGCTCCTGAATGCGCTCTCGGAGATTTTTGGGGTGAATCTCTGACACGGAATCATCTTCAGATGGAGGAAAAAATGGCACGCAACATCATGATCCAGGGCACCATGTCCGGTGCCGGCAAAAGTCTTCTTGTGACGGCACTGTGCCGGATCTTTCGGGAGGACGGGTATCGGGCTGCTCCCTTCAAGAGCCAGAACATGGCGCTGAACAGTTATATCACGGCGGACGGCCTCGAGATGGGACGGGCCCAGGCCGCGCAGGCCGAGGCAGCCGGTCTTCTGCCGGACGTGCGCATGAATCCGATCCTGCTCAAGCCGACGAGCGACGTCGGGAGTCAGGTCATCGTGAACGGAAGGGTGCGCGGGCAGTATCGGGCTGCGGACTATTTTAAAATGAAAAAATCTCTCGTCCCCGATATCCTTTCCTCCTATCATTCTCTGGCTGCGGAAAATGATATTCTCGTCATCGAGGGAGCAGGCAGCCCCGCGGAGATCAATCTGAAGGCGGATGATATCGTCAATATGGGGCTTGCGAAGATGGTCGATTCGCCGGTCATTCTGGTCGGAGATATCGATCCGGGCGGAGTGTTCGCCCAACTCTACGGTACGATCGCGCTCCTTTCTCCGGAGGAGCGGGAGAGGATCCGCGGAACGGTCATCAATAAGTTCCGGGGAGATCCCGGAATCCTGCGGCCCGGCCTTCAGATGCTGGAAGACCTGACAGGTGTTCCGGTCCTTGGGGTCATCCCCTATACGGATGCGGAGATTGACGATGAGGACAGTCTTTCGGGCCGGCTGAACAGGAGACAGCATGAGAAGCCGATCGACATCGCCGTGATCCGGCTCCCGAGGATCTCTAATTTTACGGATTTTGCTCCGCTCGAGGAGCATCCTCTCCTCGGCGTGCGGTATGTTTCTTCCCGCGCTGAGCTCGGGCGGCCGGACATGATCATTCTGCCGGGAACGAAAAATACGATGGGGGATCTTAAGTGGCTCCGGGAATCCGGGCTCGAAGGACAGATCCTGCGGCTGGCATCTTCGGACACGCCGGTGCTCGGGGTGTGCGGAGGCTTTCAGATGCTTGGAAAAGTCATTTCCGATACGGATGGCGTGGAGGAAGGCGGGGAGATTGCCGGGATGGGGCTTTTGCCGGTGCGGACTTCATTTTCCGGAAAGAAAATGCGGACCCGCGTCAGAGCCCGGGCGATCGCCGGACCCTTTGCCGGAGCTGTCCTCTCCGCGTATGAGATCCACATGGGAAGGACGGTCGCTGAGGAGGGGACGGAGCCTTTCGCGGTGACGGAGCCGGAAGGAGCAAAGCCGGACGGCGCACGCTCCGGCAATGTTTTCGGAACGTATCTGCACGGACTGTTCGACAGCGGTGAGCTCACAGAGAAGCTTGCGGAATATCTGTGCAGCCGAAGAGGGATCGACGCTGCAGCGTATACGCCGGAGAGCCGGACAGCCTACCGGGAGCGGCAGTATGAAAAGCTTGCGAACTGTGTGCGTGAGAATATTGATCTGGAGGCGCTGTACAGGATTATCTTTGAGGAACGCTGAGAGGAAACAGGGAGGAAAGACATGCTTCACGTCTACTTTGGAGAGGGAAAAGGAAAAACGACCGCCGCAGCCGGACTCGCGGTCCGGGCACTCGGACACGGACAGAAGGTCCTCTTTCTTCAGTTCCTGAAGAGCGGGACGAGCGGAGAACTCTCTGTGCTTCGACAGGCCGGGGCAGAAGTCTTTTCCGGAAAAGCCGGCACGAAGTTTGTTTCGCAGATGACGGCGGAGGAGAAACAGGAGACCACGCGTATACATAACGGGTTCCTTGCCAATGCGAAAGAAAAGGAATGGGATCTGTTGGTCCTCGACGAGGCCTGTGCAGCTGTCAGGGCAGGCGTGATCGACGAGGAGATGCTCCGGGGGATCGTTCTCGAAAACCGCGAACGGAAGGAGATCGTGATCACAGGAAGAAATCCGCGGACATGGATGTTTGAGGCTGCGGACTATATCACGGAAATGAAGTGCGTCCGTCACCCCTACACACTTGGAATTACGGCGCG
>CAMOXU010000137.1 GCA_946629525.1 uncultured Clostridia bacterium
GGTACGCACGGTGGTGTGAGAGGACGGGGGCTAATCACCCCCTCCTACTCGATCTTTTATTTAAATTCCTTCGAATTTCCTGCGAGATCCTTCAGGATGCCCACGGGAAAGAGGGAAGGCGGAGAAGGAAAATACTCCTCCTTTCGGGATCTTTCAAGCTGCTCCCGGAAAAAGGGAAGGGCGGAGAAGGACAATATTCTTCTTCTCGGGATCCTTCAACGTGCTCCCGGGAAGCGGTCTCAGCCTGCCTCACCGGCAAGGATCTCCGTAAATTGGACTGCCGTATCTTCGAAAAGATGCCCGTCATTGTCGCAGAAATCATCGGGATCCTGCGGCATGTCCGCAAGATCCGAATGAAGAAAGTCTATAAAGCGGACATTTTCAGACTGGAGATACGACATGAAGAACTCGCGTGCCGATGTGTACGCGTCCTCATAGGTCTCATAGGAAGTATCGGGAACGGGCATCATCACTGTGATGAGCTCGATATCATTTTCCCGGCAGAAGGCTGCGAGCTCTTCAAAATACTTCTGCTCGTCCTTATTATAATTGCTCTCATTCCAGAGGGATGGCTCCGAAGTATAATCGGTCCCTTCCGGGACCCGATGTCTCGCGATAAAGCCGTCCTCCCGGTAGGTCTGGACCTCGTCCGAGAAAGGGGCGAGACTGCAGTTCTTATATTCTTTCGAAGTCTTTTCCACTATCCGGTCTCTCAGGTGGAAGACTTCCTTCCTGTACAGATACCACTGAAAGAGACTTGTCCGAAGGTCGGCCTGCGGCATCTTGTCGAAGAAATAAGAAACTTTTCGAACGGACAGGGGATACTCGTGATAGACCGAGACATACTCCTGTGTCTGGTTCGGCTGATCGACCCAGTAGGCGGGATCGATCTCATAGATGACCGTCTGAAGATCCGTGCGGGAAGCGGCCTCCTTCACAAGGTAGAGGATGTCAAGGGAGTGCTCGCCTCCCTGCGCAGCGTTCAGGTATCTCTTTCCCGTGACCGTATAGAGCACTTCGGGATCGATCCCGCACTTTGCATGGGAGCCTCCGACGATCAGGCCTTCATAGCCGCCTTCCTTCATCGCCTGAAAGTTCGCCCTTGTGTAGGTGTACGGGTAGAGGAGCCAGCTGAGTCCGATATTCCCTGCGAAGAAGAGAAGCAGGATCAGAACGGTGAGAAAACGTTTAAAATTGCGCATAGATGAACCCTCCTGTCTGGACCGGCGGCTGACCGAGGGCGGGCAGCATGATGAGCAGCAGAAGATACACGAAGATCCTCACAAGGAACGGTCTTTGCAGAATGCAGGCAGTGATATTCACGCCCTTTTCCTTGAGAAGGCTTACGACAAAGAGGACGATGCATGCGAAGGCGAGGATGATCAGCGCGTATTTTGTAAAGCTGGTGCTTCCTCCCGGTCCTACCGGTACCGTGAGGAGAAGCGAAGGGGTAAAATGCGTCACGGCGTTCCGCATCATCGCGAAGGCCTGGGGAACGGTCTTCGCATTGTCGAAGAACCAGCTGATGTTGACCAGAAGAAAGGTCCGAAGAACCATGAAGACCTTCCAGCCCCGGGACTTATCGTTAATGTGCAGCCTTGTCTTTGCATTTTTGTACGAGACGGCCATGAGCTCCGAAAAGCCGATGATGATCCCGTTGTACAGACCGTAGACGATATACTTCCAGGCGGCCCCGTGCCATACGCCGACGACGAGGAAGACCAGAATATTTGCAATCGCGACCGGAAGCGCCCGGGCGGTCTGCTTCGGAAGATGCTTACGGCACCACTTGCGGAAGCTTCCCATCCATCCGGAGAGGGAGATGGGATAGAAGACGTAGTCCTTCATCCAGGTCCCCAGCGTGATGTGCCATCTGTGCCAGAAATCCGCAATGGAAGTGGCAAAGAAGGGCTGCCGGAAGTTCGCGTCGAGCTCCACCCCGAAGAGAAGGGCGATCCCCGTCACGACATCGATGCCTCCCGAGAAATCCCCGTAGAGCTGGATGGAGTAGAAGAGCACCGAGAAAACAGCGAGCCCCGGATAGCGCTCATAGTCATTGAAAGCGGCATTCACGAAGTAGAGGGCGTTGTCTGCCAGGACCATTTTCTTGAAAAAGCCCCAGAGGATCTTAAGGATCGCGGCTTCCGTGCGCTCGCGGTCAAAGCTGTGCGGCGCAAAGAGAGTCTTTTTGAGTTTCCCGTATCTGCCGATCGGCCCCTGCATGATCTGCGGAAAGAACGAGACAAAGAGGGCGAACCGGAACAGGGAGGTCTCCGCCTCCGTGCGCTTCCAGCAGACGTCGAGCAGATATCCCATGGACTGGAATGTGTAAAATGAAATGCCGAGCGGCAGCATCCATTCGAACGTTCTGAGCTTTCCCGGCAGGAAGGCGTCGAGATTGAGAATGATGAAATTCGTGTATTTGAGCATAAAGAGGATGCCGAAATTGAAGAGGAGCGTGAGCGCGGTGATGCGCCGGCGCCGCCCGTCGTCACTTTCCCTTCCGAGAGCGAGACCGGCCAGATAAGTGGTGACGGTCGTTGCCAGAATAAAGAAGAACGCGCCGAAGCCGTTCGATATGTAATAGAATATACTGACGATCAGCAGCAGGACGGGCTGGAAACGCTTCGGGATCAGATAATAGACGATCACCGAGACGGCCACGACCAGCAGCAGGGTTAGCGAATTGAGATTCATATATGTACTGTGACTTCCTTCTTTCATATTGACGCCTGCCGGCGTCTGCGATGCTTCATGAATCGTTTTTAGTATACAATGAATCCGCCTGCTTAAACAGTATAAAATTAAGCGGTCCGCCTGCAGTTTCCGGGGGAAGTGCCGCGGGACGAAATTTGCACTGCCTTACTTGGAAAGATTATTATTAAGTGATAAAATGGTCGAAAGGTATGACTCCCGAAGGGAGCAGCGGTTTTAGGACAGGAGATGTCTATGAACAATTCAGTTTTCAGGAAGAAGAGTCTGGAGAGGATCTCATCTCCGGAACAGATCAACGATTACATCAGAGTTATTACACCCGGTATGTGGATCCTTCTTATCGTTATTATCCTTCTTATTATTGCCGGAATTACATGGGGGCTCTGTGTGACTCTGACTGTCACGGATGTCAATGCAGCGGGCGAGACCGTGAAGACTACCGTCTCTCCGATCTCCTATGTGATCGGCAGGTGAGCGGAATATGGGGAATAATAAAGTGAAAGAGCCGGTCAGGAACGGCTTTGCAAAAGTGCCGGTCGTCATGCAGATGGAAGCGCTGGAATGCGGCGCCGCCTCACTGTGCATGATCCTGGCTTATTATAATAAGTGGATCCCCCTCGAACAGGTCCGCTATGACTGCGGCGTATCGCGGGACGGATCCAATGCCCGGAACATGCTCCTCGCGGCGAGAAATTACGGTCTCGAAGCGAAGGGCTTTCGTTTTGAGCCTCAATATCTGAAGGAGAACGGCTTTTTCCCGTGCATCATCCACTGGGAATTCAATCATTTTGTCGTGCTCTGCGGATTCAAAAAGAATAAGGCGGTCATCAATGACCCTGCCAGAGGTGTCGTCGAAGTCTCGATGGAGGAGTTCGACCGCGCCTTCACAGGCGTCACGCTGCTCATGGAGCCGGGGGAGAATTTTGAGCCCGGAGGAAAGCGGAAAAGCATCCGGGACTTTACGAAGAGGAAGCTGCTCGGGACGAAATCTGCTTTCATTTTCACGATCCTTATCTTTGCCGCGACGAATCTGATGTCCATGGTCAGCCCGGCCTTCCAGCGTGTGCTGTATGACCGGCTGCTCACAGGGAAGAGCCCGCAGTGGGTGCGGCCGTTCCTCATCCTTCTCGCGATCGTGACGAGCCTCCAGATCGTTATCCAGGCTCTCAAGATCATCTTCTCGCTGAGACTGGAGGGAAAGCTCGCGATCGTCGCGAACTCTGAATACATGTGGCATATTCTGCGTCTGCCGCTGGAGTTCTTCTCCCAGCGTATGGCAGGAGATATTGCACAGAGGAAAAGGACAAATGAAAGTATTGCAGCGACTCTGATCGGGACGCTTTCTCCACTCCTGGTCAATGTGTTCATGATGCTTTTCTATCTGTTCTTCCTTGTCAAAACGAGTGCGGTACTCGCGATGATCGGTGTGCTGGGGATTCTGCTCAACACGTTCGTCAGACGATACATTTCTGAAAAAAGGACCAATATTGCCCGCGTCATGATGCGTGACAGCGGAAAACTTGAGTCTACGACTCTGTCCGGAATTTCCATGATCGAGACGATCAAGGCCAGCGGCGCGGAGAACGGGTTCTTCAGAAAATGGTCGGGGTATCAGGCGTCCGTAAACCGCCAGCAGGTGGAGACAGAACGCATCAATTATTATCTGGGGATCATTCCCATGCTGATCTCCGATGTCGTCAATATGGTCATCCTCTGGATGGGAGTCATGCTCATCCTGAACGGCGAGTTCACGATTGGAATTCTCACGCAGTTCACCGCATGGCTCGGCTCTTTTGTGGCACCCGCAGATCAGCTGCTTGACGTGCAGAGTACAGTCCGTGAGATGAGAACGAATATGGAACGTATTGAGGACGTCATGGACTACCCTGTGGATGTGACTGAGGAGAGAATGCAGTTCGATGAGAACATAAGTTACAAAAAGCTGGGCGGGAAAATCGAGATGAAGAATGTCACATTCG
>CAMOXU010000138.1 GCA_946629525.1 uncultured Clostridia bacterium
AAGCGATGATTCGGATGACTTCCGACATATCCATGTGGATCATGTTGTTCATGACGGTAGGTGTCATCGTGACGATGCCCTGGAAGAGGATTGTTCCGACAATGACGTTCATGATCGTTGCCTTATTGACCGAAGCTCCGCCGATCAGGATCGCGGATACCGCGGGCAGCGCCATATAGAACGGCGCCATGTACAGCTGGATGAAGCCGAATCCCTGCTCATAGACCAGAATTCCGATCGCAGCCAGCCATGTGGACATGATGACCGAGAGCATACGGATGTTGTCCACGTTGATGCCTGCCGCCTTGGCGAATTCCGGGTTGGAGCCGACAGCCGTCATGGCCGTTCCTGTTTTGGTATGAAGGAATGCCCAGATGCCAAAAGCCAGAAGCGCGAAGAACAGCAGCGTTCCGGTCGGAATCGAGATCGAACCGATGTTGATCTGCAGGAAATTGGCCAGAGCGCCGATGTAATATCCCTCCAGGGAGATTGTGGTACGAAGGCCTTTTCCGGACAGACCCCAGACCATGTTCGGGCTGTGGTAAGGCAGGATCAGCCACATCATGCACATGAAGGACACGGAGGAGAATCCGACATAAGTCGCGATCATCATCTCGCCGCCCTTGATCTTATTGAGGAGCCATCCGTACAGCGCGCCGAGGATCAGCGCGAAAGGAGTTGCGATCAGGATCGCCGCCAGGAAAGAAAGCGGTCCGGTGAAGCCGAACTCGATGGAGAGCGTCGCTCCCAGGAGGCCCGAAATGATACCCAGCGGAAGGCCGAAGTTCAGGCCGCAGCCCGAGTGCACCATAGGCACCATGGCAAGGACCAGAATGCCGTTCCAGCTGAAACGGTTGATAATATTGGAGATCTGCGTCGGCAGATCCGCGCCTACGAAAGGCGCCATGATCAGCAGAAGGAGCAGGAATCCCGCGATGATCAGACGCGGAAGGCCGAAATTCTTGAGTGCGGCCTTGATTTTCTCACTTGTCATCTCTTCCTCCCTCCTTAAATGACATTGCTCAGCATCAGCGTTCCGAGATCCTCAACGGACGAAGACGCGGGCAGGATACCCGAGATCTTGCCGCCGGACACGATCGCGATGCGGTCGCAGGTCTGACGAAGCTCCTCCAGCTCGGAGGAGATCATGACTACAGTTACTCCGTTCTCGCGGTTGAATTTCTTGAGCGCGTCCAGGACCAGTGCCTTGGCGCCTACATCAATACCGCGGGTCGGTTCCGATACGAAGAGCATCCTGGGCTCCAGGGCGAACGCCTTGGCAAGGCAGACCTTCTGCTGATTGCCGCCCGACAGCTCTCTCGCGTTCTGTTTCGAGCTCGTGCACTTGATCTTGAGCTCGTCGATATATTTCTCGGTGACCTCTCGGATCGCCTTCTCATCTCTCCACTTGATGAGACCGCCCAGATACTTCGTCAGGAACTTATTCTGGATCTGCATCGCGGGGAAAGCAACATTCCATTCCAGAGACTCGTCCAGAAGAAGGCCCACGCCTCTTCTGTCCTCCGAGACAAAGGCAAAGGAAGAATCCAGGCACTTTCTGGGATTGTTGAGCGGGATCTCTTTCCCGTCAAACGTCACCTTGCCGCCGGCTTCATAAAGGCCCATGACTCCGTTCGGGATTCCGAGCTTGCCCTGTCCGGCCAGACCGCCGATTCCGAGGATCTCGCCCTCTTTGACTTCCAGATTTACATTGCGGACTGTCTCGCCGGGCATATCCACCCAGAGCTTTTCGATATTGAGAATCGTCCTGGCATTTGAGAAGTCGCGGGACTTGACGGCTGTACCGCCGCCCTTTACATCGCGGCCGACCATCCAGTGCGTGATGTCCTCGACCGACGCCTCCTTCGCGGGAACTTCCTTCACGAGCACGCCGTCGCGCATAACTGCGACCTTATTGCACACCGACAGGATCTCATGCAGTCTGTGCGTGATGAAGATGACCGTGATGCCCCTCTCCGACATGCCGCGGATCGAATCCAGGAGCGCTTCCGCTTCTTTCTCGGTAAGGACTGCCGTGGGTTCGTCCAGGATCAGGATTCTGAGCTGATCCTTGGACAATTCTCTCGCGATCTCCGTGAACTGCTTGTGACCTACGGGCATGCTGTTGATCATCATATGCTGATCGATCGAGACGCCCATGATCTCAATGGCTTTTCTGGCCCTCTCGTCCATTTCCTTTCGGTCCAGCGTATCCAGCCTGTCCCCGAATACTTCCGAGACCAGATTCCCCTTTTTCGGCTCGCGGTTGAGCAGAATGTTCTCCGTCGCGTCAAAGCCCGGGATCAGGGAGAACTCCTGATGGACCATGCCGATGCCTGCCGCGATCGCTTCAAAGGGCGACGAAAACGACACCTTCTTGCCGTCGATCAAAATATCGCCGCCATAGCCGCCGGTCGACGATATATCCGAGGCGCCGAAGAGGATCTTCATAAGCGTTGACTTTCCTGCTCCGTTTTCCCCGCACAGACCCAGCACATCGCCTTCATTCAGCTTGAGATTGATGTCTGTCAGCACCTGGTTGCCAAAAAAGTCTTTTTTGATATTCCGCATCTCCAGAAGCGGGACTCTTTCGTTGTTCATTGCCAATGCCTTCCTAATTTGCGCTATTACAGTTACACTTCACACCCGCTGCTCCGGCGGGTATCTTTTTCCCCGGACATAAGCATAAAGATGAGGAGAAGCCGGGCTCCTCCTCATCTCACCGATTCATTCCGTTGACGGCTGATAGGGGACTCCCTTCTGCCGGCAATGAAGGCCGCCCGAAAATTCAAATTATTTCACGGTGAAATACTTCTCGGGAACCTCAACCTTTGTGGACCCCATGTAGTGACCGGGATCACCCATGATGTAAGTATCCTGATAGATAAGGAAAGTATTGTCAGACTTAACGCCTGTGTCAACATTGGTGTAGTTGGAGCCGTTCCACTCAGCGCCGGGTGAGAATACGCCGTAAGCTGCAGAGATCGCATCGATATCATTGAGCTCGCTAGTACCAAGGATGACATTTCTTGCATGCTCAGCAAGACCTGCGGAAACAGTGTAGCCATAGGAATATGCCCATGTACCGAATCTGCCGGCGCCGCCCTTCTCGACAACCGCTGCCTCAACCTTTGCAAGGATCTTCTGGAAATCGCCCGCCTCAGCAGTCAGATCGATGCCGAGAGCTCCGGGATAGCCCATAAGAGGAGACGGAAGGTCAGCTTCGATGAAGTATCCGCCGTGCTCGAGGAGCAT
Organism: uncultured Clostridia bacterium; assembly: GCA_946629525.1. Taxonomy (GTDB): domain Bacteria; phylum Bacillota; class Clostridia; order Lachnospirales; family Lachnospiraceae; genus Chordicoccus. Next base: position 3,256 of record CAMOXU010000138.1, read on the forward strand.
CTTCAGCAGAGGCTCTGTGTGAGCGTCGTTTGTGCAGAAGTAAGCGGAGTTCGTGCCGTACTTCTCAATCCACTCCGGAACATGCTCAAGAATGTAAGCCTGCGCGCCGGGAACGCCGACATCGGTTGTCGGGTCGGGAGCGGTCTCCATCTCGAACTTCATGCCGAACTCTTTGCATGCCTCTTTCATGATCGCGACGCGGCGGCTCATGGTCTCATAGGACATGTGACGAGGGAAGGAAATGTGTACGAATGTATCGCAGCCCAGCTCGTGTGCTGTGCGGATCATCAGATAGCCGCGAGCCACGAAGTCGTTGTTGACGACGAGGTCTGCTGCGGAACCGATCTCGGGAAGATCCTCGTGGGACTCACCTGCGATGCAGATGATGTCAGGTCTCTTCTCCTTGATGCGGCGGAACGCCTCAGTAGTTCCGGGAACTGCCTGGTTGACAATGATCGCCTTCATCTTGGGATCATCGGACAGGTTCACGATCGTCTGGATCGTGGTCTCCTGCTCCTCGGTGAAGTTGTCGGGATAGATTGCCAGGGTGACATTCTCTTCGCCGTACTTCGCCTGGAAAGCTTCCGCGCCGCGTCTGTCGTCCTCAGACTGGGAGACAGAACCGGTAACGATACCGATGTGGAAGTCTTCGCCGGCCGCTTCTGCTTCAGCGCCTTCTGCAGGAGCCTCAGCGTTTTCTGCGGGAGCCTCCGTCTCTTCCTTCGCATCGGTGGTCTCAATCGTAGCGCCGCCGCTTCCGCCGCAAGCTGCCAGCGAGAAAGCCATAACTGCGCCAAGTATGATGCTCATGATTCTCTTTTTCATAACTTCCTCCTTAAGTTAAAAGATTTTGAACATGACTCTATTATACATTTACGCGCCGCATTGGTCAAACTTCAACGTGTTAAATTTTATCATTTTTCGATAAGTATTATCAAATTTCATAACATATTTGACTAAATTTGGAATATCATATATAAAAGCTTAAGTACAAAATTTACAGGAGTACATTTATGAGTACTGACTACAGATTTGAGGATTCAATCTATTATCTGAGACTGTTTTTTGCAGAAGTTCAGCCCGAGACATCCGGCAGAACAGGCAGCCGGCAGAAAGGGGCACCTGAGCAGGCAGGAGCGGCGTCCGCTCGCAGAAAGCGCGAATCGGAAGCTTCACTCGAGTTAACCGCCAAAGCTCTCGAGTTCTATCTCGGCAGCAAGCCTTCTCCGGAAGTGCTCGCCGGTCTGGCGCGCACGCCGGAGGGAAAGCCCTATTTCCCGGACCATCCCGATTTCCACTATAATATCTCCCATTCCGGCAGATATGCAGTCTGCGGTATGATCTGCGGCGGCACTGAGCCGCAGCCGATTGGCATTGATCTGCAGGAAATTCCATCGGATCCCGGAAAGGCACTGAAG
>CAMOXU010000139.1 GCA_946629525.1 uncultured Clostridia bacterium
AGATCGCGATCGACGACAACGCGTTCGGCTATGTCGGGCTGTTCAACAACACGACGGTACTGCGTCCCGGTGTCAGCGGCTTCGCGGAGTATGTACCCTTCGATTTCTACGGGATCGACGCAAATACCGATATTCAATGAGCTGCACATTCCGCAGAGACTCCGGTCTGTGCTGATAAAAAAATCAATGAATTACACTTTCTGCAGGGATCGATGCAGATCCCGATGGCTGACGATTATACTTTCTTCAGACATCGACGCAGAGATCAATATGTGATCAATATGATGAGACGGATTCTTCTAAGGATCATACAGCTCATCTTCATCCTGCTCATCCTGAGCTTTCTCGTGTTCCTGCTCATGTATCTGGCGCCGGGCGACGCGGCCGAGAAGCGGCTGATGTCTCAGGGGGTGGCAGTCACAAAGGAAATGCTCACGGCTGAGCGGGAGAGGATGGGACTACTTCGGCCATTTTTCGTGCGATACGGAGAATGGCTTTTTGGCGTGCTGCGCGGAGATTTCGGACTGTCCGTAAAGGATGACCTGCCGGTCGCGCCGAAGCTTCTTGCGGGACTTAAGAATACGACTGCCCTTGCGGGGGGAAGCCTTCTCCTGACGCTTCTTTTCGCGTTTCCGGCCGGCATCCTGTCTGCGGTGCGGCAGGGCGGGATCCCGGATCATATCCTGAGGATCCTTTCCTTTGCCGGCAATTCCATGCCGAATTTTCTGCTCTCGATCCTTCTCATGTACGCTTTCTGTGTGAGGATCAGGCTCTTCCCGATCATCGCGGAGGGAGGAATCGAAGGGCTTGTTCTGCCGTCGCTCTCGCTGGCAATTCCGATGGCGAGCCGGTTCATCCGGCAGATCCGCGCGGAGATCCTCACGGAGCTTTCGGCGGAGTATGTGCGCGGAATGCGTGCGAGGGGGGTGAAGGAGCGGTACATTCTCTTCGGAAATGTGCTCCGGAACGCGTCAGGCCACATCTTAACGACCATCGGCCTGCAGGTCGGGACTCTCATGGGCGGGAGCGTGGTCGTTGAGTCGATCTTCCGCTGGCCGGGCATCGGCAAGCTCGTGATGGATTCCATCACGGCCCGCGATTATCCGGTCATCATGGGGTTCGTGCTCGTCATGGGAACCATCTATGTGGTCATCAATCTCCTCACGGACATCGCTTACCGCGTGCTGGATCCGAGAACGTCGACACATGCATGACTGCAGGCGGCACTCTGCACCTTGTGGTGAAGCCGGGAGTGTGCGGATCGGGAAGGTACTGCACCGGAAGCGGGGACGATGAGCAGAATTCCTCCCAATGAGGAGGGAGTTTTGGGTCCTGCGGGAAATATTGAGATCCCGGTGATTGGGAAAGGGCAGGAAAATGAAGAAAATTCGTTCTCCGAGACAAAAAAAGAAAATATTGAAGATCCGGATGGCGGCAGCCGCTCTTGCGGCCATGATCCTCGTTCTCACAGCGGTCTTTGCTGAGGCGTTCGCCCCGAATGATCCCTATAAGACCAGTGCGGCCCTGATCCGGACCGCTCCCTGCAGGGAGTTCCTGTTCGGGACAGATAATCTTGGCCGCTGCGTCTTCTCCAGAGTCCTCGTCGGGGCGAGGACGACGATCTCCGCCACGGTCTTTCTGGTGGCGGTCTCCTTTCTGATCGGGACGATCGTCGGGATGCTTGGCGGATACTTCGGGGGGATCCTGGATGAGGTCATGATGAGGATCGCGGACGTAATGCTTGCATTTCCGCAGATGGTCGTGGCGATCGCCGTCGCAGGCATCCTCGGCGGAGGCCTTGCGGGGGCGATGATCGCGCTTGGGATCACCATGTGGACCGGATTCGCGAGGCTTGCGAGAAGCCACACGCTCTCGATCCGGAACGAGCCGTATATTGAGGCGGCCAGGCTGTGCGGCGTAAGCCCGGTCGAGATCCTGGGCCGCCACATCCTGCCGAATATTTTGGCGCCGGTCCTCACGAGCGCGCTCACACAGATCGGGACGACCATGATCGGGATCTCGGGACTTTCTTTTCTCGGGCTGGGCGTCGTTCCCCCGCAGGCGGAGTGGGGATCGATGATCAGTGAAGCCCGGGCATATATACAGATCGCCCCATGGGCAGTGCTTTTTCCGGCGCTTGCGACGATCCTGACGATCGTGGTCTTCAATTATCTGGGCGATGCGGTGATGGAGTATCGGGAGCTGTGATGTGAGCCGATTTTTTAACGGGAGACAGAAGAAGTGGCAAAAGAACTTCTGAAGATCAGGAATCTGTACGCCTCCTACGGGGAGGAGCCCGTCCTTTTGGATATCTCATTTGACATTCCGGAGGGCGGTATTTTCTGTATCGTCGGGGAGAGCGGAAGCGGGAAATCGACGCTGCTCAAAGCTGTTCTCGGCCTGGACCGGGTGCTCGTGACGGGAGGAGATATTCTCTATGAGGGCAGGAGCCTTCCGGGAATGCCGGACAGAGAGCACAGAAAGCTGCTCGGACGGGAAATCGGGCTGATTCCGCAAAATCCTGCCGGTTCCTTTAATCCGACAAGGAGACTGAGAGCCCAGATCAGGGAGACGGTGGAGAGCCAGGGCATGGCGTATTCTGAGAAGGCGGCCGTGGAGGCTTTTGGGGCGGTAGGGCTTACGAATCCGGAAAAAGTTCTCTCGAGCCGGCCCTATGAACTCTCCGGCGGAATGAACCAGCGCATTGCGATCGCTGCTGCGCTGCTGCCGGAACCAAGGCTCCTTCTGTGCGATGAGGCGACGAGTGCGCTTGACGTGGTGACGGCCGGGGCGGTGGTCGACGAACTTTTTTCGCTGTCAAGGAGCCGCAATACAGCGCTTCTCATGGTGACGCATCATCTGGGAATCGCAAAAAGGATGTCGGACAGGATCGGGATTATGAAGGACGGGCAGCTGATTGAGACCGGGTCCACGGAGGAGGTCCTTGCAAGACCGCGGGAGGAGTATACGAGGCGGCTTCTGGCGGCGGTGCCGAGGCTTTCCTGATCCTTTCATCCGTTCGGGTGCCGGCGGTGCGTAAATCTGAGAGCGGATGACGGCGGTTTCATGGAGGATGAAAGTGGGATCTGAAGAAATCATACTCGGCGGAATACAGCTGAATAAGACGTATAAGACGAAGGAGCGGATCGTGAGACCGCTTCAGAACATTGATTTTTGTCTTCATGAGGGGGAGATCCTGGGAATCGTCGGGGAGAGCGGCAGCGGGAAAAGTACGCTTCTCCGGGTGATCGCCTGCCTTGAGAAGGCGGACAGCGGGAAGCTTCTGCTTCATGGCAGAGAATATACGGGATCGTCCCCTTCCTTTGCGGGCAGGTATATGCAGATGATCTTTCAGGATGCGTACGCATCCTTCGATCCCCGCATGAAGATGATCGACTCGCTGCGGGAGGCAGGACGAAGAAATACCCGCGGGGCGGCCGGCAAAAACTGCGATGCGGCAGCGCTGCGGGAGGCGGGACGAAGAAATACCCGCGGGGAGAACAGCAAAGACTGCGATGCGGCAGCGCTGCGGAAGCCTCATAGAAGAGGAGGGACGGATGACAGTCGGATTACAGAAATTGTCAGAGAGGTCGGTCTGTCGGAAGATCTCCTTTGGCGCCGGCCGCGGGAGCTCTCCGGAGGACAGTGTCAGAGGATGTCGATCGCGCGGGCCCTCTGCGGGGGTGCGGAGATCCTTCTGTGTGATGAGATCACGAGCGCGCTGGATGTCACGACCCAGGCCCAGGTCGTACAGCTTCTGCAAAGGCTCCGACGGAAGGAAAAGGTCTCCATCCTGTTCGTATCCCACGACCTTGCACTGGTCGGAAGTCTCTGCGACCGGATCATGGTGATGAAGGACGGGGTGTGCGTGGAGGAGGGCAGTTCCGGGAAGATCCTTGGCCAGCCGGAAAATGAATACACGGAGCTCCTCCTTAAGAGCCTGATCCTGCTCTGAAAAAGATTGTCGGAGTGCGGGGATGTTGTCTCTCATTTTTCGGGATGGTACAATACATATGTCAACTTAATCACAAAAGGAGTCACTGCATACAATGGCAGCAGATTTAAGCACTGAAAAGAAAGTGAATACGGACGAACTTCCCGGAACCGAAGGGTCTGTACATGCCAAGGAAAATTCAGTCCCGGAGATCCATGAGCATTTTCACGTCCACGAAGATTCGGCAGAGGAAGCTCATGACCATGAGCACACGCATGAATTTATGCACGCACATGGCATCCCGCACAGCCATGCGCACGGCCACGGGCATGTGCACACCCCGGAGGAAAAGAAGCGGAGGCTGAACCGGATCTCCCGGATCATAGGCCATCTGGAGCATGTCCGGCGGATGATCGAGGCGGATTACGACTGTGCGGATGTTCTGGTCCAGCTGTCGGCCGTGCGGTCCGCGACGAACGGGCTGGCAAAGCAGATCATTCATGAGCATATCGAGCACTGTGTCAGTGAGGCGGTCGAGTCAGGGGACGAGGAGACTATGGAGAAGCTGCAGAACGCGATCGATAAATTTATCTGATCTGT
>CAMOXU010000140.1 GCA_946629525.1 uncultured Clostridia bacterium
ACACTTCCTGCATATCTCTCACTGTCATACCAGCTTCGATACGCATACGGTTGATGTTCTGTCCTGTAGCAACAGTATTGATCATAGGGAAATTCATCATACCGCACCTCCTATATGCCGGCAGCGCCGACACACAGGAGGCCGGTCATTCTGCCTTTTTTATCGCTTTTTAATCTGTTCTTCCTTATTCATCTCTCCCTGCGGGAGCAGCTCAATGCGGTATATGCCAAAATAGCGTTTTCTCATTTGTTTTTTCCTTTCGCTTTCAGTATTGATCGCAATTCGTTTATATCCGGGAAATGAAAAAGCCGCCTGTCTTTTCGGACAAGCGGCAGTCTCAGCGTTGATCACTGCAATTATCTGGTTATCCCATAACTCTCGGCGAGCGTTCCGATTCCAGATATTCACTTAGTCCGGTCCTGTTAAGGCATACACAAATAAGCCATTCCGCTTTCTCAGCAGTCGGCATAATTCTCCCCTGAAGATCAAACAGGCGGTATGTATTTTTGAATCTGTCTGTATGTATCTGCAGCATTGCCTTTCCTTTCCGGACTCGTTGTCCTTTTTTCACTACGCCTACTTTAACACTCCCGGAACCTTTTGTCATTCTACCGTGAGTATAAAGTTCGTACTGTTTTCATTTCTGCAGCAAAGCAAAGAAGAATCGTTTCAATTTATCATTACCGATCACATGAACCGGTTTGATCTGGTTCGGCGAGGCGCCGGCCAGGATCTTCATATCTCTGTACAGTGCGTAAGTCTGGGGCTGGACGAACCGGACCTCCAGAGGAAGCATTATTTTCCTGTCTATCTTTGCGCGATAGGAATCGTGCGCCTCGCACAGGATTCTGTTCAGTTTGTCGGAATAGGATTGCCATCGGTCTTTCCCGATCTCCTCGTCACTTTCCAGGATCACAATGTAGCGTCCCGGGTCCGACTGCGCGTCCGGGTAAATGCTGTATTCGAGAATGGTTGTGCCTGACTCTGCCGCGAGTTTCTCGATCGATCTCTGCATTACCGCCTCCGTGACCTTTTCTCCGTACATGCTGACCAGCTGGTTCTTGCGATAGGAGAACACGATCATCGGACATTTGTTGTGAAATCCGGTCACGCGGACCACATCTCCGATCCTGTATCGATAGAATCCTGACAGATTCGTGACGATCAGCTCATACTCCCGCCCTGCCTCCAGCTGATCCATCAGAACAGGGATTTCCTCCTGTGTCTCCGAATCGCTGTCCATCGGGATAAACTCATAGAAGCCGCTGTAGGGAAGCAGCATGCAGGCCTCTTCTCCTTCTTTGATCTGCGCCGCGACAGTGCTCTCTGACGAGACGTACCCCAACTGGTCCACCGCGATATCCTTTCCCAGATGCTCCCGGATCTTTTCCATGTAAGGAGCAAAGGTGGCCGTACCGACACACGCGACCAGCCTCAAATCCGGCCAGATTTCAGGAATAAAGACGCCGTTTTCATACTCTTCCATGATCCGGCGGATCTCTTCGGCGCGCTCGGGATCAGGCGTCAAAATAGCGTTCAGCCTCGTTCGAAGTCTCGGAGCAGCCGATATTTTGTCCCCAATCCTGCCTGCTTCAAGATCATCGCAGAGTTCTCGCCAATGAAGCTGCAGATATGTGACCATATCGTGGATCATGGGTGAAAAAGTGGACATCAGAAAGCTCAGATGTTTATCGCGAAGGGCAAAGAGGAGTTTGATATGCCGCCGGTCAAAATCTGCCGTCGAGTATATGATCTCCTCCGGAAACACGCTGCACGACGACGTATCTTCCGGGTGATTGAGAGTCTCGGAGATGGCGCCATGGGAAGTTCCCGTCGGCGTAAAGCCGATCTGTGTCTCCATGAAGTTGGCGCCCCGCTCACCCAAATGCCGTTCCGTCTTGTCGGCGCTCTCCTTCTCGCAGAGCCCGAATGCCCGCTGGAAGATGTCCGTATAGAGGATTTCCAGCTCCCTGCCCGTTCTGGGAATCATTTTGAACACGCCGGAGGTCCCGGACGTATGGGCATAAAATTGAATATCCGAGGCGGTGATCAAATTTTTGTCGCCAAAAACGATCATGCGCTCAATGTACGGCTCATAGTCTTCATACTCTGAGAAAGGGACTTTACGCGCGTAATCGGCGTAAGAGTGAATGTCCCGAAAGCCATATTTTTTGCCATATTCCGTGTTCTCGTTTTCGCGAATCAGACTCATCAGAGTATCGAGGCCGACCTGCGGCGCGCTCATACTCGCCTGTTCCATCCTCTCAAGTGCCGCAAGCCCGTCCGCAATATTTTTTTCCATTCCCTGTATCTTCATGCCCGGTCTCCTGATGATCGGTCAGCTCCCCGACCGGTTATTGTTCTTCTGATGATCGGCCGCTTCCGACCGGTCATAACGGTTGTCCCGATATCATATTTCCCAGCGCCTCGTCAAAGTATTTGCAGAACTTCTCGATGAGCCCTGTGGAATAAAGATTTGAGTCGTAATTGATATAGAAAGAAATCGGGGCTTCCGAATCTCCGCCGTCAAAAATGATAAACTGACAGCGGGTGAACACGCCGTCTAACATATCATATCCATCGGACACTTTTGTGTCCTTCGGCAGCAGCGCCGTCATGTCAAAGCCGCTTTCGTACACAACGATCAGCCGGTCGAGTTCACCGGGCGTCACGCCGTTGTTGCCAAGGGAGAGTGCCGAGCAGCGCATTCCCAGCTCGTTCTGCCGATCGATCTCATCAAGGAGCTGACCGGTTGTGTGGATCGCCGACAGATCTACAGCTACAGGCACCGATGAGATCGTGGCCCCGATCAGATCCTTCTTCCAGTTCTCATCGCGGCCGTTAAAAGTCCATTCGACGCTGACCCCCGCGCTCCCGCTATGTTTTGACAGGGCGATCAGGGAGGCGGCCACAAAGAGTTTGTTCAGGCTGGTGTGCAGCTTCCTGCATGCCTTCCGGCACTCCGCCAGCGTGCGGCTTGTAGAAGAGTGATATCTCCCGTTCCCGGTCTGGCGCGATGTCAGGTCCGGTTCAGGGTTCCGCACGCAGTCCTCTTTGTTAAAGTGGTCCATCAGAAGCATCGCGTCTGCCTCCTGTTCCAGCTCCATCCGCCTGCGGTACTGCTCCTGCAGATAGTAATAATAATGATCCTTCCGCAGCGCTTCGCCCCGGTAGGCTGCCCACAGCTCGGATATGAAGTTGGCCATAGACGACCCGTCCGAGATCAGGTGGCAGGAATCGAAATCCAGCACCACATGTTCCGGCGTCTCATAAATTCTGCTGCGGTACAGCAGTTCGTCCTTCAGCCGGTAGGGTCGGATGATCTCCTGCAGCATATCACGGGTGTACTCACTGACCCGGATGATCTCAGGATGAACGATGCGCCCCGGCACATACCGCATCACAGGTTCTCCCTCCTCACTGAAGGAAAGAACCGTACTGAAGACCGCGTAATGGTTGAAAACCTGTTCCAGAGCCGCTTTGAGTCTTTCCGCGTCCACGGCTTCTCTCGGGAACTGCATGCTGACCGGATTGTTCAGCACTGTCTGCCTCGGCGAGTACAAGAATGCGTCGTAGAAATAAGTCTGATAAGGCGTCAGGTACTGCTCCCTCGAAAGCTCCGCCTCTGCCAAAGCATCCAGATCTTCAAGGTTCTTTTCCGGGAGTCTCTCCGCGATCTTTCTCGGCGTCTTGTAGGCGTAGATATCCTTGTAGTCCACCTGCAGCGCCTCCAGCTCTGCCGCCGCCAGCGCCGTAGAAAGGGAATCGCCGCCCAGTTCAAAAAAGTTGTCCGTCGCGCCGACGCGCTCCGCAGAGAGCACCTTCTCAAAGGCCTCACAGATTGCTTTCTCCTCAGGGGTCTTGGGAGCTTCATACTCTCTTCCCATGGCGCCCGAATCCGGCTTGGGAAGCGCGAACCTGTCAATCTTCCCGTTCTGATTCAGCGGCATTTCCTCCATCTCAATGAAAAAAGCGGGAATCATATAGGGCGGGAGCATCCTTTTGAGCATTTGCCTGATGTGCGCCGCTTCGTCACGGAGGTCACTTTTTTTCGTGCCTTCCTTCAATGAATAGTAACCGCAGAGGTAGACCCGCTGCCTTTCGTCGACAAAATCTTTGACCGCCGCGTCGCGGATCCACGGTATCCTGCGCATACAGGCCTCGATCTCCTCCGGCTCCACGCGGTTGCCGTTGATCTTCACCATAGTATTCTTGCGGCCGGTCACCATGTAATTGCCGTCCGGAAGCCGTTTTCCCATGTCACCGGTGTGGAAAATACCGTCCTGCAATACCTTTTCCGTCTCCTCCGGCATATTGACATAGCCCCTGAAAAACGGGTTGTCGAAGCAGATCTCCCCCTCTTCGCCTTCCGGGACTTCCTTTCCGTCTTCGCCCAGGAGCCTTATCTGTATATCTACATAGATCGGCTTTCCAATGGGCGTGATGTCGTAGCGCCGGTCAATGACAAACTGTGCCACATGAAAACCCGCTTCGCTCATGCCGTAATT
>CAMOXU010000141.1 GCA_946629525.1 uncultured Clostridia bacterium
AGTACTTGTAGCCCTGATAGATGCCTTCTGTCTCAACAATGTACCAGTCACTCTTGTTGTCGGTCGTAAGCTGGGCGATATCGCCGGAAGCCGAGCCGCTGTTGGAGTTATTGGTGTACATAAAGAGACCGAAATTCTGCATTGCCGGAGCGGATGCGGAATTGACCGCATAGGTATCCGGGAGATGTCCGGACGGGTTCGCCGCACCGGAGAGGACATCCGCAACGCCGAGGAATCCGTATACGCCGGGCTCGCCTGCCCATACGATCGCGTCGATATCCTCATCGTTCTTGAGCTCCTCGAGCTCGAGAGGATTGTCCGCATTGATGAGAACGATGACCTTGGTGCTGTGCTGCTTTGCCAGATCGATCATATCCTTCTCATACTGGGACAGTGCCAGCGGGCGCTCGAAGGAATCGCCCTCCGTACCGTTGAACATCGTGGGTTCATAATCCGCCGCCTCGGAGCTGTCTCGCGTGATCACGCAGACCGCTGCCGTTCCGTCTGCAGATGCCAGCACATCATCCGTATACATGTCAACCGGGATCTCACCGACGAGGTAAACAGCCGGCTGCTCCCATGTCGCCTCGAAGGACGGTACGAGACCTGCTCCGGGGAAGAATGTCTGGCGTGTATACTTGAACGCTTCCTCGCTGGTGAGAAGACCGATCATCTGCTCGTTGAGCTGGAAGCCCTTCGCGAACATCGCGTCCATTAAGTTCACGTCTTCCTGTCCCTCGCCTGCAGCTGCCGTGGAGCCGATCATACCGCCCCGTGCCGTAAATACGCTGTTGTGGCCCCAAAGGGTAACAGGCTCCGACGAAGCATTCAGAGGAAGCGCACCGTTATTCTTGAGAAGAACCGTGCCTTCCGCTGCGATCTGCTCGGCCAGTTCTTTTTTGGCAGCGAGAAGATCACTGAGCGAATCGAATTCGGATTCAAAGTAGTAGCTGTCTCCTGTTGTCTCTCCGGTCTCCTCCAGCCTGTAGCTGACCGTTCCGAGCCTTGAATTGATAAATGCGGAACGGGTAGGAGCATAGGAAGCCGCGACAAGAGATACCGCACAGAGCGAAGCGGTGAACGCCGCGAGTCCGCGCATCAATCCTTGTTTCATAGTTTACTCCTCCTCTCAAAATGAATTTTTGAAGTCCAACTTAATGGCTTCGGATGACTATTTTGCAGCCACTCATGCAAAACCGGCATTCGTGGGCAAAATATGTCTCCTCTTTTCGGGGCGGGCCGGCACAGGCCCGCAGACGAATTTTTCATTTACGAATATCATTTTATCTATAATTTCGGTTCACTTCCGCAAGCGTTCGTGAATGGACATTCTGCGTCCGTGAATGGTCAGTACCTCCAAACTTCACGAATAGGAAAGACCCCCGCCTGTGGACCGCAAAAGCGCAGGAGGGGGTTCGGGGGGAGGGGTCCGCCTTTCAATATCTTTGTATAAATGCATCCACTTTTGCGAGCATTTCATCGCTGTAGAGCATGTCCGCCGCATGTCCCATGCCCGGGACCAGAAGGAACTCCGTCCTTTCCTCACCGATTTTCCTGACCAGATGATCATAGAGCCTCTTCGACTGCAGATACGGAACCGTGATGTCACAGTCACCGTGGACGATCAGGACGGCAGGCCTGCTCTCCGGGCTGAGATTCTCGTCCAGATACCAGTGCGGGTCGAACGCATTCCGCTCTTCTTCCGACATTTCGTCAATTTCCTTTCGCAGCCAGTAGGCCTCCACCGACGAATAGCCTTCCAGTGCGCTCTTGTCGATCCAGCCGTTGGCTATGTCGACGACCGCCTGCGGTATTCCCAGCTCCTTCCAGTCACCGCCTTCGCCCCAGATCGTTCCCAGATCCACCGCGCCGTAGTAATCGATGAGGACCGCGACTTCGCCCGCATAGAACTTTCCGGCAGCCTCGTCCTCATCCTGTCCCAGATACCGGACGCCCATGAACTCCTTTTCGTTGGAGAAGGCCTCCGTCACAGCCAGATATCCTCCGGCTGACTCGCCCCAGATCACAGTCCGGGATGCGTCATACCCGTATTCCTCCGCACGTGACTGCAGGAAGCGGACTGCCGCCTTGACATCCTCGAGACCTGCCGGGAACGGCGCTTCCTGGGCTAACCTGTAGTTGACCGACGCGCAGGCGTACCCGCGGTCACGGAAATACTGATACATAAAGACCGGCTGGCGCGACTGTGAATCGTTCGCGATGAACCCGCCCCCGTGTACCATAACAAAGAGTCTCGGCTTTTCCTGATCCGATCCGGTCTCCGGAATGTAGAGATCCAGATACTGGCTTTCCGAATCGTTCGCGTAGGGCACACGTTCACGGACCGTGCCGTCCCAGAATGCATTTTCATCCAGCTTCAGTCTGCGGGCCGTCAGATTCCTGAACACCGCATAGGAAGCCTTATAATTGACTCCTGCCGTGAGCACGGCCGCTGCCGCGACCGTGCCGGCCAGGATACCGGCTGCCATTTTATATTTGCTGCTCATTTTTTACCCCAAAAGCTTTCCGATAAAGCTGTTTTTACGTTTTTCCAGAGCTTCCTGGTATTTTCTCTCCTCCTCCTCGAAGTTGAGTCCCTGCTTTTTGCATTTTTCCCTGAGCTCACGGATCCGCTCCTCCTCCGCTTCGCGGTCTGCCTGCTCCTGCTCGAGGCGGGCGCGCTCCTCCGGATCGATCCAGGTGCCGCCCTCCGCGAGGACCGCTTCCTTCTGACGCTCGATGATGAGGCGCCGATCCTCCTCGCCGTACTTCTCAACGTCAAGCTTCCACAGAAGAATGATGGAGATCACGAAGGAGATCACGTCGACCGCAAGGTATACGAATGCGAGGACCTGCTCGGTGCCGCCCATCTGACGGTAGATCACGTCACCTGTCCAGTTCGCGAAATCTTCGATCAGCGTCACCGTCTTCGGATCCACCGGGTACCCTGTGTTGACATAGCCTGAGAATGTGAGCATTGCGTTGATGATGCCCATTCCAAGACCGCCCAGGCCCACCATGATGGAGCTGTAAAGGGACATCGTAAAGCCGTCTGAGCGGAAACCGTTCTTCGCTTCCAGATGATCCAGGATATCGGAGATCAGGGCAAGCATGACATACTGGGCAGGAACGATTCCGATGCCTTTTAAGACGACGGCCGCGCACACGATCGGGAAGCTGTTGACATTGATGAAGCCGATCAGGCCGCCAAGCGTCGCGAAGGCAAGTCCCAGAATGATCGCGCGCTGTTTCCCCAGCTTGTTGGCCAGAGGCCAGGCGACGACCATGCCGACCGCGGCAGGCAGACCGCCGACCAGGCCGAGTGTGGACATCATGGCCGCGGAAGTCCCCTCGGGATTTGCGGAGTTCATGACGTTGTCGAACATCCATCTGGCGTAGAAGCTCATGGAACTGTTCTTGCACAGCTGTCCGAACTGGAAGATCAGGATGAAAATGATGACCATCCACCAGTATTTATCTTTGGTGCAGGCATCGATATGCTTCCTGAGCGGGAGCTTTTCTTCTTTGAGCCCCAGCGCGATCGACTCCTCCGTGATCCGCTCTCTCGTGAAGTAGTACTCAAAGATGATGCCGACTGCGGAGAGCAGGGCAAGGGCGATCGCGAGGATCCGCCAGTTCGCATAGGAAGCGTCCACATCGATCCCGTTCGGACCGGACACGAACATAAAAGGCTGCAGAAGGATCGGGACCAGGATGCTGGCGCCGATACCGGCCGCTGCGACGGTCGAAGCGTTGGACAGCGTTGCCAGAAGCCCTCGCTGATTCGCGTTCCTGGTCGAGAGCGAGACCATGGAGCTGTGCGCCGTATAGTAGCACGGATAGGCTATGGCGTAGTAGAGATTATAGGTCACGGCGATCCACAGCATCTGGATCCCGTTGGAGCCGCTGCGCGGTGTCATGAACATCAGGATGACCGCGACCGCGATCATCGGGATCGAGAGGAGCAGGTAAGGCCTTGCCTTGCCTGCCGGTGTTCTCGTGTTGTCGATCCACTGCCCGACAATTATGTTCCCGGCTATGACGACCAGCGAGGACAGCATGGGAAGAAGCGTGGCGAACACGCCGAACTTCGTCCACCCCAGAACGTCCACATAGTAACGGTTCAGGTACGATCCGAAGATCGCGTTGGAGATCATGGCGCAGAAGGGCGCGACGAGATATCCGAACGCCATCTCCTGTATTTTGACGCTGGAAGATTTGATCCTTGTCTTCAGGGCAGGGTTTTCAAATAATTTTGCATTCATGTCATCTTCCCCCGGATGAATCAGATATGAAAATTTCCCGCTTGTATTCGAACGGTGGTGACC
>CAMOXU010000142.1 GCA_946629525.1 uncultured Clostridia bacterium
CCCCCGGATGAATCAGATATGAAAATTTCCCGCTTGTATTCGAACGGTGGTGACCGGAAATCCGAAAGCGGGAAATTTTCGTCAACGCTTTATTACTATTCTCATTTCAGCTCGAAGCTCGTGAAATCAAAGGTGCCGCCTTTTCCCTCCACGCTGAAATAAAGCGCTTCCTTTTCTCCGAGCGCGGTCTCGAATTTTCCTTTGAACACTGCAGGCTGTTTGCAGGTCCTGACCGGTATGCTGCAGATCACGGGGCCGTTCTCCTTATTGCGGATCGTGACGGCACATCCGTCTCCGTAGCCCTGCAGATGGACCGCGATCTCTTTCGTCTTGCTGAGATCAAAATACTTGAAGCCTACCGTGCATCCCGTGCAGAAATTCGAGATATACTGCTCGTCGCCGCTCTCGCGGTCCTTTCCGCTCTGGGTGATGAACGGGCCCATCCTCTTCGGCATCTTGATCATGCTTAAGAATCTGGTGCCGTTCTTTCCGTACACGTTGCAGGCGATGGCCGTGGGATATTCTCCCTCGCCTTTCAGCGGACCGCCGTTCAGACCGCAGCTCGTCATCTCCGCCTGATAGAACTTTCCGTCCTCAAAGCGGATCTCCTCCGCGCAGGCCTGTCTGGAGGACTGCTTGCGGTTCGTGTGGCGATGGTAGAAAATGTAATATTTTCCGCCGATCTCGATCAGACTGCCGTGCGTATTGCCGGTCGAGTTCCTTGCATGGTTGACATCCTCTACGCCGGGAAGCCCGATGTCGCCGCAGCTGACCAGGATCCCGCCGTACTCAAAGCCTTCCGTCGGGCTCTTGCTGGTCGCGTAGCAGAGATTGTGGCTGTTCAGGGAGCTGTAAATGAAATAATATGTGTCGCCGAACTTGCGCATGGAGCTCGCCTCGCCGAAAGGCTGCTGCTCATAGGGCGTTCCCTTGGCTTCCTCACCGGTCTTGACGCCGATATAGTGAAGCTCATCGCCGGAAATTACGGTCAGCATATCTTTCGTATCGATCTCGAAGCACATGGGGCCGTGCTCGGTCGGCTTGGAGCCGTCGAGGAGGATCGGGTTGCCTCCGAAGGCGAATCCGGTATAGAGGTAGAGACGGCCGTCGTCGTCCTTGAGGCAGCCGGGATCGAACTGGAACGGCTCGTTCCGCTTGCCGATCGGTGTGCCGTCCTTGTAATGTACGTAGCCGTAGAACTCATACTTGCCGGCGGGCTCGTCGCAGACCGCGACGGAGATCATCTTCGTTCCGCCCATAAAGTAATAGAGGTAATAGCGGCCGTCATCACCGACGACCATGTCCGGCGCAGCCAGGCCGTTGGTCGTACGGATCCTGGGCGCCGCCGGATCCTGCTCTCTCTTGAAGATCACGCCGTGATAGGTCCAGTTGCCCAGATCATCGACCGGTGCGGACCAGCAGACGTAATCTCCGAGGCAGAAGTTGATGCCGTTGAACAGGTCGTGAGAACCGTAGATATACACTCTGTCTCCGACTACATGCGGCTCCGCGTCCGGAACATATTCCCAGCTCGGAAGATACGGGTTAACTGCCTGTTTTGTCTTCATGATTTACCCTCCCTTTTCCTGATTGTATCCTTATACGTATATACTTTATAATTGATTTTCCCTAATATAGCGAAGGGGACCTCCGCTTCAGGCACGGATCGGAATCTCGCAGACGGTATCGCCCGTCTCATCCGTCACTGTCACGCGCACGTCTCCGCTCTCTCCCGCGCGGACCACGGCCATGGCCTCGCCGAAATAGGTGCGGACCGTATCTTCCGTGTAATTTCCCTTTACGTACGGGTTCGCGCTGCCAAGTCCCAGAAGCTCGCCGTTCTCCACGCTTACCTTCAGGTGATGGATGCCCTGCGGCTGCCAGACGCCTTCATTGTCGGTATACTGCAGACGGATGAAGCTCAGGCTTCCGGCCTTCACTTCCTTCTCTTCGGGCGTCACGCGAAGGGCTGAATCCTCGCCCGCCGTCTTCAGACTGTAGCGGCCGATTTCCGTTCCGTCATCGGCATAGGAGACCGCCGTGATCTCGCCGTCCTCATAGACTGCCTTGAAGCGGTACATGCAGCCGTTCACGGCTCTCTTCCTCCGTCCGAAGGATTTTCCGTTGACAAAGAGCTCCACCTCCGCGGCGCGCGCGTACACTTCCACATATGCGGTGCGCCCTTCGCATCCGCGCCAGGACCAGCTCTCGACGGCCTTGGACAGCTGCCAGCCGGTCAGCTGCAGCTTCTCATCCTCGTAGACCGGCAGTACGCCGATCAGCGGACCACGCTCCCGTTCCAGAGCTACTCTCGTATAAGCAGCCTCCGCGCGGGGCTTGCCCAGAAGGTCGATTCTTCCGTTGCCGCCGGTCATATGGCTCTCGTCCTCTGTCAGGAGATAATCTTTGTACTCTGTCGCACCGATTCCCGTCTCTCCGATGTAGTCGATCCCTGCCCATACAAAATCGCCGATGACATTGGGATTGTCCCGCGCGATTTCCCAGAACAGCCATGCGTCCTTGCAGAAGGTCTCGGAGCCCAGAATCAGGCGCTTCGGATATTTTTTCATATCATGTTTGTAGCGCCAGATTCCGTAGTTGTAGCCGGCGATGTCCATGTTGGCAAATGCATCCTTCGTCTTCCAGTCACTGGGCGGGAGCGTTGCTCCGAACTTCATGAAGCGGTCGCCCATGAGGCAGGCCAGCGTGTTGTAGAATTCGCTGCCGACCGGTTTTTTCTTCTTACCGGTATCCTGTACTTTTTTGGCCGCGTCGACCGCCTTGTCCGCCTTGTCGTCGCTGTAGACGCCGAAGCCCATGGAGTAAAGGAAATTGAAGAATATGTTAATGCCGCAGGTCACGGGTCTTGTCGCGTCAAGGCTGTGCAGATATCTTGTCATCTCTCCGGTGAGCGCGATGCCCTTCTTCTCGGAGGTCTCCGCAACTTCATTTCCCGTGGAGTACATGATGACGCACGGATGATTGTAGTCCTTATCCACCATCTCGCGCAGATCCGCCTGCCACCACTGACTGTGGATGGCCGCGTAGTCATATTTTGTCTTGTGGATATACCAGCAGTCCACGAACTCGTCCATCATCAGCATTCCGAGCCGGTCGCAGGACTCCAGCATGGTCTTGGAGACAGGATTGTGGGCCGAGCGGATCGCGTTGTAGCCGTTCTCCATGAGGATCCTGACACGGCGCTCCTCAGCCTCCGGATAGGCGCATGCACCCAGGATTCCGTTGTCATGGTGGATGCAGGCACCGCGGAGGATCACGCGCTCTCCGTTGATCGTCATGCCTTTGCCGGGCTTCCACTCAAGGTTCCTGATCCCGAACGTCTCATCCACGACATCGTCGCCGAAGAGGACGC
Organism: uncultured Clostridia bacterium; assembly: GCA_946629525.1. Taxonomy (GTDB): domain Bacteria; phylum Bacillota; class Clostridia; order Lachnospirales; family Lachnospiraceae; genus Chordicoccus. The sequence goes on from CAMOXU010000142.1 coordinate 3,374, forward strand.
GGCACGTGTAAAGGTTGGGCTCTTCCGGACTCCAGAGCTCGCCGCCCCTCACCCGGATGCGGAACTCCGCCTTTGCGCCGGAGCCGGACGCTTCGCTCTCCTTCGCGTATGTGTTGACGAGTCTCTCCTCATCGGAAGCGCCTTCAGGGTTCGCCTTCTCCCCCTTAAGGATCTGGATGCGGACTTTGCCCGGCACGGACGTCCTGACCGTCACGCTGATTTTGCGGGTCCTGTAGTCCACGGTGCGGATCCTGACGCCATTTACCGGAATATATTCCTCTCTGCCTTCCCAGAGCCATACCGGCCGATAGATGCCGCTGCCGGAATACCAGCGGCTGTTTGGCTGGTCGGAATTGTGTACTTTGACCAGGATCTCGTTCGTCTCGCCGTATTTGAAAAATGCAGCCGCGTCCGCATAGAAATTGGAATAGCCGTACGGTCTCTCCGCCGCCTTCTCGCCGTTGATATAGACCTCCGCATTGTGATAGACGCCCTCGAACTCGATAAGCTGCGCCTTGCCCTGATCCTCTGCCGGCACCTCTACGCTCTTTCGATATTCATAATCATAGCCCGCAAAGAATCCGATATTTCCCTCGCCGATGCTCTCCGCGATCCTCGGCTCGGAGATCATCGCGTCGTGGGGAATCGAGACAGCCTTGTATGCGCTGTCTGTGGTCACGCAGCGTACTTCCCACCCCTTGTTAAAATCCAGTCTTTTCACGTTTCACCTCTCACCTTTCCGTGGATAAAATGGTCTGAGCGCTTACGAAGTTCCGTACTTCACGCCATACAGAGCTTCACAATTACCCGGAATAATGACCCTCAGATTTATCGCCGCAGTGCGAAGAAGTCTCACTTCGCAATCGTTCCTTGCTTATATCATAAACAAAACCGGCCGACCGGCCGGTT
>CAMOXU010000143.1 GCA_946629525.1 uncultured Clostridia bacterium
CGATAAATCGGCCTTTTATCGGGAGTTCCTTACGGAACTTCCGATAAGATATATTGTTCTGCGGTTTTCGAAAGGCCTGTTTGACCTTTATTTTACCGCAAATGGAGAGTGGAATCAATTTCGAAGGAAACGTTCCTGATGATGCGCTCCGGGATTTCACATATACGAACATTCTTCTTCTGAAAGCATGCTTTACATCCTTCGATTTATGCATTACTCTACAGACAGAGGATAGTTCCGGATATATCACTAAAAACCTCCCACCGCCGGATCTCCGGTCGCCGCTGTACGAATGCATGTGGGCGGTTGCAGTTCATTTTCATCACACAGCAGGAGATATGCCAGGTGAAAGCCCTGGTTCTTCCACAAAAACCACTTGATTCTATGAGGAGGAAAACAGCATGCCCCGGCGAAGTATTGAGCGTCCCGCGAAAGGGACTTCCGGCATCACAGACGTCAAAAGCGGAAAGACAGTGACGGCTCCCGCCATCCCCGTTCTGTGCGAGCGGATCCGCTTCTTCCGCGAAAAGGCCGGCATAGAGCAGAAGCAGCTCGCAAAGCAGATCGGCATCACGGCGAACGCCGTCAGCAACTGGGAGAACGGCAGAGGCCGCCCGGACATCAACCTCCTCCCGGACATCTGCCGCGCGCTGGACATCTCCATGTACGACCTCTTTGACATCGACGATCCCGCGCGCCGCTACACAAAGGAAGAAAAGGCGCTCCTTGAACAGTATCGCGCGCTCTCGGCCGGGCACCGGATGGCCGTCGGCCAGCTGATCGAAGCTCTCCTGACCGTCCAGGATGCGGAGAGCTGCCCGCTCATCCGAAGGCTGATCAGCTACCGCAAGTCGCTCGCAGCCGGTTTCGGAGACCCCACCGAGTTCGACGGCGAGGGAGAGCCGATCTGGCTCTACTCTTCGCGGGATGTCGACCGGGCCGACTGCGTCTTCACGGTCAACGGGGACAGTATGGAGCCGGACTATCATGACGGTGATATGGTGCTCGTCTCCCGCATACCGGACGCGCCCGACCTGCAGACCGGGGAAGTCGGCGCTTTCATCGTCGGAAATGAGACCTACATCAAGGTATACGACACGGACTGCCTCAAGTCTCTGAATCCGGGCTACCCGCCCCTGCATTTCCATGAAGCCGAATCCGTCTATCTGATCGGAAGAGTTCTGGGGATCCTTGATCCCGGAATGATCGCAGCCCCCGGTGACGTCGAAAAGTACCGGCTGCTGCATCCCGGAGAATTCTGATCTGCTTTTTCGAACTGAGGAGATTGGACCCCCACTGAGACGAGTCAGTCATGACCCGCCGCTTAAAAAGCGGGGTCTTCTCACACTGAGGTAAAATGAATCTGCGGAACGGATTCCGTGTCCGAACACAGTATCCGTTCCGCAGACGTATTGCACGTATTTTGCTTCAATTTGGCAATCCTCTGTCAGTCGTCGATTGCCTCCAGATGATATAAAAATGCCGTAAATTCCGGGATCTCGCGCGGAATCGGAACGCCGGCGTGCATGAGCGCCATGCCCGTCGCGATCCATTCATTTCCGTCTCCGCTGACCCTGTATCTTCTGTCGGGCAGAAGCCCCTTGCACTTAATATACTCCTGCGGCCCGTTCACCGTCAGATGGACTGTGACAACTGTAAGAAGCGCCTCCTCCTTATCCTTTGCAGCGCACTCCCATGCGACGAGGTTCACCGGCTCAAAAGGATTCGTCAGTCTGTAATAATCCCCGAAGAAGTTCAAATCGTAGAACCTGTGATAGTACTCGCTCATCTTCCTGCACTTCTCTATCTCCTCCTCCGGCAGCTTCGTCGCATCCAGTTCATAGCCGAATGTGCCGCACATCGCGATCGCGGCCTTCGTCTCGATCGGAACCATGGGGCTTGCCGCGGAGACATGGGCACCCATGGTGCTGACCGGATAAACAAAGGACGATCCGTAGTGAAGCTTCAGGTTGTCCAGAGGCTTCGTATTGTCAGAGCTCCAGTACTGAACGAAATACGTGAGCATCGCCGGATCGAACCGTCCGCCGCCGCCTGCGCAGCCCTCGAACATAATATCCGGATGCGTCTTTATGATTCCGTCCATGATCCGGTAAAGCCCGAGTACATAGCGATGGGAGATTTCTCCCTGACGGTCCGCGGGAAGCACATTGGACCAGAGGTCTGTGATCGCGCGATTGATATCCCACTTCACATAGTATATATTCGCGCTGTCAAGGATCCTGTTGATGCTCTTTATAAGATAATCCTGAACTTCCTGCCTGCCGACGTCGAGGACCAGCTGATTGCGGCTCCTCACGGCATGCCGGCCGGGAATCTCCATTGCCCAGTCCGGATGCGCGCGGAAGAGATCCGAGTCCTCCGACACCATCTCCGGCTCGAACCAGATGCCGAATTTCAGTCCGAGGTCATTGATCTGCGAGACGAGTTTCGGGAGCCCGCACCTGATCTTCTTTTCATTTACCACCCAGTCTCCGAGACCGGAATTATCGTCGTCTCTCTTGCCGAACCATCCGTCGTCCATGACGATCATCTCTACGCCCATGTTCCGCGCGGCCTTCGCGATCTCAATAAGCTTTTCGTCATCAAAATCAAAGAAAGCAGCTTCCCATGTGTTAATGAGGACCGGACGCTTCACATCCTTCACGAACTTGCTTCTGTTCAGATTGTTCCTGAAGAAGTCGTGGTAATTGTGACTCATCTTCGTGAGGCCTTTGTGCGTGTAGGTCATGAGGACTGCCGGCGTGTCAAAATCCTCTCCCGGACCGACCACATAGCTGAACAGTCTGTCATTGATCCCCATCACGAGGCGGGCCTGGTCATACTGGTCGAGCTCGACTTCGGCGATAAAGCTCCCGGAATACATCAGCGCGAAGCCGTAGCAGGAGCCGTACTCTTCATTTGCGGTCCGGTCGACCAGCGCGATGAACGGGTTCTGCTGATGGGAGGAAATGCCGCGGCCGCTTCTGATCTTATGCACATGGTGCGTCAGCGGCTGGCGCTCGACCTGACGCTCCTGGCCATATCTTCCCGGCAGGGAAATGAGATCCAGATTCCGCCCGTTCATATAATCCATATTGACGGACATGATCCTCTTCAGGCTGATATTCCCTTTGCCGCCGTTGCGGACCCTTGTGGCGCGCATGATGATATCCGCCTCCTCGAACACCGAGTAGAGCAGCGTCACCTGAATGTTCGTGACAGCGTCAAGAAGGACGAGCTCCAGCGTGTCGACGGTGTCCTTTTCCGTCGCGATCGCAGTCGGCAGGCCGTTCAGAGTGAAAGCCCCCCTGTATATTTTATGGGAGAGATATCTGCCGTTAAAGGAAAAACTCCCGTCCGAATTCTGTACCTCTATGGAGTTGATGCGGAAATCGCCCTGCTGCTGGGTCGTGAATTCCTGAGGCTGCGCATCCAGAGAGAACGTGCGCTCCTTCAGGGAATCATAGGGATTGCCCGAGAAGCCGCGGTCATACCTTCGGACGAGATATATAAGATCCTCATCCCGGATCGTCGCGCCGTAATACAGGTGTTTCACATAATTGAGATTTCCGATCTTGAGCTGATAGGTCGTTTTTTTTGTGTGCAGGGAAAATGTCCTCTTTTTCTCATTATAGATGATCGCCATAATACGCTCCTTACAATGATTTCAGTTTATTCTTCCTCTTAACAATTGCGAAACTATATGCCTATCGTATGTCATAAATGGTCCGGCATCCATGCGATAAAGAGCCTTCTTCATGTTTTTTTGATGCTTTTTTCACGGGCTTTCCCGCTCCCCGGATACGGTTCCTCTCTCCCCGGGCAGTCAGTATGACCGGCACTGTGCCGGCCCTCGTCCCGCGTGTTTCCGCTCCCCTATAACACATATTTATACATATTTAATTCATTTTACCTCTTTTATACCTTTTATTTATGTGCTATTCTATGATCAGAAGCCGTCACACTCATCCCTTTTGCAGCATCATGAGAAACGCCGGCATTTCTGCCGTGCCCGCACACAGTCTCCCGGGAAAGTCTGCGCTTTATGGAAATTATATGGACATGGAACATATGAAACAGAAAAATATTCTACGTTATAGATAATAGTACAGATACCAGTAAGAACAG
>CAMOXU010000144.1 GCA_946629525.1 uncultured Clostridia bacterium
ATCACGTCAACAGAGTATTCTATGACATCACCTCAAAGCCGCCGGGGACCATCGAGTTCGAGTAATGAAAATAGAGCGAAGAATAGCGTAAATACGCCATTTCCGGAGCCTCAAAAAGTGATTTGATAACAAATTGATAACAGCAGATATTCTGATTTTATTTCCATAGCACACACGGTTAGCAGGTTGCGCCGCACATGCAGGAAGAAAGAGCAGGGTTTTATTGAACGGATGGTTCAGTAGAACGCCTGCTCTTTTTGCGCGCTTTTAGGAGCGTTGCCAATGTTGCGAGGCGACAGCGCTTGGTATCAATCGTATGTATGCGGTGCTGATCGGCAGCGCCGGAGGTGAAGCTATGTATGGACTATTCTTCATAATCAGAATCAGGATCGGTTTCGGGAAGCCCTTTGCGGTGGAAGTTCTTTCTGGTTTTGCGTTTTCTGGCTCCCTTTTGTTCCCTTGCTTCCTCGGCTCTCATTTCTTTGATGAGCGCATCGGAGAGTTCCTTCGAAATAACGGGGACACGAAGAACCGACTTCTGACCGCGCGGGAAATTGTATCGCCAGTCATCATACTCTTCGAGGGTGATCTTCCCCTTTGTAAGAGCTTCTTTCATATCCGCCCATTCCTCAATGGAGTTCCAGATGACATCGCCCGGTTTCGTAACATATTTGTTCAACCGGAGACATACTTCTCCGTCGATCCGCCCTGCATAGATTCCGTAGATGTCCTCCAGTGCAAAAAGCGTGTGCATCAGTCCGTCCTCGGTATCAATGTCCGGCACATTCAGCGCCCTTGGAGAAACGCCGAAGACCTCTGCAAACTTCTTAATCAGGTCATCTTTCGGGCGCTTGGAATCATTCTCATACTGCGCAATCCGCGCATCCGCAGTGCTTTTCGAGAAACCAAGGAGCCGCCCTAAATAATTCATCGTCATATTGCTTTTCCGCCGGAAATAGTTGATCCGTTCGCCTAAAGCCATGGAATCATCTCCCTTCGCTGTGTCACATTTTCTAGATTGAGCATAGCACAGGGAATACAGGAAAGCAATAAAAACTTACTCATATAGATAAGAAATTATTGACACACGAAACGCAAAAAGATATAATTCAAACATGAAAACTTAACTAAATAGGTTAGAAATCAAGAAAGGAGACGCAATGGAGAATGCAAAAATGTTTTTAAGGGCAGAGGAAGTGGCGGAGATCATGGAAGTGTCCCTTCCCTACGCTTATAAGCTGATCCGGGAGATGAACAGGGAGCTTACCCGGAAGGGATGCTTTACGATCGCGGGAAGGATTGACCGTAAATTTTTCTTTGACCACTTCTACGGGACGCGGGAAGAACAGGAGGTGCAGTAATGCCGGTTTACAAGAACAAGGGCAATAACACATGGTACGCCATGATCCGCTACATGGACTGGCAGGGGAATCGGAAGCAGAAATGCCAGAGAGGATTTGAAACGAAACGGGAAGCGCAGGATTTTGAGGCGCAGTTCATCCTGAAACAGCGCGCGGACATTGATATGACGCTGGAGAGCTTCTGCGAGCTGTATGAAGAGGATATTAAGCCAAGGCTGAAAGAAACGACATGGATCACCAAGGAAAACATTATCCGGACAAAGATCCTGCCGTACCTCGGCAAGCGGAAGTTAAGCGAGATCAATGCAAAGAATATCGTGGACTGGCAGAATACGATCATCAAATTAAAAGGCGTGAACGGAAAGCCGATCTCTCCCACCTACCAGAAAACGATCCATGCACAGCTCAGCGCCATCTTCAACCACGCGATGAAGTATTACGAGCTGTCGGTCAACCCGGCGCAGCGTGCAGGCGGAATCGGCGCGGAGGAGAGCCGGGAAATGAAGTTCTGGACGAAGGAGGAGTATCTGAAGTTTGCCGAAGTGATGATGGACAGGCCGATCTTCTACTACGCATTTGAAGTCCTCTACTGGAGCGGCATCCGGGAAGGCGAGCTGCTCGCGCTTACGCCGTCGGATTTCAACTTTGAAAAGCGGACGCTCCGGATTGATAAAAACTACCAGAGGATCGGACGCCGGGATGTCATACAGACACCCAAAACGAGTTACAGCAGTCGCACGGTGAAGATTCCAAATTTCCTTTGCGACGAGATGAAAGACTGTCTGAAGCAGTTTTATCACATCGGGCCGCATGACAGGATCTTTCCGCTGACCAAGCACCGTCTTTACACGGCGATCAAAACAGGAAGCGAGCAGGCCGGGGTAAAGAAGATACGGGTGCATGACCTGCGTCATTCCCACGTATCGCTTCTGATCAACAGCGGGTTCAGTGCCTTTGAGATCGGGAAACGGGTAGGTCACAGCGCGGAGAAGATCACGCTCCGGTATGCACACCTGTTTCCGGGAAAACAGGACGATATGGCGGATTTTCTGGATCAGGAGAGAAAAGAATCGTTTGGCGAAAAGGAGGAGAAACGAAATGTCAGCTAAAAACATGGATTCACAGGGGAGATGGAGAAACAAGGTCGTTGCGTTCCGTGTATCGCCGGAAGAAGACGAACGGATTGAAGCGGCGGTGCGGATCACCGGTCTCACCAAACAGGAGTACATCACGAAACGGCTGATGGACATGGATGTCGTGGTACAGGGGAATCCGAGAGTGTTCCGAGGGCTGCGGATGGAGATGCGGAAAATCGCGGCGGAGCTTTCACGGATCAGCGCAGTGGAAAAAATACCGGAAGACCTGCTCATGGAGCTGCGGATGATCCTGAAGGTGATGGAAGGAATGAAGGAGGACAGCGAATGAGCCTTGAAAAAGAAATGACTGCCCCAGTTGCATCTGTTGGAGCAGATGCGGGACAGCCAGATATGTATTTCAAACACAACCTTATCTTAACAAATGTTGGAAACGGCTTCAACGGTTTTCGGAAAATCCGGCGTTTTTCCACAGAGGAGGGATGCTATGAATAAGGGATATTTCGAGGGGCTGATGAAGCTCCCGCCGGAGACCTTGCAGCAGAAATATATCTTTTTGGTGAGCAGTCTGGATCTGTCGCTCAATATCATCTCCACCGGGTTCAGCGCGGTCTATCTCACAAGGAAAGACGAGAAAGGGTGCTATACGCTGGAAGAGTTTTTGGATTATCTCACAGGTATCCAATTCCACGGTACACAGATGACTTCCTACGTGTATGTCCCGGCCTGCGTCACAAAGAAAGAAAACGACGACCTGACGGACTTCTTTGAAACCAATTTTATGGAACATCACGAGGGCTGGCGGCTCTTTAAGGATAAGGAATACCTTGCAAAATCGGAATCCGCCGGAGAATTAAGAAGCCTTCTGGAAAACTTTATCAACCGCTTCGAGAAGAAGCCGAAAGAAGAAACCGGGCTTGACCGTTTCCACATCCTAGGCAAAGACGGCGAGCCGAAAAGCGTGATGGATATCGAGATCGTAGAGGACATCCTCGCAAAGATTCCGTTCTTCGTCCTTGGCTCCACGCCCTATGTCTATCAGGACGGCGTGTATCTGGAGGATGCGGGAGGCGTAAGGCTGAAAGCGATGATCCAAACGAGGCTCTACCGAAGGTTTATCAAGAACCCGACGCTTGGCAGAATCCTTGACCTTCTCATCAGCCAGAGCGGCGTGCAGAAGCAGTTTTCTGATCTCTACAACCTGCCGCCGGAGTGGGTGAATTTCAAGAATGGCTATTATGATCCGGTGGAACAGGTAATGACCCCTCATGATCCGAAATACCGCTCCATGAATCAGATCCCGCACGAATTTCATCCAGAAAATATAGAGCAGGTGCTCTCCGCCGGAGGGACCATTAAGACCTACCTGTCTACGGCAATTCCCGATCTCGTAGAACAGCAGATGCTCTGGGAATACCTCGGCTACTGCATGACAAGCGATACGAAGATGCAGAAGTTCCTGATGCTCGTCGGCGAGGGAGGAACGGGCAAATCCGTCATCATCAGCCTGTTCCAGAAGGCGGTCGGCATCCAGAACTGTTCCAGCATTTCACTTCAGGATTTGAACCGTCGGTTCTATGCGACCGGACTGTTTGGGAAACTTCTGAATGCCTGCGGGGACATTCCCTGTAAGGCACTGGACAGCATAGACGTTTTGAA
>CAMOXU010000145.1 GCA_946629525.1 uncultured Clostridia bacterium
CCATGCCCGTGGGGAAGATGCGCGTCCAGTTGATGGAAGTGCGGAAGCACTTGAAGCCCATCTCCGCGAACAGCGCGATATCTTCCTCATAATGGTGATAAAAGTCGATCGCCTCATGGGAGGGGTAAAGTGTATCCGGCTGTATCGTCCTTGTCACCCTCTTGGGTACCTTATGGCTGCCGTTGGTGCACATATCGGAAGTCGACGGACCTTTCCCGTCCACATTCCACGCACCTTCGAACTGATTTGCGGCTACCGCGCCGCCCCACAGAAAATCATCTCTAAGTACAGACATTGGCTTTCCTCCTCTTTTACGCAGAGCGCCGGGTGATTCAGCAGATCGACATCAGATCGTCGCCGGCCTGAATATTCGTCTTCTCTGCGATCTTGACGGATACATAGTCGTCGGAATTTGTCACGAGCACAGGTGTATGGATCTTGTACCCTGCATCCTGGATCATCTGCAGATCTGCCGTCAGGAGCAGGTCGCCCTTTTTGACCTTCTGATCCGCAGCCACGTGATACGTGAACGGCTTGCCCTGCATCTGAACTGTGTCAAGACCTACGTGGATCAGGATCTCACAGCCGCTGTCTGTGGTCATTGCCACTGCATGCTTCGTATCCATAAGAGTCGTGATCGTGCCGTCTGCGGGAGCGTATACATTTCCGTCTGTCGGGATGATCGCAACACCCTGTCCGAGTGCGCCGGAAGCGAATACCTCATCCGGGACCTTCTCGATGTCGAGGACCTTGCCGGTCATGGGAGAGCTGAGCTCGATCTTCTCCACAAGCGGCTTCTTCTCCGGCTCAGCCTCTTCGGCAGAAGCTTCCGCTTCTTCCTCCTCTGCCGGATCCTTGAAGAGAATCGTTGTCAGGAAGAAGGACAGGCCGATAGATACGGCTGCCGCGATCGCGCCGAAGATAACGCCGCGCATCGGGCTCTCACCGCCGATGAACTGGATCAGGGACAGGATGGAGGGAGATCCGCCCATCGTGTAACCCTTTACGCCGAAGATACCGCAGATAAGACCTGCAGCGCCCGCGCCTGCGACCGCACCGATCATGGGCTTTCCGTAGCGGAGGTTGATACCGTACATGGCAGGCTCTGTAACGCCCGCCACGATCGCGGAGATACCGCAGGCGATACCTTCAGACTTGGTCTCCATGTTTTTGGTCTTCATAGCAACGCCGAGGGAAGAGCCGCCCTGTGCAACGTTGGAGCAGAACATGGTCACGAGAACGATAACGTCATAGCCAAGTGTAGCCATATTGTTCATGCAGAGCGGGATCAGAGCGTAGTGCATACCGGTCATGACGATGAAAGGCATGATCGCGGACAGGATCGCGACCGTGAGCCACGGAACCGCATTGTACATCGCCGAGAAGACGCCGGACAGGAGATTACCGAGAACGTTGCCAAGCGGTCCAAGTACGCAGAATGCGACCGGCGTGCAGATCAGCAGGAAGATCATGGGCTTTAAGAAAGCCTTGAGAACATTCGGAGATACCTTATCCGCAAAGTCCTCCGCCCAGACCATGACAGGCGTCATGAGCAGGATCGGAAGGACCGAGGATGTGTAACTCGCGGAGAGGACCGGGATCACTCCGAAAATGTAGGTACAGCTCATACCGAGAATCGATCCCATCGGAGCGCCTTCCACTGCGCCTCCCAGAAGGTTGATGATATCCGGGTAGCAGAGCATGGCGCCGATGACCATGAACAGCGGAACAGTGTGATTCGTCTTCTTCGCGATCTGGACCGCAAGGAAGATCGGCAGGAAGTAGAAAAAGCTGTCCGCCATGCCATAGAGGAAGATATAGGTCGGGCCCGTGCTGCTCATCAGACCGAATGTAGTCAGCAGGGTCAGGAGAACCTTGACCATACCAGTTCCAAGCATCGCCGGCAGGAGCGGTGTCATGCAGCCTGCGACAAAGCCCATCAGTCTCTGTACGATATTGCCTTCCGCCTTCTTCGGGGCGGCATTTCCGGTCTCGGAGAAGTTGCCCAGCTTCTCGAATTCCTTGAAGAGATTGGAGACCTCATTTCCTATGACGATCTGATACTGACCGCCCTGCTTGATCACGGACTTGACGCCCTTGATCTTGTTGACCTTGGCATCATCTGCCTTGCTCTCGTCATTCAGGACCAGACGAAGGCGGGTCATACAATGTGTTGCGGTGGCGACATTTCCCGCGCCGCCTACTGCCTCGAGAATCTGTTTCGAGGTGGATACATAATCCAGAGCCATGTTTTTTCCCCCTTTTCCAAAAGGTGTTGCAGCTTTCCCGCCATCCGCCCTGCGGATCGCGGAGATGCTGCCGTGTAAATAAGTGCCCGCCAAAGCTCTCCGCATCCATGTTCCCTGGAACTGCCCGGTAAACGATCCCGGTTCACGCCGTCCCGGGGACAGTTTACCTTCTCCTGTCAAAACACCTGTGCATGTAAAAACTTCAGCTTATAATAATATCCCGCACACCCCGTGCCGGATGATTATTCATCGTCCTCTGTACTGACCTCAGATTTTCTTTTCTTCAGATACCGCTTGGTGACCCGCTGAATGTGGATCAGCAGATACAGGCGCTCGTCCATACTGAGATCATAGTGATACTCGATCAGAATATAGTCAGCGATCCTGTCCACGCACTTCCTGACCGGCCTGTACCGCTCGGACAGCTCAAGAAAGAGCTCGTCGTCCGCTTCGTCCTGGTAGCCCTGGCGCTGCACGATCCTCGATGCGAAGAACTTCAGGTGCGTCACAAATCGCTGATAGTTCCAGTCCTCATCGTTGAGCTCGACCTGGAAGGATTCCTGCACAATATCGAGAACCGAAGCAATGAGCTGCGCCATCGAGTCCGGCGAGACGTTCGGCAGAGATCCAAGCTCCGCGTTCACAAAGTGGTAGGCCAGAAAAGCCGCCTCATCCTCCTTCATCTCCACGCCGAATCGCTCGTTCAGGATCTTTATCGCGTACTTTCCGATCTGGAATTCATCGGAATAGACCCTTTTTATATCCCACAGCATGGGATTCGACAGGACAGTGCCCTTATGATACCGTTCGACACTTCCCGCCATATGGTCGCAGAGCGGCAGGATCACCCTGTCCGACACTTTGATCTTGTAATGCTCTCTGCCGTATTCAACAACTTCCTCCGCGATCTCCCAGTATTCCCCCGGGATCTCCGAGAACAGCTGCTGAAAATGCCTCTGATCCTGTTCATTTTCGGGAATATAGGAGCGTTCCACCTGAGACCAGGATATCCTGTCTCCGCTTCTTTTCTGAAAACCGATGCCCTTTCCCTGGCAGATCCTCTCAATTCCATCAGAGTCCCTCACGAGGACCATATTGTTGTTGAGTGCCTTGATCACCGCCATTTTTTCTTCACGTGCTGTCGTCTTATCATTTCCCATGTCTTCACATCCACTATACTGAAAATCCAAGCTGATCGAATGTCTGGGCCTGTTGTTCCCATATCTGCAGGAACCGCGGCAGGTCCGCAGATATTTATACGGCGCAAACAGAGTTCTTAAACAAGAATCGGAATTTCCTATAAAGTAAAAATAAGGAGGCCGCCTATCAACTGGCGGCCTCCTTTAGATTTTGCTTTCGCAGCAGCTGCAAGGTCCTCCTCACATTCCGGCCCATCAGATCGTGCCTTTGCATATGAAAAGCGCCCTGCATATAGCAGCATACACTCCTTACCAGGCAGTGAGCTCCAGATAAAGATCCTTGTACTGCTTTGCCGAGTTATCCCACGATACATTCTTGGCCATATCGCGGTGGACCATCTCATCCCAATAATAACGGTTCTCAAAGTACAATGTCTTTGCCCGGTTGATCGCATCGTAGAGAAGTCCCGTCTCATATCTGTCAAATGTAAAGCCGTTGCCCCAGTCGGCAAACATGTTGTAAGGCTCCACTGTATCCTTAAGACCCCCGGTCTCTCTGACGATCGGGACTGTACCGTAGTGCATTGCGATGAGCTGTGTCAGCCCGCAGGGCTCGAACTGCGAAGGCACGAGCAGTGCATCGCATCCGGCGTAAATACGGTGGCTTCTGCCCTCATCGTACTGGATGCACGCGGCAAGCTGCCCCTTGTATTCATTCTCATAGTA
>CAMOXU010000146.1 GCA_946629525.1 uncultured Clostridia bacterium
CTATTTCGTCAGCGCCCCCAACTCATAACTCTCCCTGCAGAAGTCCAGGAATTTCTGCATCCCGCTGTTCAGATAGCGTCCCCTGCGCCATACAAGACCGGCCTTTGTGCGTATTTCGGGTTTCAGGGGAATACCGATGATCTCGGGAAACAGCGGAATCATGTCCTTATACAGGAAACAGCCGCAGCGCCCCTGCCGCATGAACTTCAGGATCGTCGGTATCTGACTGCTGCGCATGATGACATGCGGGTGTATGTCCAGCGCGGAGAACTGTGCCTGGAGTATACGGTTCTGAACAGAATCCTGATTATATAGTATCAGAGATTCGCCGTCGAGCATCTCAATACGGATTTCCGGCTCATGTTCATAGTGATGACCGCTGCAGACGCAGTAGTAAAGGGGCTCCGAGGCCAGCTGTCTGGTATGGAACTTGTCTACATTTGGGATTTCCATATTGATGAGCGCTATATCAAGCACATCGTTCTGCACAAGATCGCAGGCACGGATCGAACCGAACTCCTGCAGTTCCAGCCACACATCGGGATGCACCTCGTGAAAGCGGTCCAGAAGCTCCGGGAAGAACAGCGTGCTGAGCATGGGCGGAATTCCGAGGCGGACGATCGCTTTTGATGCATTGGACGCCGTATAGTTGGCCTGCAGGTCCTCGCAGTCCGCCAGAATGGCAGATACCTTATTATAGAAGACTTCCCCCTCTTCCGTCAGGGACAGATGGCTTCCCGAGTGGTTGAAGAGTGTCAGCGAGAACTCTTTTTCGAGCTCGCGGATCGCTATGGAAATTGTCGGCTGTGTGACATAAAGAGATTTGGCTGCCTGTGTGATGCTGTGATAGCGGGCAGCGGTGCAGAAATATCGGAGCTGAGCAAGTGTCATATTTTCACCTCGGTAGGAACATGTTTGGAATACATTTAGATTCTACTCCGCAAGTGCAGACAAGTCCATAAAAATTTTTTATGTATACGAATTTTCTATTAAATTGTTTTTCGGAGAGCCGGGGATTACAATAAAGACACAACAAAGACAGGTGGCCACCGTCAGAGAAGTATGAATAAGAAGTATTGAAATAACATAATGCTGAAAGCTCATATAGAAAAGGGGGATATACCTGATGTCACAGACAACCATCACATTGCTTTTTCTGGCGTTTGCCATTATAAGCTTTATCCTTGAAAAAATCCCGCTGGGACTTACGGCTACGATCGTAGCCCTCGGCCTTAATCTTACAGGCGTTCTGGATGTGCAGCAGACATTTGCAGGTTACATTAACAGTAACGTAATCCTCTGCGTAGGCATGTTCGTAGTCGGCCAGGCGCTGTTCGAAACCGGAATGGCGAACAAGATCGGCGGTATTGTTACCAAATTTGCCAAGTCCGAAAGGATACTGATCATAGCCGTCATGACGATCGTAGGCCTCATGTCCGGTTTCCTCTCCAACACGGGAACCGCGGCAGTTCTGATCCCGGTCGTCTGCGGTATAGCAGATGAATCCGGTTACTCGAGAAGCCGCCTTCTCATGCCGCTGGTTTTTGCGGCAGCCCTCGGCGGAAACCTTTCCATCATCGGAGCACCGGGTAACCTCATGGGCGTCAATGCTCTTCAGGAGATGGGAGAGCCGACAAGCTTCTTCATGTACGCACCGGTAGGCGTTCCGATGCTCATCGCCGGTATCGTCTACATGGCATTCATCGGTTACAGATTCCTTCCTGATACGAGAGGACGGGAGCTTGAGCAGGTCACGGAAAGCAGAAATTTCGACGATGTCCCGAAGTGGAAACAGTATGTATCTCTGGCAATCCTGATCATCTGCATCCTTGCAATGATTTTCGAAGACCAGATCGGTATCAAGCTTCAGGTGACAGCCTGCATCGCAGCATGTATCCTGGTACTGACAGGCGTCATTAATGAGAAGGAAGCCCTGAAATCCATCGATCTTAAGGTCGTCCTGCTCTTCGGCGGTTCACTCGCCCTGGCAACTGCGCTGGATTCCACCGGAGCCGGTGCTCTGATTGCGGACACGATCGTAGGTTTCCTTGGCACAAACCCGAACCCGATGATCCTTCTCCTCGTCATCTTCATCGTAGGATGTGCGCTGACGAACTTTATGTCAAATACAGCGACAACGGCTCTCATGGTCCCGATCGCAAGCTCACTTGCAGCAAGCCTCGGTGCGGACCCGAGATCCATGATTATTGCAACAGTTATCGCTTGCTCCTGTGCTTATGCAACACCGATCGGTATGCCGGCCAACACGATGGTCGTAGGCCTCGGCGGTTTCAAGTTCAAGGACTATGTGGTATCCGGCCTTCCGCTCATTCTGATCTCGTTCGTGATCTGCATGGTGCTGCTGCCGATACTGTTCCCGTTTTATCCGTAAAGTATGTAAACAAATGTGCACACCTCTCACATGCAGAAGAAAACTGAGAGCAGATGCATTTTCAGTAACCCATCAACAAGTTTTTTAAAAGGAAGCTAAAGATAGATTTTATAACTGGAGGAAATGTTATGACACATGAAGAACAGGTCAGGAAAATGACCGACATGATCGCCAAGTTTGTTGGATTCACCGGAAAGAAGCTGCCGGACGACGTTATCGCCAAGCTCTCGGAACTCCGGGAGAAGGAAACGGATCCCATGCCCAAAGTTATCTATGACACTATGTTCCGCAACCAGGAACTGGCCGTCAAGCTGGACCGCCCGTCCTGCCAGGATACAGGCGTACTGCAGTTCTGGGTAAAATGCGGCACCAAGTTCCCGCTCATCGACGATCTGGAAGCGCTTCTGAAAGAGGCGGTTGTCAAGGCTACATTTGAGACTCCGCTGAGACATAACTCTGTTGAGACATTTGATGAGTACAATACAGGCAAGAACGTCGGTAAAGGCACCCCGACCGTATGGTGGGATATCGTTCCGCACTCCGACAAATGCGAGATCTACACCTACATGGCCGGCGGCGGATGCACACTTCCGGGCTGCGCAACCGTTCTGATGCCGGGCGAAGGATATGAGGGCGTGACGAAATTTGTCATGGACCGCATGACATCCTATGGTCTGAACGCATGTCCGCCACTCCTTGTCGGCGTAGGCGTCGCAACATCTGTCGAGACTGCTGCGCTTCTTTCAAAGAAAGCCCTGATGCGTCCGATCGGTTCCCACAATGAGAACGAGAGAGCTGCCAAGATGGAGAAGCTCCTCGAGGACGGCATCAATGCCATCGGCCTCGGTCCGCAGGGTATGGGCGGAAAGTACTCCGTCATGGGTGTCAACATCGAGAACACGGCCCGTCACCCGTCCGCAATCGGCGTAGCCGTCAATGTCGGCTGCTGGAGCCACAGACGCGGACACATCATCTTTGACGCAGACCTTAACTATGAAATCACAACACATTCGGGGGTGGAATTATAATGGTTAAATATGAAAATGGAAAGAAAATTCTGGTAACACCTATCTCTGCTGAAGACCTTGCTGATATCAAGATCGGCGATATTCTCTATCTCTCCGGAAGCCTGACGACCTGCCGTGACGTGGCACATCGCCGTGTTGTGGAAGAAGGAAGAGAGATTCCGGTAGACGTACGCAACAATGCGATTCTTCATGCAGGCCCGATTATTCGCCCGCTTGAGAATGACAAGTTCGAGATGGTATCCGTCGGACCGACAACTTCCATGCGTATGGAAAAGTTCGAGTATGAGTTCGTAAAGAAGACCGGCGTTCGCGTTATCGTCGGCAAGGGCGGTATGAAAGAGCAGACTGCCGCTGCATGTAAGGACTTCGGATGCATCCATGTGGTCATTCCGGCCGGTAACGCTGTTGTGGCAGCGGTCGCGGTCGAGGAGATCGAGAGAGCAGAGTGGAGAGATCTCGGCATGCCGGAGACCCTCTGGAACTGCAGAGTCAAGGAATTCGGTCCTCTGATCGTATCCATCGACGCGCAGGGACGCAACTACTTCGAGGAGAAGAAAGTCGAGTACAATAAGCGCAAGGACGAGGAGATCGAGAAGATCTGTAAGGAAGTGAAATTCATTAAATAACCCTTTTCTATAAAAGAGAACCGGCTATAGCTGCAAAGACAGGATTTGCAGAGTATA
>CAMOXU010000147.1 GCA_946629525.1 uncultured Clostridia bacterium
CAAGATCAGAAACGAACTTGGTGTCTCCCAGTTCACAGGGCAGATCAATGCTGTACTCCTGTTCGTCTCCGAAGCTGATTCGGAGCAGAGCGCTGTCTCTGGTCAGAATCACTCTGGAGGACATGGAAAGAGCAGAGAAGCTCTGATCGACCATATACGGGAGCAGATCGGGAGAGCCGGAATAGAGAACCCAGTTTCCACAATAGGGAAGATAAAGATCAAGCAGGTCCTGCCACTTATCACGTTCAGAGAATTCACCATCGAAAGCGTAAAGCCAGGATTGTGCTCCATACAGATCGCCCGTACTGCATAACATGAAGAAATCGCGGGTATAGTCCGTGGCTTCTGCGATGCGCTGCGGATAGGAAGCGCTGTCGCTGTAATCTCCGAGAGAACGGAACATCTCCGTCAGGGCATCTTTCAGCAGGGAGAGGCTGCTGCCGGGGGTATCCTCGAGACGGATGTCAGACTTGTCTTTGCCGCAGGCGGCTCTCAGTTCATCGACGAAGCTGCTGCCGAGACGAAGAGCTTCCGAGGTGGGGAGCGAAAAGACGCTGATACCGTTCAAATCAGTGGAGATACCGGCATAAATACGGCTGACGTCATAATGCGTCAGAAACTGATAGAGCGCGACAGCCTTCCGGTAAAGGCATTCGGAAGCCATCTTTTTGCTGTCCGAGAAGTCCTCAAGACTTTCAAATACGGAGAGAGCCTCGCTGTAGGCACCGGATTCAAGCAGGTCGACGGCGTGATCGTAGGTTTCCTGATGCTGACGCCGCAGTTCTTCCTCTGCCTGTTCACGCAGCATCTGAACCTCCGCTTCTGCCCCAACACGGCATTCCTCCGCACGGGAAGTGCTGTCCTTGTAGTCTCCAAGCGCATCAAAAGCGTCTCCTGCAGCACGATACAGGAGCATGGCGACCGTCGTGTCATCATTGAGATCCGCAGAGGAGAATCCGGCATCTTCCAACATGGAGCTGTCGCCGGATTTGGCGGCATTCATCAGCCGGTCGGCCTCCTGATAGGGAATCTCACAGTTCAGAACCGTTTCGCTGTCCCGATACATCGGAATATCCGAAAGCAACTCCTGCGCGGTCGTCAGATCCCCTTCATGCAGCGCGTTCATAGCACTCCGATAATGATGTTCACGGTAAACAGCGCCGGGAGCGGCCGCGATCAGAAGAATTACCAGCAGGACAGCCGGAATGATGAAGATGAGGTTTTTTTTCTTCAGAAGCTTTTTCATGGGACACACCACCTTCTGCAAATCCATTCTTAATATATGCAGTATACCATGCTGAACTGAGACTTGCAATGAGATTTCACAATTTCTGTGACACTTCGTTGACATCGAAACTCAAAATGACTATAATTGACTTACCACTTTTTATGGAGGTTCAACAATGATTGCGATTGGTTCTGATCATGGCGGCTACGCGCTGAAGCAGGCCGTGATGAAGCATTTGGAAAGCAGGGGAGAGCAGTATCACGATTTTGGCACATACAGTGAAGCCAGCTGCGATTATCCGGATTACGGGAGAGCCGTAGCTGAGGCTGTTGCGGGCGGTGAATACCAGTACGGGATCATCATCTGTGGAACGGGGATCGGGATCTCCATTACAGCCAACAAGGTCCATGGGATTCGTGCGGCACTGTGCGGAGACTGCTTTTCTGCCGAAGCGACAAGACTGCATAATGACGCGAATATTCTAGCAATGGGAGCCCGCGTTGTCGGGGAGGGCCTTGCCCTGAAAATCGTAGATACCTTCCTGGATACACCGTTTTCAAACGACGAGCGCCATATCCGCCGGATTTCCAAGATCGAACCGTGATCTGAGCCTTCCGAAAAGGAGTAGATTCATTGGCAAAGAACTCAGATTTTTATCAGGGAAGAAGACAGCGCAGAAATTACTGGCTGATTCCGTTCGTGCTGCTGATCGGTCTGATCACGCTGCTGGTCGTACTTTTCTACGGACTGCAGAAGTACGCGGTCATCCGTGATGACACGGTGAAGGTCGTCTTCTCCGACGCCGACGAAATGGTCGATTCCGGAACAACGACCTCATCGGAGTCCAATATGGTCTTTGACTCTGTGATTCCGGAGATCGTCTTTCAGCCCCCTGATTATTCCCGTGTTGTTGCTACGGCAGGGAGAAGAGTGAGACCTCTTCGAGCCGTTTTCATCAGTGCCGAAGAGATCGGAGAGAGAAGGCTGCAGGACGCTGCGGCAAACCTGGTGGATGGCAATGCCCTGATGCTGGAAATGAAGCCAAGAAGCGGCCAACTGATGTGGAATTCCAAAGCTTCGCTCGCCTACAGTTACGGTCTTGGAACCGATAACGATTTTACCAATTCCCTCCCTAAGCTGATCCCTGCTCTTAAGTCCAGGGAAGACGGGAAGAGTATCTATATGGTGGCGCAGATCAGTTGCTTTATCGATGAAATGCTTGCCTCCCGAAGTACCCAATACGCGCTCAGAACGGAGACAGGATTCAATTACAGCGATGAAAACGGCTCGTGGCTGGATCCCTATAACGCAGA
This sequence comes from uncultured Clostridia bacterium, assembly GCA_946629525.1. Classification (GTDB taxonomy): domain Bacteria; phylum Bacillota; class Clostridia; order Lachnospirales; family Lachnospiraceae; genus Chordicoccus. The sequence goes on from CAMOXU010000147.1 coordinate 2,542, forward strand.
TCTGCGCAACTATATCATCGAGCTCATCCGGGAGCTGTATGACATGGGCTTTGATGAGGTGGTTCTGGCTGACGTGATGCACCCGGTAGGCGCAACGGTACAGACGGCGGACGGGGAGACCATCAAGGCCAAGTTCCTCTATACGAGAGAGATGTCCTATGAACCGGACCCTGTCACGGCGATCTGTGGGTTTGCTGTTTATGTGGCGAATGAACTGAAGGACAAACCGGGTTTGCTTTCCATCTATGCTGACAGTCCGCAGGCTCTGGTTCGGAACAACGAGGACAGCGGACAGAACGCTGTTTTGTTCATGAAGATCTATGACCGCGTTTTTTACCGGACTGACCGCTATACCTATACCTATAATTTGCAGGATATGGAAGGAAGCGTACCTTACGGGAATGTTCATGATCGCTTTGTTCCGGTGGTAATCAACCTGATCCCGCATGACAACAGTTCCTGGGTCTATATCGAACAAATTGCAGAGGAATAAGCAGAAATAAATGATGAAAATGTCAGAATCGGAAACAATCCACCGGGAGAGTTTTATTTGACATTGCAGGGTATTCAGTGTAAAATCCAAAAAGATGACCGAACGGCTGATCGCCGACTCGATCAATCAACACGGCAAAAGGAGTACAGCCATGTATAAGGTAGTAACCAAGCGATATCTGAATGATGCCAAGAGCATCTGTCTATTCGAAATTGAAGCACCGCTCGTCGCGAAACACGCCCAGGCCGGGCAGTTTGTCATTTTCCGTCTGGATGAACAGGGCGAGCGCGTTCCCGTCTCCGTCGCCGGCTATGACCGGGAGAAGGGAACCGTCACTGTGATGGTTCAGGCGGCAGGCAAGACGACCAAGATGCTCCACACGGTGGAACAGGGCGATTATATTTCGGACTTTGTCGGCCCGCTGGGCAAGGCGACCGAAATGGAAGGCCTGAAGAAGGTCTGTGTCGTCGGCGGCGGCGTCGGCTGCGCGATAGCGTATCCGATTGCCAAAGAGATGCACGCCAGAGGGATTGACGTAACCTTCATCGGCGGTTTCCGCAGTGCGGACATCGTAATTCTGAAGGAAGAGCTGAAAGCAGCGTCTGACAAGCTCATCATGTGCACCGACGACGGCACCTACGGCGAGAAGGGCTTTACCACGGTGTTTCTGAAGAATGAGATTGAAGCAAACATCAAGGAAGGCAAGCCACAGTTCGATCGCGTCATCGCCATCGGGCCGGACATCATGATGAAGTTTCTGGCGGACGTTACCCGTCCCTACGGAATTAAGACCATCATCTC
>CAMOXU010000148.1 GCA_946629525.1 uncultured Clostridia bacterium
CACTGGTAAGAAGATATCTCATATTCTCCTCCGGCTGTCCTTCCCGGTCTTCGGAACGGTTTCTTCATCCTTCAGTTTTCCGGGGAACTACTGTTTATTTACAGGGAACTGCCCCCCTACAACATCTTCATCATAACACATCAGGAAGGTATCCGCGCTATTGGTAACATCAAAAAACCAGAGGCCTCAAGGGCCCCTGGTTTTTCCTGTTCATTTAATATCAGCTGCAGGCTGCGTCTGCCGCCTTTGCTGCGATCGGAGTCATGATGAACGCAACAATATAGAGAATAATGTACAGCGGAATAAATGTACCGAAGAATGCCGGCATTACTGCCGGCATTCAATCTTTCATCTTTCAGCTGTCAGCATTACAGCTTAACGTTGTAGAAGCTGTCCTTGCCGCGATACTCGGCAACCTCACCAAGTTCTTCCTCGATCCTGATGAGCTGGTTGTACTTCGCGATACGGTCGGTACGGCTCAGAGAACCGGTCTTGATCTGTCCCGCGTTGGTCGCGACAACAAGATCTGCGATCGTTGAGTCCTCAGACTCTCCTGAACGATGGGAAACAACTGCTGTGTAGTTGTGCTCCTTCGCCATCTCGATAGCGTCGAAGGTCTCGGTCAGGGTTCCGATCTGGTTCAGCTTGATCAGAACTGCGTTGCCGACGCCGAGCTCGATACCCTTCTTGATGAAGGTGGTGTTAGTAACGAACAGGTCATCACCAACCAGCTGGATCTTGTCGCCCAGGCGCTCGGTCAGCTTCTTCCATCCATCCCAGTCATTCTCAGACAGACCGTCTTCGATGGAGATGATCGGATACTTCTCGACCCAGCCTGCATACAGCTCGATCATTTCGTCAGAGGTCTTCTCGCCTTCGCCGGAGCGGGACAGCTCATAGACACCCTTCTCTGCGTTGTAGAACTCGGAGGAAGCCGGGTCCATAGCGATGCCCATGTCAACACCAGGCTCATAACCTGCTGCCTTCATAGCTTCAACGATCATCTCAAGCGGCTCCTCGTTGCCGTTCTTGCAGGAAGGAGCATATCCGCCCTCGTCACCGACAGAGGTAGCATATCCGCGCTTCGCGCAGATCTTCTTCAGTGCGTGGAAGGTCTCAGCGCCCATACGGACAGCCTCAGCCTCGCTCTTTGCACCGATCGGCATGATCATGAACTCCTGCATGTCAACAGAACCGTCAGCATGCTTTCCGCCATTGAGGACGTTCATCATCGGAGTCGGAAGAACCTTCGCATTCGGGCCGCCAAGGTACTTGTACAGCGGAAGTCCGCAGGAATCAGCTGCAGCGCGGGCAACAGCCAGAGAAACTGCCAGAGTAGCGTTTGCGCCGAGGACCTTCTTGAACTCGGTGCCGTCAAGCTCGATCATGACCTTGTCGATCTTGGTCTGATCAAAAACATTCATGCCGATGATCTTCGGAGCGATCTTCTCATTGACGTTGGCAACAGCCTTCAGAACGCCCTTGCCGCCGTAACGCTTCTTGTCGCCGTCACGAAGCTCAACTGCTTCTCTCTCACCGGTGGATGCGCCTGACGGAACGATCGCACGTCCGAACGCACCCGACTGGGTGTAGATCTCGCACTCAACAGTAGGATTTCCGCGGGAATCAAGAACCTCACGGCCAACTACTTTCTCAATAGCATCAGCAAATACATTCATAATAAAGTCCTTTCCCCGTTCCTCGGAACGGCATAAGCTCCCGGGACCTGCCTGTCCGGCGATATGTCCCTCTACATTCTGCGGATACGTGTTCGGTATTCGCAAGCGAACACATTATAATGCTTTTCGCTCCTGATTTCCACACTTTTTCTAAAGTACCCGCAAAACGGCAGTACCAGGCTATTTTTTCTCCAGCGCCATGCAGAACTCCCGAAAGGCGAGCTCTCCGTCCTGGTTCACAAAGGAGAATGTCCGGTACAGAGACTGGTCGCCGTCCCAGTACAGATCGCTCAGCGACCCCTCGTCCCCGTCATCGTCACTGCCTTCCTTTTTCCTGACGACGCCGCCTTCCATGAGAACGCAGAATTCTTCCCATTCCCCCGCTGTCAGTTCGGCCGTTCCGGATAATACCACATCTTCTTCCGTCAGGGGCGCGCGGTCTCCCTCCCTTGTCTCATGGTAAAACCAGTTTTTTCCGTCCTCTTTGTAAAACCGGTATATATGCCATAAGGGCGGATAAGTCCCCATGTCGAGGGTGTACCGGAATTCCGTGATCCGGGAGGGATCCAGGTTTCTTCCGACGACCAGCTCACGCTTCCCGATAAAGAGGCTTTTCCAGAAGTCAGTCAGGAATTCCATCTCACCGCTTCCGGTCTCCGGCTCCTGCGCACCCGAAGCCTCCACCGACTGCCCGGTGCCGCTGTCCCCCGCAGACAGCTGCGTCCCTTCCGCAATCACGGCCCCTGTCCCGGGCTGAGGCCCTTCTGTCCCCGCCTGTTTCTGTGTGCCGTTCTGCGTCAGAATGCCCATGCCGCAGCCGCCGGCGAGCACGACGGCGAGCAGTATATGAAGGAGCCTTTTCTTCAATCTGTCAGAATTCATCCGGATAGACGCCCTCTTCCTTCAGCTTCTGCATGGCCTCCATGACATCCTTCTTGTCCTCCGGGTAGGTCACCCCGTGCCACACATCATGCGTCGTCAGCACCTGCACCTTCGCGCTCCCCTCCGCCATCAGGTCATTGACCACAAACGGAAGGAAGTATTCGCATTTCAGCGGATTGAGCGGCAGGTTCTCCTCCAGGAATCCGGAGAACCGCCCGGAAAGCTCATCCATAAATGAACGCGGGAAGCCCCACATGTTCATGGAAACCACGCTGTCCGGATCCAGGTCCGTCCAGGTGTCTCCGCCGTCCTCCGAGAACGCGGCGCCCTCCTTCGTCCGGATGATCTTCGTGCGCTCGATGATCGTGTTCAGGCATCCCCTCTCATCCGTGGTGCAGACACCGCGCGAGACCGAGCCGTTCTCCGTGAGCGTATTCTTCAGGAGATACCCCACCATAGTGTACGTCACCGGTCCGCCGCTTTGGGCTTTCTCTTCCTGCTCCTTCTCCTGCGCCGTCAGGCTGTCATAAATCAGGCGGAAGGCCTCGGCTCCGTAATAGTCATCCGCGTTGATGACCGCGAAGGGCCCGTCGATGACCTGCGCCGCGCTCAGGACCGCATGTCCGGTCCCCCAGGGCTTCACGCGGCCTTCGGGAACCCGGAAGCCTTCCGGGATATTCTCCAGCTCCTGAAATACATAGCGCACCTTCATGGTCCGGCTCACCCGGTCGCCGATCGCATCCCGGAACAGCTGTTCATTTTCCTTCTTGATGATAAAGATCACCTCTTCGAATCCCGCGCGCCGCGCGTCAAAGATCGAAAAGTCCATGATGATATGTCCCCGGTCATCGACAGGGTCGATCTGTTTCAGTCCGCCGTAGCGGCTTCCCATTCCTGCTGCCATGATCACAAGAACCGGTTTTTTCATTTTCTTTCATCCTCCATCTCACTTAGCAGTCTCGCTGTCAGCCTCCGGAAATAATCCTCCGTCTGCCTGCTTCATTATAGGCGCATCCCTCTGCTTTGTCACCCGGAACCGCTGATCAGTACGCATCCCGGCAGATCAGCATTTTTCATCCCCTGCCTCCTCACGGGCCGCGTCCTTCTTGTTCTATGATTCGGCATCAGGTAAAATATCTGACATCACATCAGGCGGATGCGTTCCGTGAAGGGGTAACAGACATGATCACACAGATACACAGGGCG
>CAMOXU010000149.1 GCA_946629525.1 uncultured Clostridia bacterium
ATGATGTGATATCTGGTACCCGGAAGGTCCTTGACACGGCCGCCGCGGATCATAACAACGCTGTGCTCCTGAAGGTTGTGGCCTTCACCCGGGATATAGGACGTAACTTCGACGCCATTGGAAAGACGAACTCTGGCGATTTTACGAAGCGCTGAATTCGGCTTCTTCGGTGTAGCAGTCTTGACAGCTGTGCATACACCACGCTTCTGCGGAGAATAATTCTTGACATTCTTCTTCTTCAGGGAATTGAAGGATCTCTGAAGAGCCGGTGCCTTAGGTTTCTTTGCAGAAGTCTCTCTTCCTTTTCTGACTAACTGATTAAATGTAGGCATTCCTTTGAGTTTCCCTCCTCTCAAAAAATAGTTTTGAAGTCCGGTTCAATGACCTCGGATGACTGTTTTGCGGCCGCTCACGCCAGTCAGGCATTCGCGGGCAAAATATGTCTCCTCTCAAAACATAGTTTTGAAGTGTAACTGAGTTGTTTCGGATGACTGTTCCGTATCCGCGCCTGCGAGATCACAGGCCATGAAACAGAACATATCACCTTCAACGTGGTCCGCAGCAAGCTGCGGCCTGTTCGGCTGTAAAATGCAATACATGCAGCACGTTTAAATAAGCACGCAAAAATTTACGCGTCACTTAAGCGCGCTCAGAAGATTATATTACGGAGATATTAAGCTGTCAAGGGGAGAAAAAATAAAAAGCGTCCCGCTTGCGGGACGCTCGCGCCGAGCGCGGTCGCGCAAGCGGCATGCTTCCACACGCGCGAGTGTGCATCCTCCCGGAGGGTCTTAATCTCACAGGAAATCGCGATTTCCTGTGAGATTAAAACTGCCGCACCGAAAAACCGATGCGGCAGTCCTTTACGTTCTCATATACGGATCTCATCAAAAGCTCCGCGGGGAGCTCTCCGGAGAAATTCTTTATAGAAGCTTTTGCCTCATTATTCCTCTGTTTCGACCGTCTCCGGAGCCTCTGTCGTCTCCTCCATTACTTCCTCGGCAGCAGAATCTTCGATCTCTGCGTCGAATGGATCCTTCTCCTCCGGCTTCGCGGACTCTTCCGAAGCCTCTTCAGCTGCCTTCTCGTTCTCCATAGCCTTTCTCCGTGCCTCGATCTTGGCATCCGTATCGAGCTTTACGTCTCTGTAACGGCGCAGACCGGTTCCGGCCGGGATCAGCTGTCCGATAATGACATTTTCCTTCAGACCGATCAGCGGATCGATGCGTCCCTTGATCGCGGCATCCGTAAGGACCTTCGTCGTCTCCTGGAAGGATGCGGCTGACAGGAAGGAATTTGTCGCCAGCGCCGCTTTCGTGATACCGAGAACGATCCTGACGCCTTCCGCCGGCTCCTTGCCTTCCGCGACAAGCTGCTCATTCAGATCCTCAAAGTCAAGGACGTCCACGAGCGAGCCCGGAAGGAACTCCGTATCGCCCTGCTTCTCGATTCTGACCTTCTTCAGCATCTGACGGACAATGACTTCGATGTGCTTATCGTTGATCTCAACACCCTGCAGACGGTAGACACGCTGTACCTCGCGCAGCAGGTAATCCTGCACGGCACGGATACCGCGGATCTTCATGATATCGTGCGGGTTGACCGAGCCTTCCGTGATCTCCTCGCCGGCCTCGATGATCTGTCCTTCCTGGACTCTGATCCTGGAACCGTAAGGAATAAGGTAAGTCTTCTGCCTCTCTTTTGTTCCGACCTCTTCGTCGGGGTTGGTGATCACGACTTCGCGCTTCTTCTTCTGATCCTCGAGGATCTGGACCTCGCCGGGAATCTCGGAGATGATCGCAAGACCCTTCGGCTTGCGGGCTTCGAAAAGCTCCTCGACACGGGGAAGACCCTGTGTAATATCGCCGCCGGCGACGCCGCCCGTGTGGAACGTACGCATCGTAAGCTGTGTACCCGGCTCGCCGATGGACTGGGCTGCGATGATACCGACGGATTCACCGACCTGTACCGCCTCGCCGGTCGCCATATTGGCACCGTAGCACTTGACGCAGATACCGAGCTTGCTGCGGCATGTGAGGATCGTACGGATCCTGACCCGCTCGATCGGCTTGCCGTCCTCGCCGACGCCGTACTTCACGACTCTCTCCGCTCTGCGCGGGTTGATCATATGATTTCTCTTGACGAGGATATTTCCATCCTTGTCATAGATTGTTTCTGCAGCGAATCTTCCTGTGATGCGGTCCTGCAGCGTCTCGATGACTTCCTTGCCGTCCGTAAATGCGGATACCCACATTCCGGGGATCTCGTCACGGTCTACGGAGCAGTCCATCTCGCGGATGATCAGCTCCTGAGAGACATCGACCAGTCTTCGTGTCAGATATCCCGAGTCAGCCGTACGAAGGGCCGTATCGGACAGACCCTTGCGGGCTCCGTGCGCAGACATGAAGTACTCCAGAACGTCCAGTCCCTCACGGAAGTTGGACTTGATCGGGAGCTCGATCGTGTGTCCGGTCGTATCGGCCATCAGGCCTCGCATACCGGCCAGCTGCTTGATCTGCTTGTCGGAACCACGGGCTCCGGAATCCGCCATCATGAAGATGTTGTTGTACTTATCAAGTCCCTGCAGAAGCTTCTCGGTAAGGATCTGGTCCGTCTGCTTCCAGGTCTCGACAACTTCCTTGTAGCGCTCTTCCTCAGTGAGGAAACCTCTGCGGTAATTGCGCGCGATCTTGTCGACCGTGTTCTGCGCCTCCTCAATGAGCTTCGGCTTTTCCGGCGGGACCGTCATGTCGGAGATAGAGACCGTCATGGCCGCGATCGTGGAATACTTATAACCCATAGCCTTGACCGCGTCGAGCACTTCCGCCGTCACCGTCGCGCCGTGGATATTGATCGTCTTCGTAAGGATCGCCTTCAGCTGCTTCTTTCCGGTCAGGAAATCGACTTCCAGCTTGAGCGCATTTTCCGGATCCTCGCGGTCTACGAAACCAAGATCCTGCGGGATGATCTCATTGAACAGGAATCGTCCCAGCGTACTTGACACGTTGCCGGAGATCGTCTCGCCGTTCTCGAGCGTCTTCTTCATGCGGACCGTGATCTTGGACTGCAGAGTGATGTATTTGTTCTCATATGCGAGGATCGCCTCATTCAGGCTTGCAAAATGCATTCCCTCGCCCTTCACGCCCGGGCGCTCCTGCGTCAGGTAATAAATACCGAGGACCATGTCCTGCGACGGGACCGCGACCGGCCCGCCGTCAGACGGCTTCAGCAGGTTGTTCGGGGAGAGCATGAGGAAGCGGCACTCCGCCTGTGCTTCGACCGTGAGCGGAAGGTGGACCGCCATCTGGTCGCCGTCGAAGTCAGCGTTGAACGCTGTACAGACAAGCGGATGAAGCTTGATTGCCTTTCCTTCGACCAGGATCGGCTCGAAAGCCTGAATACCCAGTCTGTGCAGTGTAGGCGCACGGTTCAGCATGACCGGATGCTCTGTGATGATGTCCTCGAGAACATCCCACACTTCCCCTTCAAGGCGCTCCACCATCTTCTTGGCGCTCTTGATATTGTGCGCTGTTCCGCGGCTCACAAGTTCCTTCATAACAAAGGGCTTGAAGAGCTCGATCGCCATCTCCTTGGGCAGACCGCACTGATAGATCTTCAGCTCCGGTCC
>CAMOXU010000150.1 GCA_946629525.1 uncultured Clostridia bacterium
GTTCGATCAGATCCGACACGATCTCTTTCAGTATCTTATGCGTTTTCCTGTTGATGACGTTGACAAAGATGTCGTACACGCCGGCCACCTGGTCCCAGAACATCATGCTGCCCCCTTTTTGGCTTAAACGAGGTTAGGATTTTCTAACTATCTCTTAATTTTATTCCTATTGCGGAAGGAATGCAAGTGGCCGCCGGGAATACAAAAGGACGGTTCTTCTGACAAAAAAGAACCGCCCCTTGTCACCTCACTCGCTCTTCAGCACACGATAGAACACAACGCCCACTACCAGCAGGATCAGTCCTGCCGCCAGGCAGCATGATGTAACGTAAGCCGGAAGTCCTGAATTACCAAGATACAGTCCGCCGATCAGGAAGAACACACTGATCAGCAGCAGTTCTCAGAACGGAGCGTTACTCCAATACCTTTAATGGCTTCCAGCGCAAATAATCGCCGGACACTAAGTGGTACACTCTTCCTCTGTATTCGCCTTCAATGCTGTCGTGAAACCTGCTCTCTCCGTGACTGTGCGCGTAAATCACCTGCTCTGCACCGTACTCCTCCGCCATGTCCGTAAATCCGCTTCTCTCCTCAAGGATGTTGGTGGGTGGATAGTGCAGGAACATGATGAATTTTCGATATCCATCTGCCTTCGCCAGTTCAAAAGATTTCCTGAGCCGAACAAGTTCTCTCTCGACCAGTTTCTTGGCGTGCTCTTCTGCTTCTTCGTCCCAGCCGATGATTCTTCCTCGGCGATCGATGTAAAAAGGCCCTTCGAAAGTGAACCCTTTTGTTGCTACTATGGCGTAATTCTGATAGGAGTCATAGCTGTCCTGCACAAAAGTCAGATCCGGCCGGTACAGCTCGTTGAGCCGGCCGGTCTTCTTCACATCCCAGAACATATCATGGTTGCCGCGAGTCAAAATCTTGCGGCCCGGCAGCTCACGGATATATTGTAGATCCTGCTCGCATTCCGACAGATTCTTTCCCCAACTGTGGTCGCCGACAAGGACGAGGGTGTCCTCGGGAGTCAATGTTTTAGCACAGTTCTTTCGGAACTTTTCTTCATGATTTTTCCAGACCCGGCCGTGCAGCTGCCCCGGTGCTTTCAGCACTGATTGGTAGTGCAGGTGCAGATCGCCGATCGCGTAAAGGCTCATGATATGATCAACTCCTTATTGTCCTTGTTGGCTATTGTCTCGGGTATACTTAAGCGCTTCATACAGCGGCTGAACATCGATGCCATTGTCCTTGTATCCTTGCAGGCAGACCTTCAGATACTCTCTATATGGCAAGCATAAGCCCTTTCTGTCATCCGCCATTACATACACTATTCCCTTTTCGTTCCTTCCATCGTCGAGGACAATTTCAACTGTCTCCTTGACGTAGTAAATCGGAAAGCCCTCATATATATCAAGTCTGTCCCAATCGCTCTCTGCAATATCCCAGCAGACAACAGGAACCACATCATCCGTTTCTCCCTTGATAACGTCTGCATATACATTAAAAACCAGTTTCCACCCCTTAAGTTTCCCGTTTCCGATAATCTTGGATTCCGGGCACCTGTATTTCATCTGCTCTATGTTCATGTTGCTGCCGTATGCTGCATATATCATGTCTTTCTCCCAATCCTCAATACAAAATCCTTCCCAGCGGCTGCGCATACATCTCCGGAATCACACCGCCGAGGTTCTCCTGAATGTATTTCATGACAACTTCATTGTCGCACAGCCCCGTCGTGGAGTAGATATTTGCATCCCCGAACATCGTATATCCGTCCCCGCCGGTTAAAAGATAACCTGCTATGGCGAGCGTGTAGATCGCATCGGGATCCAATTCTTTGCCGTCGATCATCACGTCAGACACGCGGTACTCCCCGTCCACGGAAATGAACTGTTTCTTTTCATTCATTTTGACGCTGCTCTCTATATCCTTATTGACGCGGAAAGTGATGCCGGATACCTGCGGGAATGCGCCCACCTTGTTCGGGAGGAAAGAAACGCCGAACTCCAGGGCATTAAGAATGTCCCGGCCGCTGACTTCCACCATTACGATCTCATTGCAGTATGGAAGGATATCCACTACGTCCCGGTATGTGACTTCACCGGCTTCCAGATTGGTGCGCACCGATCCGGCTCCGAGAATGGCCGCCTGCGTGTGTCCGACCTCGCGGAAAGCATCCGCCACAAATTCGCACAGCCCGTTCTCCGCATTGCGGCTCGTGTCAGACCCGTTCACCATTTTGATAAGGTCTACGGACAGATCTCCGATTTTTTGGCTCAGGATGTCTTCATAGGGTGCCAAAATATCGTCAATAAAATCTTTCGTATCCGGATCCACATATCTCTCCACGTCTTTACGCGTGACGGACTCTGAAGGAATCTCGGAACTCTGCGGCACCGCATCGACAATAGTCTCTTCAAAGTGTCCGTCTTCATAGATCGTCAGCTGTCCGATATTCTGCAGCTTTGTTCCCGTCTGTCCGACGGGGATCATTTTGCCGTCCTTGTCGGGTATGGATTTGCTATACAGTTCATGAGTGTGACCGTCGATCACCATATCAATGCCGGTCAGCTGTCCCACGATCGCATCGCTGCTGTAGATTCCTGTACCCCTGCTGCCGAGATGCCCGACCAGGATCACATAATCCGCTCCGTTATCACGCACCTCATCGATGTTCTTCTGCAAAGCTGCGGCCAATCTTTCTCCGGTCTCATCCGCCAGAAAGTCATACATGGGCTCACCCACTTCGTTTACGACGTCCTTGATCGCAGATCTTGTAAAAGTATCCGGCGTGACCGTTCCGACAAACCCAATCTGCAGGTCCCCGGCTTCAAGAATGCGCCAAGGTTTGAACACCGGCTCGCCGTCGATCGTGCAGAAATTGGCGCAGATATACCCGCATTTCAGTTCCTCGGAGCAGTCATCCAGCACATCAAACCCGAAATCAAATTCATGGTTCCCGGGAATCGCGAGGTCATACCCCACTTTATTCATGATCTTGATGATCACGTCGCCCTTTGACATTGCACCGATAGCCGCTCCCTGGATAGCATCGCCTGCATCAATGAGCAACACATTGTCATACAGAGCTTCCAGCTCCTTCTTATAGAGGGCGAGTCCGTCATAGCCGATATAATCCTGGAGTCCCACGTGCACGTCGTTGGTGTGCAGGATCACAGCGGCTACTTCTTCCGGATCTCCGGCAGGATATGCCGCGTCAGGCGCAGCTTCTTCCGCACTTCCGGCCGGCGTTTCTGCCTCAGCTTCGGTCTCTCCCGTAGTCGCCGATTCGGCCGGGGCTTGTGTCGCTGACTGCCCGCAAGAGACAGCTGTGAGCGACAGGATCAACACTATCATGAGCATAGTGCTCTGCCACTTTTTCATCTGCATTTTCTCCTTTTCAAGGCTCGCCTTGCGAACCGCTGCGATTACGTTTATCACCCGAGATCGTTGTCCATGTAAGTGAGTGCTTCGTCCAGTCCGCTTTCCACCCCGATGTTGAGCTCGTTGATCCCAAGCGTCCGCAAGCGCTTCAGCTCCTCATCTGTTTTCCCGATCACGTTCTTAATGGAGGCATACATGGCAATGGTCTCTACCTTCGGCAGGTATTCATGTATCTTGA
>CAMOXU010000151.1 GCA_946629525.1 uncultured Clostridia bacterium
AACCGCTGACTGTACCCCGTATAGTCTAACTGGTTGGGAAAGTACTAATTAAATACAGAGAGGTAAAAAGCCTCCGGCGGAAAAGCAGCCGTGCAGTCCGGAAGATGCTTCGCACTTTGCGCGGCAGGAATGCCGGGGCGTTCCCCATAACAGCAGCTGATGGAGGTGGCAGCATGATGAAGGAACTTACCGTTACGGCGGTACATGATAATATTGAGTTGGTCACGAACTTCGTAAATGCTGAGCTGGAAGAGTTTGACTGCCCGGCAAAGGCCCGGATACAGCTCGATGTTGCTATCGATGAGCTGTTCAGCAACATCGCCAATTATGCGTATCGTCCTGAGGTAGGACCGGCGACGGTCCGCATCGAGGTGACGGAGGATCCGCTCGCCGTTGTCCTGAGCTTTATCGATAACGGACGTGCCTATGATCCGCTGGCGGCTGAAGATCCGAACGTCACGCTCTCCGCGGAGGATAGGCCGATCGGAGGACTGGGTGTATTTCTCGTTAAGAAGACGATGGACGAGATCACCTATGAGTATAAGGACGGGAAAAATATCCTGAAGGTGAAGAAGCACATCTGAGAAAATAAAAATAAGGCATCTGCCCTGCAATAAAAAAGCTGCCGCAGGAGGCGAAACTACCGGACCGGATCGAATGACATGACGTGTATACCATGTGTCATCGGACGGTGCGGCCGGACGCTTCCTGCGGCAGCTTTTTATTCTTCATCTTCATAGCGCAGCACTCGTGAATTTATTCATGAGATGCGTGTGCAGCGTGGGACCGGCCTTCATCGCGAAATTTGGAAAGTGCTTCGCGCAGAGGGGTGGTGTCAGGGCAGCTTCTTCCCCGCCGCGAGATACAGATCGTACCACTCACGCCGTGTGAGTTCGATGTCTCCGGCAGCTGCAGCGGAGGCAATTCGGGCAGACTTCGTCGTCCCGGTGACAGCCTGGACTTTGCCCGGCAGACGGAGGATCCACGCATAGGCGATGGTATCCGGAGTGACGCCCTTCTCCGCAGCCATTTTCTCAAGAAGCGCATTGAGCTCCGGGTAATCCTTTGAGCCCAGGAAGCATCCGGCGAAGAAGCCCTGCTGGAGGGGTGACCATGCCTGAAGAGCGATATCGTATTTGATAAAATCAGTAACCCCCTGAGGGGCTTCCGCCGGCGCCTTTCCTGGGCTAAACTGATAGTGCGGTAAAGGAAGCCGCAAATGAAAAGAAATTCTGGAGAATACAGTATGTCGGCAATCTGTTCTGAAATCATCCGTTACTGGTCCGGCAGGGCGGAGACATATTCACTCGGAAATCAGCAGGAGCTCAGAGGGGATAAGACCGGGGAGTGGCTCGAGTCACTGACCGGAGCCTTCCCGTACTGCACCAATAAAAAGAAAATGAAGATCCTCGATATCGGCACGGGACCGGGCTTTTTCCCGATCCTCCTGGCCTCGGACGGCTATTTGCCGGACGCTGCGGACTGCACGCCCGAGATGCTTCGGAGGGCGCGGGAGAACGCCGGCGGGTACGCGGAGCAGATCCGGTTCCATCAGATGTATGCGGGAGAACTGCATTTTCCGGACGGGTACTTTGACGCGGTCATAAACCGCAACCTTACGTGGAATCTGGAGGACCCGGAGGAGGTCTACCGCGAGTGGTGCCGGGTTCTGAAGCCCGGCGGACGTCTCGTGATCTTCGACGCGAACTGGTACCGCTATCTCTATGATGAGGACAGCCTGGCAGGCTACGAGGCGGACAGGAAGCGCGTCGCGGAGGAGGCGATCTCCGATTATAATATCGGTGAAAATTTCGACCGGATGGAGCGGATCGCACGGGATCTGCCCCTGAGTCCGATCGACCGGCCGGAATGGGATGAGCAGGCGCTTTTGCGGGCAGGCTTTCGGAAGGTGACGATCGACCGGGACGTCTGGAAGAAGGTGTGGACGCGGGAAGAGAAGATCAATTACGCGTCGACCCCGATGTTCCGGATCGTTGCGGAGAAATAATGGGAAGCGGGAAAAACGAAAAATCATTATGGAGGAAGGCTGGATGAGGAAAAAAATACTTGCGCTCTGCCTTGCAGCAGTCATGGCGGCCGGTCTCACGGGATGCGGGAGCTCTGCCGGAGCAGCGGGCAGCGGGAATACAGGCAGCGGGGAGAGCGTGTCCGGCAGCACTGCAGGGCAGTTGGCCTCAGCGGATGCGGGAACCGATGCAGGAGGCGGCGCGGAAGGGGCGAAGATCCTCCGCACGGCGGCTTCCTTTGCTTACCCGAGTCTCGACGTGCATAAGGAATATTACGGATGGTATACATCGATCTACGGAATTTCGGAAGCACTGTTCCGTCTGGATGAGACTTCCAAAGCTGTTCCGTGTCTCGCCGAGGACGCAGTTCTTGAGGGGACGAGCTGGACGATCACGATCCGGGAAGGCGCGGCTTTCTCCAACGGCACACCCCTCACCGCGGAGATGGTCATCCGCAATCTGCAGCGAACAGCGGAGGTGAACGGACGATTTGCCTATATGGGAGAGTACACGATGGAAGCCCCTGACGAGCGGACGGTCGTGATCACGACGGATCAGGTGTATCCGACGATGAAGAACGATCTGGCGAGCCCTGAATTCGGCATGATCGACCTCGATGCCACGACGGACTTTGACAATGCGCCGATCTGTACCGGCCCGTTCGTGATCGATACGTTCGAGCCGGAAGGTGACGTGACGGTAAAGAAAAATGCATCCTACTGGGGCGGGGACGTAAAGCTCGACGGCGCTGTCTTCTATTATATGCAGGAGGACGACCCGAAGCTCCTGGCCATGCAGGGCGGACAGATCGACTGTTACAATTCTGTCTCCTCCGCAGCGCTTGAGATCTATAAAGCGGATCCGGACAGGTACAATGTGGTCTCGATTCCGGGAGCGCGCCTGCAGTTTTACATTTTAAATGAAAACCGCCTGGACAGCACTGTCCGCGAAGCCATCAACCTCACGGTGGATAAGGACGCGATCGCGGAGTATCTCTCCGGAACGGTCAGTCCGGCAGTCGGTCCGTTCTCCACGGAGACCGCGTATGGACAGGTGACGGTGCCTGCGGTCGACACGGAAAAGGCTGAGAAACTTCTTGCTGACGCCGGGTATAAGGCCGGAACGGACGGTATTCTTGAGAAGGACGGGAAGAAGCTCAGGATCAGGATAGCATACTATGCGGCCAGATCCCTGGATACGCTGGCGCTTCTCATTCAGGAACAGCTGAGAGCGATCGGTATCGATTCCGAGCTTCATGTGGAGGAGGATCCGGATTCGACCTATATCGCGACAGCGGATTTCGACCTCGCACTCTACTGCATGATCGCGGATAAATCCGGCGATCCGCTGTATTTTATCGATTCCACGCTTGCGGACGGCGCGTACTTTAATGTGGGCGGATTTTCGGACGCGCACTGTGAGGAACTGATCGGCAGCCTCAGGAATGAGGCGGATCCCGCAAAGCGCGCGGAGCTCGCCAATGAGATCGTGCAGATCGCGATCGACGACAACGCGTTCGGCTATGTCGGGCTGTTCAACAACACGAC
>CAMOXU010000152.1 GCA_946629525.1 uncultured Clostridia bacterium
CGGTCAGCATGAACGCTCTCCTGTTGAGCTCCACGAACCTCTCCTTCACGACCTTGTCCATGACACTCAGGACATTCTCCTCCGTAAGCCCCGTCGCTCCGGTCCGCACTGCTGCCCCCAGGAGCACCACGTTGAGCACCCTGGGATTTCCGAGCTTTGCCGCTTCCCGGTCGCCGTCGACGATAAGAAGATGCTCCGGATCGAAGTTCTCCCTGAGATAATCAAGCATCGGCTCTGCTCCGTATGTCGAACCGGTCAGAGTGGCCGTCGTCGGCTTGATCGCCCGGTTGTTGGTGATGACATACCCGCCCTTCTTCAGGAAGGGAAGCATGCGGACCGTCTCCCCCGGCTCGAAGCCGAGGATAAGATCCGCCTCGCCGTGTCCGATCATCGGGGCGAAGATCTCCTCCCCGTCGCTGATGCGGATGTTGCTGAAGACATTTCCGCCGCGCTGCGCCATCCCGATCGTCTCGGCACTCATGACTTTATATCCCTTTTCCATGGCTGCTGCCGCGAGGAGCTTGGAAGCCAGAACGGTTCCCTGTCCTCCGACACCGCACAGAACAATATTTCTGATCATCTTGTCACACCTCCGATCGCGCCTGTCGGACAGAGCTGTGCGCAGAGCCCGCATCCGGTGCAGAGAGAGTCGTCGATCATGACCTTGCCCTCGTTTATGATGATTCCCGGGCAGCCGATCTCGCGGATGCAGCGCTTGCATCCGATGCATTTCTCCTGATCGATCGCCATGAGCCCCCGAGGCTTCGTGATCGCGACACAGGGCGATTTGAAAATGATCGCCTTCACGCCCGGCTCCTCTGCCGCTCTCCGCACGACGTCGACTGCTGCCTTGTGATCCAGCGGGTCCACCGTCTCGACAAATGTAAGACCGATGCCCCGAAGGACCGCCTCGATGCTGACTTTCGCAACGACCTCTCCCATCATTGTCTTTCCGGTTCCAGGATGCGGCTGATGGCCGGTCATGGCTGTCGTGGAGTTGTCCAGTATGACTGCCGTCATCTCCGCCTGATTGTAGACAGCGTTGATGATCCCGGTGATCGCGGAGGCAAAGAATGTAGAATCGCCGACAAAGGCGAAGGCTTTCGTGTCCGGTTCGATCCGGTACACACCCTGTGCGATGTTGATACCGGCTCCCATGCAGAGACAGGTGTCGCACATGTCGAGAGGCATGGCATTGCCGAGGGTATAGCAGCCGATGTCACCGCAGAAAATGGTCTTTTTTCCCTTCATGGCAACTTTTACCGCGTAGAAGGAAGCTCTGTGAGGACATCCGGCACAGAGTACAGGCGGACGAATTGGTGCGTCCGGTGCAGGCGCGAGGGCTGTCTCCGGCTGCGCATTTTCCGCCTGAGCGAGATTCGATCCGGCTTCCTCTCCGTCCGGACCATTTGTATTTCCGGCGAAGGTATCTACATATCTTCTCACGAGGTCGAGGGAATTCTCGCCGGCGCAGGCCGTGTCATGTGTGAGCTTTCCGCGGATCTTCACCGGAAGACGGTACTTTCCTGCAATAAAGATCAGTTCCCGCTCAATGACCGGATCGAGCTCCTCCAGACAGAGGACTTCGTCGAGTCCCTTAAGGAAGGAGACCGCGAGCTTCTCCGGGAACGGATGGGGCGTCGCGACCTTGAGGACGCGGAGATCCTCCCGACCTTTCAGGGCTTCCCGGGCGAGGGCATAGCTGATCCCGCCTGCGGCGATTCCCTTCTTTCCGGCTTCCGGGAAGAGGATCTCATTCCGCCTGTAGTCGGAGAAGACGTCTGCGAGGTTTTCATTTCTCGCAACGATCTTCTGGTGATTCGCATAAGAAAGCCGCGGGAAGATGACCCATCTCTTCGAATCCTTGATAAAGCCCTCCGGCTTGTTGACTTTGTACTCGTCCGGATCCTTCACGTTGATGGAGGCATACGCGTGGCAGATACGGGTCGTCGGGCGGAAAAAGACCGGCGTGCCGTACTGCTCGGAGTACTCGAAAGCCTCCTGGATCATCTCGTATGCTTCCTGCACGGACGTCGGGTCAAAGCAGGGCAGCTTGCTGAAGTAGGAAAAATGCCTTGTATCCTGCTCCGTCTGCGATGAGATCGGGCCCGGATCGTCCGCGACAAGGACGACCATGCAGCCCTTTACGCCGATATATTCGAGCGACATCAGGGGGTCGGAAGCCACGTTCAGGCCCACCTGCTTCATGGTGACCATCGTGCGGGCTCCTGCATAGGCTGCGCCCGCAGCGACTTCCATGGCGGATTTTTCATTGACGGACCATTCGACGTAGGTCCCTTTGGTTCTGTACTTTGCAACATTTTCGAGCGTCTCCGTGGACGGAGTCCCCGGATAGCCCGCTATGAGATCGAGACCGGCCGCAATTGCGCCGAGGGCAATCGCAGCGTTGCCCATTAAAAATTCACTGTGCATTCATTACTCCTCATACCGCCGGCGAACCGACAGTACTATCACTGACATCGATTTTATGGATTACTTCCAGTCTATGAAGTCTCCCTCGTCCCGCACGACACAGAAGAGGCCTTTCTCCTCCGCCTCGCCGAACAACTCCCGCCTTTACAGCATCTTCCGGATCTGATTCCCGCCCAGGAATTCTGTGACATTTTCAAATGCCATCACCGCCCGGCGGTCGATCGACTCTCTCGTGTCGAACCCGACATGCGGAGTGCAGACCAGATTCGGGCAGCCGTACAGCGGGTGTCCTTCCGGAAGCGGCGGATCCTGCTCATAGACATCCGTCCCCGCCTTGATCTTCCCTGCGCGCAGGGCTTCCGCCAGAGCATCCGTATCGACGACCGGGCCGCGGGCTGTGTTGATGAGGATCGCGCCCTGCTTCATAAGGGCGATCTGCTCTCTTCCGATCAGGCCGCGGGTCTTGGGGGTAAGCGGTGTGTGTACGGAGATGATATCCGCCTCGGCACAGACCTCGTCAAGGCTCTTTAATTCAATTCCGAGATCGACGGCCTCCTGACGCACCGACCGGTTATATCCGATCAGCCTGCAGCGAAATGCCTTGAAGATCTCCGCTGTTCTGCATCCGATCGCGCCGGTCCCGATGATGCCGACACACTTCCCGGCAAGCTCGTGACCCTGCAGCCCGGCTTTTCCGCCGCCGGCCTGGACGCTCTGATCACATGCGGAGATATTGCGCAGGCAGTCGAGCGCAAGCCCGACGGCGAGCTCTGCGACCGCATCATCGCAGTATCCGCCTGTGTTGGAAATTGCGATTCCACGCTCTTTGCAGGCATCCGTGTCCACATGGTCGATCCCAACGAAGGCAACGGATATGAACTTCAGATTCTTATCCGCACGGATCACCTCTCCCGGAAGGGGATGGTTCGCGATCATGAGAATGTCCGCGTCTTCCGCACGGGTCTTCATTTCCCCGATATCCGTCGTGAAGCTGTCATAGGCCCTGAATTCATGCCCTTCCTTCGTGAGCCGGTCCGCCAGCTCCTGTAATGTTTCCTGAGAGATCCCAAGAGGCTCCATCAATACGATTTTCATGTGA
>CAMOXU010000153.1 GCA_946629525.1 uncultured Clostridia bacterium
ATTCGGAACCATCGATATCGTAGTCCCGAACGCAGGATACGAAGGAAAGGCTCATCCGGTCCAGGATATGACCCTTGACCTGTTCGAGCAGACCTACATGCTGAACGTATTCTCCGTGATGCTCCTTATGAAATATGCTGCTCCGACACTGATCGAGAAACAGTCAGGCGCCGTCGTCGTTGTCGCTTCCGCAGCAGCTTATGAGCCGACTGCCGGCAACAGCGCATACGTCTCCTCCAAGTACGCGGTCGCCGGTCTCACCAAGTGCGTCGCTATGGAACTTGGTCCGGTTGGCGTCCATGTCAACTATGTGTGCCCGGGTCCGGTCGACACGCCGATGATGCTCCGCATCGAGAAGGACTTCTTCGGAGATTCCATGACTCATGAGCAGGCTATGGAGATGCTCGCAGGAACTTATGCGATGGATAAGCGCTATGCGAAGCCGGAGGAGGTCGCGAACGCAGTTCTGTACCTCGCTTCGGAAGTATCCGCTCATACCGCAGGCATGGGAATGCACGTAGACTCCAAGGTCTCCGCTCCGAACTGATCATTTCCATACAGTGATCAGTTCCATCCAATGACCATTTTCATCCAATATCAAAGGGTTACCGGAAAATAGATCCGACAGGCTCCGGCTGAAGTTTCAGCCGGGGCTTTTTTATTTATTCTGATCCCCTTTTTTAACGCGGCCAGTTATGTTCTCTGAAAGGTCTCCTGCGGGCTTTATAAACCTATTGACATAGTAGGTAATAAGGGTTATTATGATACGGACACAGACAGCTCCGGCTTGCCGCACGAAGGCAGCAGAGGATACGGACTGAGTTGAATGACAAGGAGTAAATATATGATCTATGCAGATAATGCCGCTACCACGAAGATGTGTCCCGCGGCAGTTGATACAATGACCCGTCTTCTGAGTGAGGCCTGGGGAAATCCGTCAAGCCTGTACGGTTTCGGCCAGAAGGCGAAGGAGGTTCTGGAAGACGCGAGGGAGAAAGTTGCAGCTGTGATCGGTGCAGGTCCGCGCGAGATCCTGTTTACATCGGGAGGAAGCGAAGCTGACAACCAGGCCATCCTGTCGGCGGCAGCCTTGGGCCGGCAGAAGGGAAAGATGCATATCGTCTCCTCTGCTTTCGAACATCATGCGGTCCTGCACACCCTCAAAAAACTGGAGAAGGAAGGATTCGAGGTCACCCTTCTGGATGTCCATGAGGACGGTCTGATCCGGGTCCCGGAGGTAGAAGAGGCGATCCGCGAAGATACCTGTCTGGTGACGATCATGTATGCCAACAATGAGATCGGCACGATCCAGCCCATCCGGGAGATCGGAGCTGTGTGCAGGAAGAAGAACGTGCTGTTTCACACGGATGCGGTCCAGGCAGTCGGGCACATTTCCATCGACGTTGACCGCGACAATATCGACATGCTCTCCGCTTCCGGTCACAAATTCCACGGACCCAAGGGAACCGGTTTCCTCTATGCGAGAAAAGGTGTCCTTCTTACGAATCTGATCGAGGGCGGCGCTCAGGAGCGCGGTAAGCGGGCAGGAACAGAAAATGTCCCCGGCATTGCCGCCATGGCGGCGGCTCTTGACGAGGCCGTGGCGAACATGGAACGCAATACCGCTCACCAGAGGGCGATGAGAGACCGGCTGATCGCCGGCCTGAGGAAGATCCCGCACTCCGCCCTGAACGGCGATGAGACAAGCAGGCTTCCCGGAAATGTGAACTTCTGTTTTGAGGGAATTGAGGGGGAATCTCTTCTGCTTCTGCTGGATGACAAAGGGATCGCGGCTTCCTCAGGAAGCGCCTGTACCTCCGGATCTCTGGATCCGAGTCACGTTCTTCTGGCGATCGGACGGGTGCATGACGTAGCCCATGGTTCTCTCCGGCTGAGTATCGATGAAGAGATCACCGAAGAAGAGGTCGATTACCTGATCTCGTCCATAACGGAAGTTGTTGAGTACCTGCGCAGCTTCTCTCCGATCTGGAGGGATCTGATGGCCGGCAAAAAGGAATTCATTTTGTAAGGAGGAGGACAGGATGGCTTTATACAGTGAGAAGGTTATGGATCATTTCCGCAATCCGCGCAACGTCGGCGTGATCGAAGACGCAAACGGGATCGGTGAGGTCGGCAATGCGAAATGCGGAGATATCATGAAGATGTATCTCAAGATCGAGGACGATATCATACAGGACGTAAAGTTTGAGACGTTCGGATGCGGAAGCGCGATCGCATCCAGCTCCATGGCGACGGAGCTGATCAAGGGAAAACCCGTATCGGAGGCCATGAAGCTGACAAACAAAGCTGTCGCAGAAGCTCTGGACGGACTGCCTGCCTATAAGATGCACTGTAGTGTGCTGGCTGAAGAGGCGATTCAGTCAGCGCTTGAAGATTACAGGAACCGGACAGAAAAAGACAACTGACTATAGACCAGATCACATTTAGTGGTATCATGGTAGAGGTCGGTATATTCGAATCAGAATGAAACTGCATCAGGAGTGCATCAGGAAAGGAAGGTATTCACCATGTCAAACATTTACAAAGGAACTCTGGGACTGATCGGAAACACACCGCTCGTTGAGGTGGTTAATATAGAGAAGGAACTGGGACTTGAAGCAACCGTTCTGGTAAAGCTCGAGTATTTCAATCCGGCAGGAAGCGTCAAGGACCGTATCGCAAAGGCCATGATCGAGGATGCGGAGGAGAAAGGACTTCTCAAGGAAGGCTCCGTCATCATCGAACCCACCTCCGGAAACACCGGAATCGGACTTGCAGCGATCGCAGCCGCTAAAGGATACCGCATCATCCTGACGATGCCGGAGACCATGAGCGTTGAAAGAAGAAACATCCTGAAGGCCTACGGCGCGGAGCTGGTACTGACGGAAGGTTCCAAGGGAATGAAGGGCGCCATCGCCAAAGCAGAGGAACTGGCGAAAGAGATCCCGGGCGGCTTCATCCCCGGACAGTTCGTGAACCCGGCCAACCCGGCAGTTCATAAGGCGACAACCGGTCCGGAGATCTGGAAGGATACAGACGGCAAAGTCGATATCTTTATCGCCGGCGTAGGAACAGGCGGAACCGTAACCGGAACAGGCGAATACCTGAAGGAACAGAACCCGGCAGTCAAAGTCGTCGCCCTGGAGCCGGACGACTCTCCGGTCCTCTCCGAAGGCAGGGCAGGCGCCCACAAGATCCAGGGAATCGGCGCAGGCTTCGTACCGGACGTCCTGAATACCTCCGTCTACGACGAAGTCTTCAGAGCACCGAACGAAAAAGCCTTCGAAACAGCCAAGCTGCTGGCCAAAAAAGAAGGCATCTCCGTCGGCATCTCCTCCGGAGCAGCCCTCTACGGAGCGATTGAACTGGCAAAGCGGCCCGAGAACAAAGGGAAAGTCATCGTAGCACTTCTTCCCGACAGCGGCGACAGGTATTACTCCACCGCCCTCTTTACCGAATAATATGAACAAGTG
>CAMOXU010000154.1 GCA_946629525.1 uncultured Clostridia bacterium
GAATGAATTTTTGTGTTGTCATTTAAAAGGAAATGAGCTAATATAAATCCTAATACGCAGGAAAAAGGTTATCAGGATTTGACCAGTAAAGGAGAGTGTTATGGCATTTTATTTCAGTGAACCATCACGTACGTTCGGAGAATATCTTCTTGTCCCGGGTTACTCATCTTCTGAATGCATTCCATCCGCAGTGAGCCTCAGGACGCCTCTTGTCAAATACAGAAAGGGGCAGGAAAAGTGCCCTCTTGAAATGAACATTCCTATGGTCTCTGCGATCATGCAGTCTGTATCCGGAGAAAAGCTGGCGATCGCTCTTGCAAAGCAGGGAGGCGTGTCCTTCATCTACGGATCGCAGAGTGTGCAGAGCGAAGCGGACATGATCCGCAGAGTCAAGTCCTACAAGGCAGGCTTCGTGACCAGTGATTCCAACCTTCCCCCGACCGCGACGCTCGGCGATGTGCTGAACCTGAAGGCACAGACGGGTCATTCGACGATCGCAATTACGGAGGACGGATCGGCCCACGGAAAGCTTCTCGGTATTGTCGCATCCCGCGATTACAGACTTTCCCGCATGACGATGGATCTCTGCGTCACAGAGTTCATGACTCCGTTCGACAAGCTCGTCACAGCTCCGGCGACGACATCTCTGCACGACTGCAACGATATCATCTGGGAAAACAAGATCAATTCTCTCCCGCTGGTGGACGAGCAGGGCTGCCTCGTGTATATGGTCTTCCGCAAGGACTATGACAGCCATAAAGCGAACTCCAATGAGCTGCTGGATGCGAATAAGAGCTATGTTGTCGGCGCCGGCATCAATACCAGAGACTATGCGGAGCGCGTACCGGCCCTTGTAGAGGCAGGCGCGGATGTTCTCTGCATCGATTCCTCCGAGGGATTCTCCGAATGGCAGAGCAGGACGATCACATGGATCCGCGAAAAGTACGGCGACAAGGTCAAGGTCGGTGCGGGAAATGTTGTCGACCGCGAAGGCTTCATGTTCCTCGCCAAGGCCGGGGCTGATTTCGTGAAGATCGGTATCGGCGGAGGATCCATCTGCATCACACGCGAGACGAAGGGCATCGGCAGAGGTCAGGCGACGGCTGTCATCGAGGTCGCGAAAGCCCGCGATGAGTACTATCAGTCGACCGGTATCTACATTCCGATCTGCTCGGACGGCGGTATCGTACACGATTATCACATCACGCTTGCCCTTGCCATGGGTGCTGATTTTGTCATGCTGGGAAGATATTTCGCTCGCTTCGACGAGAGCCCGACTGCACGGCTGCGCATCAACGGCAGCTATGTGAAGGAGTACTGGGGCGAGGGATCGAACCGCGCGCGCAACTGGCAGCGCTATGATCTCGGCGGAGCTCAGAAGCTCACGTTCGAGGAGGGTGTTGACAGCTATGTTCCGTACGCCGGAGCTCTTTCGGACGGCGTTCAGACGACCCTCTATAAGGTCCGCTCGACCATGTGCAACTGCGGCGCTCTCTCGATTCCGGAGCTGCAGCAGAAGGCAAGACTGACAGTCGTCTCCTCAACATCGATCGTTGAGGGCGGCAGCCATGACGTTATCCTGAAGAACAACCGGTCAGAGGCCTGATCTCTGACACAGAAATAAAGAGAACAGCCGCGCAGAAGTGTTTACACTCCGGCGCGGCTGTTCTCTTTTTCTGAATCGTTACCTGATCTTACTGTATGCATTTGTACATCGGCGGCCGGGACACAGGGATGTCCCGGCGTTCCTGCCGTGCCGTGCAGGGAGGAAGCACCTTCCTGTTTGCACGTCAGCGATCTGCCGAAGGCTTCAATTATAGTCGACCTGCATGAGCGTCAGCCCGCAGGCCGGCGCAGTCGGACCGGCCATCTTCCGGTCCTTCGCCTCGAGCAGGGCGCTCATCGAGAAGGGATCCCGCCGCCCCTCGCCGACCTCGATCAGAGTGCCGACCAGGATGCGGACCATGTACTGCAGAAAGCCTTCTCCGATGAACTCCAGATCGATCTCATCCTCCGTCTCACGAATATGGATCGCGTAAAGCTTCCGAACGGTGGACTTGCGCATTTTCGGATTTCCGCAGAAGCTCCTGAAATCGTGCTCGCCGCGGAGCTGAATGGTCGCGACCTTCATCGCTCCGGTGTCCAGCGTTCCCCGGTACTCGTAGATGTACTTTCTGTCGAATACGTGGCGGGATTTATCCTTTCCGATCCGGTACAGGTAGATTTTTCTGGTCGCGTTGAAGCGGCTGTGAAAGCGCGGCGCGGCCTCGGCGACGGAGAGGACGCCGATATCGTCCGGGAGATATTCGTTGATATAATCCCGTATCTCGTCCGGTGTCTTCTCGGTCTCAATCCGGAACTGAGCGACCTGGCCCTTTGCGTGGACGCCTGCGTCGGTGCGGCCGGCCCCGTGGACATCCACGGGCTCCCCGGTCATGATCCCGAGGATCTTTTCCAGCTTCTGCTGGATGGTATTGTCTGTATCGCCTTGTTTCTGCCAGCCGTTGTAGCGGGTGCCATCGTACTGGACGAGCATTCTATAATTCTTCATAACTGTATTTTATCCGTCTTCCGGGGTTGACTGCAGGGGAGGCTGCGTGTTTCAGCATCCGCACCTGTGTACTTTGTGTGGTTCACATGAGGGAACCGTTCTTCTTCGGAGGCAGCTGCG
Source organism: uncultured Clostridia bacterium (assembly GCA_946629525.1). Classification (GTDB taxonomy): domain Bacteria; phylum Bacillota; class Clostridia; order Lachnospirales; family Lachnospiraceae; genus Chordicoccus. The sequence continues at coordinate 2,672 of CAMOXU010000154.1, forward strand.
CTTTTCAATAACCTTATCAGAGGGAGATGCGCTTCCGCTTCACAGCCCCGGTATCACCGGAAACGAACTGATCCTCCTCATCCGCCGTGACATGCCCGGAGAACAGGGCCTTCTCATCCTCTGCTGCGGCTTCCTTCTCCGGGGACGGAAGGGGATCCGTGTGTGCGTCGCTGTCCTTCTTCAGAGAAACGCCGAAATCCGGCTCCTCATGGGAAGAGCCGCCTTCCTTCGGTTCCGTCCAGGAAGAACTGCCGAAATCCGGCTCCTCATAGGATTCGTCCGTCTCTTTCGGCTTCTTTTTGAAGGGATTTCGGAATTCTTTGGGCTGTTTTTTCTCTTTGGCCGGCTTCTCTTCCTTCGGCTGTTTCTCAGCTGCCGCCTTCGGTCGCCTGAACATGTAGACCGCCATGAGAATGGTCGTGAGCGGATTGAACATAAAGACCGCAGAGAAGAGCATCATATAGATAAATTTCATGTCAGCGAGAGAGACCATATACATACCCTGGATGCAGGCTGCGAAGCTGACGATGAGACCAGCAAGCGTGATGAATATTTTCTTGATCGTATCTTTCATACCGGTTCTCCTTCGATGGATCTGGACTGCGGACGCTTCGCGGCACGCGATGAGGGCGATGCAGCTTCTGACACGGCCTTGTGGGTATCCGTGCTGCCGGGTCATCCGGGATTCCGGATGGAAATGTATCCCCAATACGG
>CAMOXU010000155.1 GCA_946629525.1 uncultured Clostridia bacterium
CTCAGTCTTATTGACCGGTGGACGCATCCGATGCGGTGGCTGCTGCAGCGGCCGTATCCGCAGCCGTGGACGCTTCGGTACTGGCAGCGGCCGTTTCCGCCTCCTGCGCTCCGTCTTCCGGGGCTTCCTCTTCGTTCATCGACGACTCCACAGCCTCCATGATCTGCTCTACTGCCTCCTGATTGTTCCTGGCCCAGTAGGAAATAAAAATACTGCCGGCAGCGACTGCGGCAATCACGACTGCCAGAATGACCGCTTCCCAGATATGGTTCTTTCCGGTCTCGGCCGCTTCCAGCTCTGCCCAGTGGTCCTTCTTCTCTCCCCGTTTGGTCACGAATACGAAGATCAGGAGAAACACAATAACGGCTCCTAAGACCGCGTTCGCGCCGGGGCTGCCTTCAACACCGAAGCCGGTATTATAGAAAATACCGTCGCGGGCGGAAGCCGCTTCCAGCTTGAAAACAGAATATTTGGATACAATGCCGCTGTTTGGCAGGCCGAATATGATGCTCTGGGTGAAATTCCAGCCGGTATGCATCCAGATCGCGGCCCAAAGGCTGTCAAAGTAATAGATCATCAGCGATGCCAGCACGCCGAACAGGAAGATCTGGGCAAGGGCCAGTGTCGTGACGCCGGGATTCAAAAGATGCAAGGCCATAAAGATCAGCGCGTTCACAAGGACCGCGATCACGGGCCAGCGGTAGCGCCGGCGCAGTTTCTGATACAGATAGCACCGGTCCACGATCTCCTCTGCCCCGGACTGAATCATGACGCAGAACAGGAAGAGGAAAAACAGTTTGGGATCAAATGCGTAAAAAGACAGTTTAATATCCCCCTGCAGACAGGACATCAGAACGCAGAATCCGTTCATGGCGAATCCCAGCAGAAAACCGATCAGTATGGACCGTATGTTGTTGCCGTGCCCGTTATAGAAAAAGGCCTTCCACATAGGCCGGTTATTTTTAAAGAGCAGGACCACCACTATAAAAATAATCCAGATACCGAAAAATTCAAAATACATCAGCAGAAAGGTCAGAATATCCTTGTCTCCGACCAGGCGCATGCCGAACTCCAGGGTCGGCAGCAGGCCCAGGATGATATTGCTGATGACGCCTCCGAACTCGATCAGCAGGAAAGACAGTAAAGCCGCGATCAGGAACATATCCGACCAGCCTCCGCAGGGCCGGATAAATGATTTTTTAGCCTGTCCTCCTCCCGGCGGATCCATTGCGGGGCCGGTCTCCTCCCTCATTTCTTCCATGATTTCCTTATCGTTTTCCATAACACTCTCCTTTTCGGTACAGTATACTTGACGCATTCCCTTACAAACGGCTTTCCTGAAACATCGTCACAGCCGGTCACCAACCGGGGAGATCCTGCTCCCACGGCCTTTTTTATTATAGCATTTTTACGGGTTCCGGATTGTGTTTCTGTGTTTTTCCGGCTCCTTTATTCAACTGTGCGGATATTGCGGAGTTTCTGTTATGGTCTGCCGGAGACAGAATATCCCTGTGCTGTTACCGGCATCAGCTCATCTCACGCAGCAGCTGCTCCACGATTTCCGCTGCTTCTCCGACATGCCGCAGACAGGGCCTGGCAGCGTAATACTCTTTTGTCCTGGCCTCCGGATCATTTCCGGGCTTTGTCCTGACACCCTGCAGCAGCTCCCGGCAGATGATTGTCCCGTTGATCTCCTTAAAACGCCGGGCAAATTCCTGCACCAGATGATAATGCTCTGTTTTGGCCCGGGAATCTTTCGGATCCGAATATCCGCGCAGCTGTCCCAGTACAAGCAGCGCGCCGCTCACAGTACCGCAGACTTCCCGCATACGTCCCATCCCTCCGCCAAAAGAAGATGCCAGACGCGCGGATGTTTCCCGGTCCAGTCCTGTCATATCGTCAAAAGCACACAGTACAGCCTGGGCGCAGTTATACCCCTCCAGGAACAGCGTCCTGGCCTTTTCCGCATGGTCCATTTATAAATCCTCTTTTCTTTCTTCCGGACAAAAAAACAAAGGCTTCCGAAGAAACTTCGGAAGCCTTCGTACACTTTTGATTACTTGGACATTGCCTCCTGAACAGCAACAGCGACTGCTACAGTCATACCGACCATAGGGTTGTTGCCTGCGCCGAGGAAGCCCATCATCTCAACGTGCGCGGGAACGGAGGAGGATCCTGCGAACTGCGCATCGGAGTGCATACGGCCCATAGTATCTGTCATGCCGTAGGAAGCAGGGCCTGCAGCCATGTTATCGGGATGCAGGGTACGTCCGGTACCGCCGCCGGAAGCAACGGAGAAATACTTCTTGCCGGCTTCCCAGCGCTCTTTCTTATAAGTACCTGCTACAGGGTGCTGGAAACGTGTGGGGTTGGTGGAGTTACCGGTAATGGAAACATCCGCGCCTTCATGCCACATGATCGCAACGCCTTCACGTACATCGTCTGCGCCATAGCAGTTGACCTTCGCGCGATCGCCGTTGGAATAAGCGGTCTTGCTGACAATGGTCAGAGCGTGATCTTCTTTGACATCTGCGGACAGATAGTCATACTTGGTCTGCACATAGGTGAAACCGTTGATACGGCTGATGATCATGGCCGCGTCTTTGCCAAGTCCGTTCAGGATGACACGGAGCGGTTTCGTACGAACCTTGTTGGCGTTCAGAGCGATCTTGATCGCGCCTTCAGCGGCTGCGAAGGACTCGTGTCCCGCGAGGAACGCGAAACATTCGGTCTCTTCATCAAGCAGCATCGCGCCCAGATTGCCGTGGCCGATACCGACCTGACGCTGGTCAGCGACGGAGCCGGGAATACAGAATGCCTGCAGTCCGACACCGATCCATTTAGCGGCGTCGGCAGCCTTTGCCGCGCCTTCCTTCATAGCGATTGCTGCACCGAGCTCATAAGCCCACTTTACGTTCTCAAAACAGATGGGCTGTGTGCTCTCTACGATACTGTAAGCATCTACACCCTTGCTGTTGGTAAAAGCCTTCACATCCTCAAAGCTCTTGAAGCCGTACTTATCAAGAACGGGCTGCAGCTGGGGCATGCGTCCTTCATAGTTTTCAAACAAAGCCATTGCTGCACCTCCTTCTTATTCTTTGCGCGGATCGATCCACTTGACCGCTCCGTCCTCTGCCTTAAAGCGTCCATATGTTCCCAGATTCTTCTCGTAAGCTTCATTCGGGGACATGCCGCCCTTGATCGCATCCATCATCTTGCCAAGGCTGAGGAACTGATAGCCGCAGACCTGAT
>CAMOXU010000156.1 GCA_946629525.1 uncultured Clostridia bacterium
TAGTTCATCATGGAGAACATACCCTTCTTCATCTCGCCGCCGTACCATGTGTTCAAGATGACCTGCTCACGGCTCGTAACGTTGAAGAGGACTGCTGTCTCGGAGTTCAGACCGAGCTCCTTGTAATTCTCCACCTTCGCCTTGGAAGCTGTGTAGACTGTGAAGTTCGGAACGAAGTTCGCAAGCTCCTCTGCGGTCGGCTTGATGAACATGTTCGTGACAAAGTGTGCCTGCCATGCAACTTCCATGATGAAGCGGACAGCCATTCTGGTATCCTTGTTCGCGCCGCAGAATGCGTCAACGACGTAAAGCTTCTTATTGGAAAGCTCCTTCAGAGCAATCTCCTTGCAGGCAGCCCATGCTTCCTGAGTTGCAACATGGTTGTCATTCGGATATTCCGGCGTCGTCCACCAGACAGTATCTTTGGAGTTCTCATCCATGACGATGAACTTGTCTTTGGGGGATCTTCCGGTATAGATACCGGTCATAACGTTGACTGCGCCGAGCTCTGTGAGCTGACCCTTATCAAATCCCTCGAGGGACGGATCCATCTCATCCTTGAAGAGATCTTCATAGGACGGATTGTAAATGATTTCTGTTGTGCCGGTAATTCCGTATTGTTTCAGATCTACTGCCATATGTAACCTCTTTTCATATGTGTTTTGTCTGTAAATTACATCCCGGAAATGAAATTCCATTCCCGGATCCCGGACAAATGTTCCGGAAAATGCGGGCATGAGCAGCGCCCGTCATTCAAGCCATTATTATACAGTATTCCAATATTAAATCAAGAGAACAGGAATGCATTCGATTCTTTTTGTGCAAATGGTTCGAGATTTTCCCTCCTCCATCCCGCGATTTATTCATTTTTATCGCAGGTCAGAAAAGGTCCTGTCTCTTTTTGTATTCTCTCATCTCGAGCGCAGTTCCGATGAGAAACAGCATATTCGTGAGAAATGCAGCCATAAAGACCGGGTCACGCGTCATATAGATCGCCCAGACCGCGATCAGGAGCGCGATCCCGGAGCAGATCATGCTCACTTTCATTCGCCGGTAGTTCGCATTCGTCATGGACGTCCAGGAAAAGACGACAATAAATCCCATCGTGATGACATACCGCATCTCGAGTTTATCCATGTTCAGCACAAAGCGCACGATGATCACAAGAAGGACCAGGACTGCGATCATCAGCGAGTTTAGCAGCGCGGCGAGCTTCCAAAATTTGTCCAGATTCATGTTTTCTCACCTCTCAAAAAATATCAGACGGTGCAGCCTTAAGGAAGCGATTCCGTATCCGGGATCGATCCGCCTGCTGCCGCCGTTTCTCCCATAGTCTACGTTTGTTTCCATCCCCTGTCAATCGTCGGCATACACAGGCGGAAGCTCGGGGATGAGCTGAATGACCCGGTTTCCGCCCCCTGTCAATCGTCGGCATACACATACGGATCTCCTGCGGCAGACTCCCGCAGAGCGATCTCCCGTGCCGCCGCGGATGTATTTTTCATGGCATTTCTGTCTCCTGTGCGATACAATAAACCGGTAAGCGTACATGCGGAGGAGACCCAAATGACTATTTCCGAACTGAACTTCGACTGCGCAAGCATCGCGATCTGCGACGCCGGCAGCTTTCTATTCTGGCTGAACATCTCTGACCCTGCCGACCGTGCTTTCCTGCATCGCGCTGTATCCGGTCCGGAAAAAGCGGAGGATGGTCAGGAGCTTTTCGATCTGTGCGGCAGATTCGGCATCCCCCTGGGGCTGATCGCCGGAAAGACGGACCTGTTCGAAGTGACCGCGCGTTCAGACGAAGCTCCGCATCTCTTCACCTGCAGCTTCGAGGGCACTCCCCTTCTCATCGTCAAATCACGCTCTCTTATGTTCTGGGTCGACCCGGTGAGCGAGGAGAATCTCAAAGGCCTCATCCTTCTCGGAGAGAAAGCCGACTCGTCAGACGCCGGATCCTTTCTTGCCCTGTGCCGGGAAATGAAATTTCCCTGCGGGATCATCCGCGACAGCCGCTGACACTTAAGGGGCGCCCCGGTGCTCCTGCCTCGCAGCGCACGGTGCAGGCACGTTCCGGATTGCGCGATGAGGGACAGATATCGCGCAGACGGTGGTGCACTGACCTCATGCTGCGCCTGTGGCTTGCAAACGCTTAGTGCACTGCGTATACGTGAAAGGTACCGGCCTCCGCCTTCTTTCAGTCGGCGTTTTCCGGACTTTCACGGTAAAATGCGCAAAAAAGAAAGAGGACCATACATGAATCATTCAAACAACTCTACGCTCAAGATCACGACAGGGGCGATGATCATCGCGATCTTCGCCATGCTCCTCCTCCTGAACCGCCAGACCGGACTCCTCTTTGAGGAATTCTTCGTCTACCTTCTGCCGCTGCCAATGGCCATCTACACGGCACTTTACGACTGGAAGTACGGCCTGATGGTGTTCGTCGGAATGGCGGCATTTTCTTTCATCTTCGGCGGCTTCACAACGATCTTCTACGCGATCAGCGCATCCCTGATCGGCCTGGTCTTCGGCACCATGGTGTGCCGGAAGGTCGACCCGACGAAGATGCTCATCCTGATCATGGTGTTCTCGGCTGCCTCGAGCGTGATCAGCAACGTCGCTCTGGCCTCCCTTTTCGGCTACGATATCGACATCAGCCTCACGGAAATGAAGACCATGCTGACCACCACTCTCGAATCCAGCGGCTACGGCGCTCTGGGCGAGCTTTACACAATGGATTTCCTGAAGCAGCTCTTCGTGATCTCCATGGCGATCATGGGTCTCATCGAGGGCTTCATCGTGTACCGCCTCGGTCTGCTCATCATGAAGCGGCTGCACATAAGCGTCGGCCGGGCCGTTCCGCTCCTTCAGTTCTATCCGCCCGCCATCACGGGAATTCTCGCCATGGTCGCCTTTATCACAGGGATCTACGGCATGACCAGGCAGAATTCGTCCGTCCTCTATGCGAATGTCTCGCAGGGACTCTGGGTCATCGGCTTCTTCTACCTTGCCTTCTTCGGGATCCTGTGCGTCATTCTGTTCATCAGAAAATACATTACAACGAGCAAGGCCCTCATCGCCGTTCTGACTGTATTTGCGTACCTCTTCCTCTCCCAGTATCTGACCATTCTGGGATTCGGCTACATCACGTTCGGCCTGCATGCACGGCTCCTCGCACCGAGAAC
>CAMOXU010000157.1 GCA_946629525.1 uncultured Clostridia bacterium
CGCCCGGCGCCGCGTCGCTCACGGGAATCTGTGTGCCGACTGTCGACTGCGCCGCTGCCACTCTCGGAAGCTTGTATCCGAACAGGGAGTACAGCGTCTGGACAAATCCCGAGCAGTCAGCCCCGTGTGTCAGGCTGGTGCCTCCCCAGACATAGGGATTTCCTACGCAGGAAAGTGCCTTGTCCAGGATCTTCTCGCGGACTTCATTGTATTTGGTCCCTTCTTTGACAGATGCCAAAGAATAGTAAGTCGCTCTGTTTTCTGAAGGCTCAATCTTCTCTGCGGCAAGCGAGAATGAAGATTCGCCCTCTTCATCGACCTGTGCCTGCACAGCTCCGCTCCTGTCCAGGTCGGAGGAACGGACAAATCCTCTGACGTCGCCGGATTCCACAAAGAGCCATCCCTCGCCTGCGTCCTCGATCACATAGACCAGGTCGCCCTCCTCAAGGACGCCCGTGACACGGGCTTCCCCGCTGCGATCTTCCAGAATGTCTGTCTCCGCTTTGGCCTTGGCCGCCTGCGCGTCGATCACTGTGTCCTGTGTCGTGATCCTGCGGAAGACAAAAGCATCATTTTCGTAATAAGGGACCGTGTCCTGCGCCGTGAAGAAATAGGCTTCTCTGGAAAGTCCTTCGGGAAGCATTGCCGAAATGCGCTCCGCCTGCTTCTCGAGGTATTCCATGATCTCATCTGCATCCTCTCCGCGGATCAGATCCTCTTCGTGAACGAATCCGCGGACACTTCCGGATTCCACATAGATCCAGCCGCCGTCTTCTTCCTCAAGTTCGTATAAAATGCCGTTTTTGGCAATGGTTCCTACGACTTTCGCGTCGTCGCTCTGTTCCTCAAGAATATCCAGGCCGCGGGCGCTGAACGCGAGGACCTTGTCAACCTTCGTAAAGCGGAAATCCCTGCGGATCTTGGGCATATCTGTCACAATATGCTGCCGCGCGATCAGGTCCTCGTTGGAGCCCTCGTGCTGCTCCGCTTCCTCATAGCCCTCCGGCTTATCCTCTTCTTTCACCTTAGTCGGAACAAGCGCCGTTGTCGCTGCCGCTGCGGCGTCCGTCATACCTGTATTTCCTTCCGGTGCAGCCGCTTCGTCTGTCGCGCCCTGCCCGGTGCTGCCGTACGCCTCCTCACCAGTACTGCTATACGCCGCCTCGCCGGTACTGCCGTACGTCTCATCGACCGTGCTGCCCGTATTGCCGGTACTGCCGCTTCCCGTAGATCCGGATCCGCTCTCGCCTTCCCCGCCGTCATCTGTCTGCGCAGGGTCGCCCGCTCCTCCGGTCCCGGAATTCTCTCCGTCGTCTCCTCCGTCGGGCCCGGGCTCAGGCTCCGGTTCGGGTTCCGGTTCCGGCTCCGGTTCGGGCTCGGGTTCCGGCTCCGGCTCCGGTTCAGGCTCCTCGGGAGCCGCCTGCTCATATCCGGCGGTGTTTCCATCGCCCGCCTCTCCTGCCGCCGCTGCCAGGGAAGGAGCCGATACGGCACCCGACATGACAACAAATGACAGGATAAATACTTTCAATCGCTTTAATAATTCTCTCTTTTTCACACTGCCTCCGGTTTCCTATAGGAACGATGTCTGTCAAGACAGATTCATCGTCTGCACCCGGTCGGGATGCCTTCTCCCACCCGGACTGATTACTGGACTGATTAATGGACTGATTAATGGACCGATTACAGATTTATTGCCGTACGACACTCTTTTGTCATATAGCTTTCATAATTATAGCACTTTCTCCGTAAATATACAAACAGCGCCGCCCGGGAGCTTCCGCAGAAGGCAGGAAAGCCTCCTGTCCCGGCTTTTTCAGACCTTTAAGAACCGCAGTTTTGAGGTATAAAATCCATTCGATTCCTCGACAATGTACTCGCCGTCCATCTCCTCCATCAATCTTTTGACAATGCGGATACCGAAACCCGTGCTGTCCGGTTTTCCATCTTCAAAGACCCTGACCGCATTTACGAACCGGATTTCCACGTAGTCCTTAAGCTCCTTACAGCATATGAGCACCTCTGCGTCTCTGCGCGCATACTTGGTGATATTGCTGAGGATATTGCTGAATACTCTGCTGACTCCTTCTCTCTGGATCACAACGGTGTTGTTGCCGTAATTGACATCGGACCGCACGTGGAAGCCCTCTCCTTCCAGATAGGTCAAAATGTCTCCCAGATAACCGCTCAGTACATCATAAGCAGGAACAGCCTGCTTCTTTTTCGTGAAGTAGCCTTTCATTGTCACATAATCGAAATTCTGGTCCATAAGATTTTTGAGCCGCACGGATTTTTCCCGGGCTTTGGCCAGATACTCCTCCGCCTGCGGCTGCTTTCCCCGAATCTCTCCCTCTGCAAAGTCCAGATACATGATCAGTGAGGTGAGCGGCGTTCTGAGATCATGGGCGATCTCCGCCGCCATCCGGCGATTGTTCCTTTCGAGCCTTTCGATCGTCGAGAGCTGCGTCTGCATGCTCTTTCGAAACTCATCCACATTCTCCGCAAGTGTTGTGATCTCGCTGCTCCCCTTGATCGTGATCTCCCTGCTGAGGTCGCCGCCCTCAAGGGCCTGAATCTCTTCATTGATCAGGTGGATGTAGTCCACTTCCCTGCGCAGCCCTATGACAACGATGCCGTAGAACAGCAGCAAAGCCATCATCGCTTCAATGAAAATCATTTTGCCGTGGAGACCGCGATACTTATAAAGCAGGACATCAGCTTCCACATCAGCAAACCGGACCTTTACCGCCAATTCCTTGTCCCGGCCTGTCTCTACGATCGTATAATCCCTTTTAGTCATATCAAAAACAGAGCTGAATACAAGCTGCTCGTCCGCGAACACCTCCATATCCATCTCTCCGATCTTTCTGCACCAGTGCATGAGCGCTTCGCTGTTCGTGGTCTCCACATCGTTTTCCTGAATATACTGGTTCAGTCTCTCGATGACTCTTTCGTCAACCCCGCGCATAGTCTGCCTGTGCACTGCGACTCTTCCGATATGGTAACATAATATAAAGAAGCCCACCGCCGCCACCAATGCCAGTGTGATCAGTACTGTGAGCTTCTTT
>CAMOXU010000158.1 GCA_946629525.1 uncultured Clostridia bacterium
TCCGCGTGGCGCACCTTCTGGAAGGTTCCGTCCGCTTCCGCGCTCTGTTCGGTCGTCTGCGCCGCCTGATCCTCGGCCTCGCTCTTCGCCTGGGTGTCCCCTGCGCTGCCGGCCGCCCTGCTCCCGCAGGCGCACAAGCTCAGGATCATCAGTCCTGTCAGTACGATCATTATTGTTTTTTTCATTTCTTCATCCTCCGTTTTTGAATGCCTGATGCCGAAACACGGTAATCATTCGCCCGGTCTGCGGGTCTGCTTTCAATCTTTCGGTCCTTCTGACTCTCCGCGCTCTTCTTTTCCTCTCTTCTTCCCTTTCCCCCGGACAGCCGAGAACAGTACCACAATCGCGAACAGCAGCGAGACGAAATCAATCAGCTTGATGACCGCGTCATACTGTTCTCCCGAGAGGAAAAGACTGGCGATATTCCCCCATATCACAAAAACACTGAGCGCAATCATCCAATTCAATAAAGATTTATTATCTTTCATTCTGCAGCTCCTCTCTGTATTTTGTCTGGCGTTTATCGTAACATGCACCGCATCACAGAAGGATCACAATTGTATTTGAGCGCCGGCATAAAGCATACCGGCGCCCGAACGATTCATGCTGGTGTTATTCGCTTTGCGGATCAGGGAAGATACTCCGGTTCCACGATGTTGTTCTCCTCCATCTGCTGGGAGATGCTGTCGGTCACCATCTGGAAGTACTTCTGATCGGCCTCCGTCAGCTTTTTCGTGTCGATCGCCCGGATCTGCTTCAGATAGGTCACGAAGGTTGTCTGAAGATCATCGGCCCGGCTGATCTGATCCGGGTCTCCACGGTCATAAATCACCATGAAGGTAATATACTCATCCATGAAGGACTGGTAATTGTCCAGAAGTTCCCTGATCTGTCGTGAAGCGGCATCGGCTGCAGCGGCGCTGTCTTTCTTCAGCTGAATACTCGCCTTGAGATCGTCAGCCGCCTGGTCAAGCGCCGCAGTCACCTGGCTGTAGTCCGGAACCTTCATATCGGAATACTGCTGATAAAGGCTGAAACGCTGCTGGTCGACAATCCGCGCGGTCTCCCGGACATCCTTGGCATGAAAGACCGAATCCCGGGCGGGAACCGGGACCTCTTCCGCGGTGATCACGGGCGGCGTCACACGCAGTGCTTCCGCCTGCTGAACCATTTGGGCCGCATTCGCAGCCGCGCGAGGATCCATCGGCTCCTCTCCGGAGTTGATGATGGAACGCACATAGGCGATCTTTGCATCCAGGCCCGCATTGGCTGCCGTGATCTGTTCCGCAAGATCCTGATACTCCTGGATCTGCTGCTCATAAGCGGCTTTCTCCTGCTGATAATAGTTCGTGGCGTCCTGATAAGGCAGTTTAAAGCCATAGATATAGAGCAGGTAGCCCAGGCCGCCGATCAGAAGAACCAGCAGCAATGCGATCAGGGTGTTTCCGAAGGTCCATTTACGCTCTTCCAGATAGACTTCGACGCTCTTCTGCTCCGGCTCATCTCCGACCAGAACGTGGCCGCAATGAGGACAGACACTTTCGTTTTCGTCGATCTGGTTCAGACATTCCGGACAGCTTCTCGTGGCCATTCTGTCAAACCTCCTATGTATTCTCTCTCATTGCCGATCAGCCCGTCTCGCTGAGTTCGTTCAGTTTCGGATAGATCAGCAGTTTTGTCCATTCCTCCCGCTCCAGGCTCTCTTCTTCCGGATTCGACGGAACTTCATAATAGGCACAGAAATTATATGTTGCCTGCAGAGCTCCTCTTTCGGAATCCTCACAGAGACGGATCTGGTCATAAGCATAGATGTAGTTGTTCATCAGGTCGTAGATCAGGAAGCTCAGTTGCCCGTCCCTGCTGACGGGATTGAGTCCGTGATCTTCGCAGTATTCCACCATCTGATCCAGTCGCGGTCCCCGCCACTGACAGATGCCGTATGCGCCCCCGTCGTCGCCGATCTTGTGGGGATTAAAACCGGACTCTCCCTGCAGATTGCCCATGATTCCGGCAAGAGCCGCGTCATTCACGCCCAGACCGGCACGCAGAATCTCCGCAATCTCGACAAATTCTTCTTCCGTAATGCTGAGGTAGATGGTTCGGCCGTCGATGATGTCGAACATCGGCATGGGAGCAGGCGCCGGTGTCGGCTCCGGTGTCGATATCGGCTCCGGTGTCGATATCGCTTCCGGTGCCGGCGGGGCCCCGTCCTCCTGCGGCAGAGGGGCCGTTTCTGAAACAAGCTGAGGACTCTCCCCCGTCTCATCTGCGGTACTTTCCGATTCCGGAACCCCGGCCGGCTCCTCGTTTTCGGCAGGCAAAGCGGATTCCGCTTCCGTGAATGCTTCCTCAGAAGCTTCTGCTTCCGCAGGATCCCCCTCGGGGATTGCGGCCGCTTCGTCTGCATACCCGCAGAACAGCACCAGGATCAACAGCACGGCGATCCCCATTACAACTGCCTTTGATAAAAGTTGGAATGTTCTGTTCAATTGCTTGCCTCCAACGTTCTTACGTAAACGCAGAACGCCTCTTATATAGTAAAATATGAAATACTACAATCTGACCATATAGATTATGTAAATCATTTTACCAAAAAAGAGTTTGAATGGCAAGTTAAAAACGGGTGACAATTCGCCCGCAGTTTTGTATCATACTATAACCATCCAGAGACGGTCAAGCATTTTTATGAATCACCAACAAATTTTGACGTTCTGTACAAAACCGGATTGTGATTTTTGTCAAAAACTGCCTCTTGCGCCAAAGGCCGTTTTCGTGTATCATAATGCCAACAAAACAAAGAAGTCAGAACTTCTGAAAGCACCCGACGAAGTGGGGTTGGGTGAGCTCCGTTGAGGATCAGGATGGCGACGTTCCAACACAAGAAGGTCTCACTTACGGGACATGCGCGAGATGCAGAGAAAGATGTTTGAGAAGTGATTGCAGGAATGACGCAACGGAGACTGCCGAAAGGAAGCGAGGTCTCAGGATGTTAGATACGAAAAATTCAGAGAAGTAAGCCCTGATTG
>CAMOXU010000159.1 GCA_946629525.1 uncultured Clostridia bacterium
TTTCGATCTCGGCCTACAAGGGAAAGAACGTCGGCTTTTTCTGGGGGTCCGGCGTCGTGATTCGTGAGGACGGGCTGATTCTGACCAATACGCACGTGCTCGAAGACTGTGACCGTGCAGTGGTGACGCTGGACGACGGGAGTGAATATGAGTCGGAACTGATCGGAGCCGACAGCATCAGCGACATTGCGTTGTTGAAGATCGACGCGAAAGGACTTGCCTCGGCTGAGATGGGGGAAAGCAATGTGCTCAGGGTCGGCGATCGTGTTGCCGCCATCGGCAACCCTCTTGGCGAGGACTTCCGCAATACGCTGACCGACGGGATTATCTCGGCCATTGAGCGCGGGATGACCTATAACGGCCGCAGCATGACGCTTCTGCAGACAAATACCGCCATCAATGAAGGTAATTCCGGCGGCGCACTTTTCAATCTCTACGGACAGGTCATCGGCATCACCAACATGAAGATGATGTCCAGTTACTCCAGCATTGAGGGAATCGGCTTCGCGATTCCGTCTGCGACCGTCTGTAAGGTGGTGAACGCCCTTTTGAAAGATGGAGAGGTGAAGGGCCGCCCGGCCATCGGTATAACGGTCGGCGCCATCCCGGAGAACGCGATGGATCATTATGAGCTGCCGGAAGGACTTTATGTATCGGCTGTCAGTGACGGCTCTGATGCAAAAGAGAAGGGAATCATGCCGGGCGACATTATCACCGCGGTCAATGGAACAGAGGTCAGAACAACCGAAGAGATCAGCAAGATTAAGGACGAACTGCAGGTCGGCGATACAATGACCATGAGCGTGTGGCGCGATGGGGAGAGTATGGAAATCACCATCACACTGGTTGATACGAACGATATCTATTCCTGATGAATATCACGGTGATACGAAGCAGGCGCAGAACGCTTGCGCTCCAGGTGCGGCAGAATGGAGAAGTGGTCGTACGCGCTCCGCGCCTTGTACCGGAGAAGGAGGTCCGGCGCTTCGTGGAAGAGCATTTGGCCTGGATCGAAAAGCAGCAGCGAAAGCTGGCCTTTGCAGCCGAACAGCGGAGTGAGATCCGGCCCCTGACCGAAGTTGAGCTTTCCGGGCTGACGGAACAGGCCAGACGGGATCTGACAGAACGAGCGGAGTATTATGCACCAAGAATCGGTGTGACATACGGCAGGATCAGTATCCGACACCAAAAAACCAAATGGGGGAGCTGCTCGTCCAAGGGAAACCTGAACTTCAACTGCCTGTTGATGCTGGCGCCGGAATCGGTGCGGGACTATGTTGTGGTTCATGAACTCTGCCACCGTAAGCAGATGAACCATTCCGGAGCTTTCTGGGCAGAGGTGGAACATGTTCTGCCGGACTACCGGGAGACAAGAAAATGGCTGAAAACGCACGGGCAGGAACTCATGCAGTACAATACCGAAGACTGAGACCCGACCTGCGGCAGGAGACTCAGACTGCACTTGCAAAAACAGGGCAATCATGGTAGAATTATCTAACCTGATACAGATCTTTTTGCGAAGAGGGTGTACACATGAATTTAAGAAATTTCCGGAATGAAGCAAGGGACGATTATCTGGAAGCGATCCTGATGATTACGCAGGAAAAGGGACACTGCCGGTCCATCAATATTGCAGAGACGCTGGATGTGACAAAGCCGTCGGTCAGTGTTGCTGTCGGAAAGCTGATCGAAGCTGGATTGATCACGATGGATTCGGATAAGATGATCCATTTCACCGAGGAAGGCCTTGCGCTGGCAGAGCTTACGCTGAAGAAACACAATTACCTGAAGCAGCTGCTGATGAATGCGGGGATCGACGATGAAACTGCAGAGAGGGAAGCCTGTGCGATGGAACACGGGATCAGTGAGGACAGCTTCCAAAAGCTGGCGGCCAGGTACCCGCTCGAACTCACATAACGTCTGATCATCGAAATAAAAAACGAAGCAGCCCGAAGAGGCTGCTTCGCTGTTTCCAGAGAGAAACGGGGAACAATCAGCGTCTCATAGCAGAGAGCAGGCTGAGAAGCTGCGTGCCGTTGAATTCATTGTCCTGCTCGGGCTGCTGGGCAGAGGAGCCAAGCAGGGAACCGAACAGACCGCCGAGACCGGAGCCGCTGCCTCCCAGAAGACCGGAGAGCAGGCTGCCGCCGGAAGACTGTGTCTGGGCCTGCTGTGCACCGGCAAACATTCCCATGAGGTCAGAGAGGTCGAGGCCGTCGCTCAGATCCACTTTGGGACTGGAAGAGACCGTCTGATTTGCAGCGGAAAGACCGCTCATCAGAGCCGGGGCGAGACCTGCCAGAGCGGAATTGACATCGCGCTCGGTCATGCCGGACTGCTCGGCAAGCTGACCGGCAACTGCATCGGACTGATCGCCGAAGATATGTCCGATGATCTTGCCGCCGTCTTCGGTATCGGCTTCGTCAATCTGATCGGAAAGGGCCTTCTGGTTGGTGTGCTGAGAGAGTGCGCCGAGCAGAGACAGCGCGCCGGACTCGGAGGAAGCATTCTTGGTCAGAAACTTGAGCAGCAGAGGGACGGCCAGGGGAATGAGTTTCTTGAGAGAGCCAGCGTTGAGACCGGTCTTTTTTGCCAGCGCAGATACACTGGCGTCTGTGAGGAGAGACTTGAGCAGGAGACTGAGAAGATTCATAAGATACCTCCATATTTAACTTGTTTGGATTCCGAGGGGTATTATACAGCATTTCAGCATGTTTTTCCACAGTTTTCTTTCTTTGTTGTTTTGCTTCGAAAGAAGTGGGAGATATAGACCCGTTCTGTATGCTGTTTCTGCTGATCTGTGATCAATACGGTTGCAGAGCGGAGCAGAATCTGTTATAATACGCACAGTTTAGCGTAAAATGTGAATACAAGTCATACAGGGCAGGCGAAGAACAGATGGCAGAGATCCTGGATTATTTTGACCAGATCAACATCGATGTGGCCAAGAGAAAGAATTATA
>CAMOXU010000160.1 GCA_946629525.1 uncultured Clostridia bacterium
ACGATGTACCGTACAAGAAGGATATCTCCGTAGGTATCATGATCGAGACTCCGGCAGCTGTTCTCATTGCTGACGAGCTGGCAGAGCTGGTAGACTTCTTCTCCATCGGAACAAACGACCTTACACAGTATACATGCGCGATCGACCGCCAGAACCAGCATCTTGAGAAGTTCTTCGATGCGCATCATCCGGCAGTCCTGAAGGCTATCCAGATGACGATCGAAGCAGGTCACAGACACAATACATGGGTCGGTATCTGCGGTGAGCTCGGTGCTGATCCGGCTCTTACAGAGACATTCGTCAAGATGGGTATTGATGAGCTCTCCATGAGCCCGACATCCATTCTTCGCACCAGAAAGATCATCCGCGATATGGATTGATCCCAGCGATATGAATTCACGGGAAGGCTGTCCGCATTGCGGACAGCCTTTTCCTTCTCACCGGCCCTGTGTCCGGGCCTGCCTTTGCCTGTCGAAGTACTGAAATTATCTTGACATTTGTCTTCTTCCTATGAATAATAGGATGCTGAGATAAACTGGATGAAAGCCTTCAGCGTAAATGCAGCCGCGCGATCCGGATGGTGCTTCGCGCCATTCAAAAGCGCGGCAGGAATGCCGGGGGCGTTCCTGATATACAAGGCAGGTGTTTATGGGGCTGTTTCTCGATGTTTTTAAGGATTCGGCGGTGGACTGCGTGAAGATGCTTCCGTTCCTGTTCCTCGCGTTCTATCTGCTCGAGGTGGTGGAGCAGCATGCGTCTGACCGCATGACTGCCATGCTCGGCAGATCGGGTGGACTTGGGCCGATCATCGGTTCTCTGCTCGGGTCTGTTCCGCAGTGCGGATTTTCAATCATGGCTTCGGATTTTTTTGCGAGCGGGGTCATCTCGATGGGTACCCTTCTTGCGGTCTATCTGTCCACATCCGATGAGGCGATCATTATTCTGCTCACGGATCCCGGACATGTGAAGGATATTCTTTTTCTTGTCCTGACAAAGATCCTGATCGGAACTGCCGGAGGATATATTGTTCTGTTCCTTGAACGGAAATTTTTCAGAAAGAAGCCCGGGAGAACCGGGAAAGGAGCTGAATTCGCGCCGAACGAGGTGCAGCCGGAATGCCGGGGCGTTCCCGGATGCAGCTGCGGATGCTGTGAGCCGGCTGCGAAGAAACCGGGATTCCGGGATCTGCTCATTCCGGCATGGAATCATACGAAAGAGGTCTTCGTCTATCTTTTCATTTTCACGTTTGTGATCGGATTTATTATGGAAGGATTCGGGAACAGCGTGATCGAAGGCATCTTTCTTTCAGGCAGCGCTTTTCAGCCGTTCTTCGCCTCCGTGATCGGGCTGATCCCGAACTGTGCGGCATCGATCATGATCACGCAGCTTTATATGGACGGAGTCCTGAGCTTTGGATCTGCCGTGGCAGGTCTCTGCTCGAGTGCGGGACTCGGACTGCTTGTTCTTTTCAGAATGAACAGGAGCATGAAGGAAAACATCACCGTGCTCGCTTTTCTTGTGGCCATTGCAGTGACTGCGGGATCGATCCTGCAGGCTGTCGGATCATTGTGAGAAATTGCTGCCTGAGGGTTCTGACTTTAATAGGAGAGAAATTCATGAAAAAGAGAGTCGTTTCTGTGCTGCTCGCGGCCTCCCTGATCATCAGCGCTCTGACCCTGTGCGGGGCGAATTCTGAAAAAAGTGAGCGCGCCGGCGGGACGAGATCCGGGCAGAGCGGTGCTTATCCGTCCTCTGCTCCTGCCGGGGAGAGTTCCGGCGGGACGACTGACAGCGTGTCTTCCGGGACCTCTGACGATGGATCGGGCACGGGGAGGAGAAGCGGAGATGCGTCTTCGCGCGGATCCCGGACGGAAGCGGGTGAGAGTGCCGGGCAGGAAGGCGGAGCAACGCAGGAGTCCGGGGACGCGGTGAGGATCGCCCGGGAGGCATTCGACCGCATCATAGCACAGAAGAATACCGTCATTTACTCTTATATGAATACAATTACCTGTATGGTCGACGGGACGGAAGTTTCTGCCGAGACAGCGAATCAGGTGACGGCATACGGGGCGAAGGATAGTACGGGGGACATTCTTACCGTCAATAAGGAATCGGGACTCAGAAGAGATGGCAATGTCCTCGTGCAGCGAAGGTTCTGGTATGACCAGGGAGGAAATGTCTATTCTTCCGGGTATGACGAGACCTCCGGAAGCTTTTCACCCTGGAGACTGGAAGACAACTACGGGCCCGGGATGACCTGGATGAATGAGACGGGCCTCGAGGTGTATCAGGCGATCATTGAGGAAAAGATCAGACCGAAGGTCCTTGAGAGTCCAGACGGGAAGAAGCATATACTGTACTTTGTTCTGAGCGGATCGCAGACGCAGTCGCTGTTCGGACGGCTGTTCGACGACGTCACCTTTAACAGCATTCCGGTATCTGCTTCTGCTGCGGAGAGAGTGGAGGTTCAGGTGATCGTCACCCGGGAGTCCTATCAGCCGTATGCGCTGCGTATCAAAGCGTCTGATTTTAACTGCGGCGATGAGACGAACGTTGTAAATGTCCTGGATTATGATATATCGCTGGCCTACACGAACTGGTCCTCTGAACCGCTTGCGATTCCGGAAGATGTAAGATCGGAGGCTGCGGATCAGAACCAGATCCCATAAGAGAAGGGCGTTTTGCAGGCGCTTGAAAGAGAAAGAGCAGAGCTGCCATGGAAGGATGGCGGCTCT
>CAMOXU010000161.1 GCA_946629525.1 uncultured Clostridia bacterium
TATCGGCCGTATTATGATTATGAGGTTCGCGAAGCGGTTCTCATAATATATCTTAGCGGCAGAATAACGGCCTGGCAGATTTTTCAGAATCCGTGAAACACTGTATCTTATACGAGGAATAGAGAATGAAGATCCTGATGCTTGGGAACAGCTTTACATATGCAAATGACATGCCTTCCATGCTGGCCGAGATCCTGGGCGCGGAAGTCGCGCAGATCACACGGGGCGGAGCCCGTCTCGCTGAGCAGATGAATCCGAATACCAGACTGGGAAAGAAGACCTTTGCGGCCCTCCTGGAGGAGCACTGGGATTATGTGGTCCTGCAGGAGATGAGCAACGGCCCGATCACCGCGAAGGCTTCCTTTATGAGAAGTGTCAGCGCGCTCTGTGAGATCATCCGGGACGCGGGCGCGTCCCCGATCCTTTTTGCGACCTGGGCCTACAGGCGGGACGCGAAACAGTACGAGGAGGTCGACTGCGATTACGACGGGATGGCCGCAGCCCTCTCCGACGCATACCGGGAGGCTGCGGAGGCGAACGGCGCGCTCCTTGCGGACGTCGGGCGGAAGTTCTATGAGACTGAGGACAATCAGGCGCTCTATGCGGAGGATGGAAGTCATCCCAGCGAGGCCGGTTCCCGTCTCGCAGCGGAGACGATCGCGGAGGTGATCCGGGATGAGCAGACGTCCGGGCGCCCGATAGACAATCTGACGGTCCCGAAGGTCAATAACGGAGATATACGCCTTCGTGTCCTCTATATGTACCAGATCCTGCTTCAGTATACGGACGCGGAGCATCCCCTGACGACCAATCAGATCCGGGATCTCATGGAGAAGAAGTACGGGATCACGATGCACCGGACGACGGTCCCCGGGGACATTGAGATCCTGAAGGCAGCGGGCTTTGACGTCGTCGGTCACCGCTACCGCCAGAACAAGTACTATCTGGAGAGCCGTCAGTTCGAACTTCCGGAGCTCAAGATCCTGATCGACGCGGTGGAATCCTCCCGATTCATCACGGAGAGGAAGAGCCGGAGACTGGTCGAGAAGCTCGTCGCGCTGACCAATGAGAGAAATGCAGGACAGCTGAAACGGAATCTGTACACGTCCGGCCGTGTCCGCTCGGCGAACGAGAAGGGATATTACATCGTCGACGCGATCAATACGGCGATCAACGAGGGGAAGCGGATCTCATTTTTCTACACCGATTACGACGCGAGAAAGAAGCAGATTCTGCGCAATGACGGAAATGCATACACGATCAGCCCCTTCACGCTGATCTGGAACGGAGATTTCTACTATCTGGTCGGATATGACCATGACAAGGAGTCCGTGCGGACCTACCGGGTGGACCGGATCCTCCGGCAGCCGGAGATCCTTCGGGAGGAGGCTCTGCCGATACCCGATAATTTCGACGTGACGCGCTACACGAGGGAAGTCTTCCGGATGTACGCGAATCAGGAGCCGGAGGAAGTCACGCTCCTCTGCAGGAACGAGATCATGAAGGGGATCATCGACCAGTTCGGGCCGGATGTGAAGGTGAAGAAGGCGGATAAGGAGCACTTCAGGGCGATGGTCAGGGTGTGCGTGTCTCCGACATTTTACGGATGGGTCTTTACCTGGGGCGGAGATGTGAAGATCGAGGGGCCGGAGAATGTTCTTTCGGGCTACCGGGAGATGGCTGAAAGAGCCCTTCAGGAGTGAGGCGGGCGCTGTACAGGAGATCCGACTTCGCGATCCGGAACGCGAGGAACACCCATCCCCGGTCAGGAGGTACGGAAATATGAATGAAACAATATCGGTCCTCTCTATCCTCAACATAATTATCGCATGTCTTGTCGGAATCGCTCTGCCGATCGGAATGCTTATATTCGGTGCGGCAAAACTGAAGGCGGATATCAGGGCCTTCCTTGCCGGAGGGGCAGCTTACATCCTCTTTGTCGTGATCATTGAGGCAGCATTTCAGGGATTTGTTTTCAGCACATCTTTCGGATACATGATTCTGGAGAACCTTACCTTCCTGGCTGTCTACGACGGATTTGTGGCAGCGCTCTTTGAGGAGACCGGACGGCTTCTGGTCTTTTGCACGATCCTCCGGCCCCTTATGAAGAGAGATGTCAATGCCCTGATGTACGGCGCCGGACACGGCGGCATTGAGGCGATGGTAGTCTTAAGCCTTTCGATGATCAATAATCTTGTATGGATATACTATATCAACACGGGCAGGATGGATGTGCTGACTTCCGGTATCACCAAGGATGCGCTCACTGCGGTCGAGAACATGATCAGGGAATTTCTCGACACACCGGGGTATTTATATCTGCTGGGGTCCGTGGAGAGGATCTTTACGGTTGCCGTGCAGCTCGCTCTGTCAGTCCTTGTCTGGTTCGCGGTCAGGAAGAAAAATGTACGGTATTTTGTGATGGCATTTCTGTGCCATATGCTGATGACCACGGGGGCGGAAATGCTGCGCATGTCTGAATTAAATCCGGTCCTTGCCCAGGTCTGCATAGGTCTTATGACTGCGGCAGTGGTCTTCTGTGCAAAATGGGTGTGGAAAAAGAACGCACAGAGCAGCATCTCCGCTTCTGATGCGGAATTCTCGCCTCAGTCGTGAGATGAACGCGCAAAATGCGCCGGGATCCGCATCCGTACTGGTCAACCGGCAAAATAAGTCGTATATTAAATATAACTTTCCCAACCAGTGAGACTATATAAAAGCCTATAGTTTTCA
>CAMOXU010000162.1 GCA_946629525.1 uncultured Clostridia bacterium
GGAAGAACTGAAAGAGCATGGCGCGACATATCTTGCAGACAGCGCGGCTGCAATCGGGAAGATCACAGGCGTCTGAAAAAGAACGAATGTTGAACAAGTGCCTGACACTCGTGCAAAATGATCTTGCACGAGTGTCAGGCACTTGTTCAGGATATCAGTGGATTATGACGCTGTCGGTCAGATTACTCGTGTCTACATAATAGCGGTCCGGGTTCTGCGGATCCACGTAGACACGGATGTCGGTATCCTTCGCATCGATCGGATAGAACATGATGTTTTCGCTCTTGAAGACGTGCACGGTTCCGGTCGTCGGATCCTTGTAATGGCATTCAAGGACAAAAGGAGACCTTCCGTTGATCCGGACGTTTTCGTTGGGATAGATATCACGCACTCTGGCAGTGACGTAGAAGCCGTTTTTAACAAGCTGTTCATTCCGGGAGCGGCGGCGGCAGAGAACCGTCATGCACGTTATGCCGACAATGAGGAATATAATGCCCAGTCCCAGGAAAATGAATGGCAGGAAGCGGACGTCAGGGTCTGCGTTCTTAACATGCAGAAGGACCGGCAGGGCGACCAGAAGAGCGGATATGCCAAACAGCAGGAATACAAGGCCGACAACAAAAAGAGGGCCCGGTTCATAACTGCGTCTTCGTCTATCCATAGGATGCTTCTCCTTCCCGGAGCGAGGCTGGCTTCCGAAAAATGAAAGATGGCGGCTGTACAGGACAGATTATAACAGATATTTGCATTTTCGTCTTTCTTCATCAGGCTTTTATAACAGATGTTATCGAGCCTTCTGTCAGGCCTTTCGGACAGGCTGTTTTTAAAAAATGTTTACAGATTGATTAAATACAGTTATAATGTGTGCGACGAGCATCTTCAGCTTGTCTTTTTGCTTACGCTTTAAGGGAAGTGTGAGCAGAGATTTTCCGCTTCTGCATCCGTTTGGAAATATGGCAGGGCGGTTACAGGGGGAGACGCTGACCGGTGAATTAAGGGATTATCCGGACGGCGGAATAATTAGTAACTGAAGAGGAAAAAGTATGGAACAATATATAATCAGAGGCGGCACTGCGCTGAACGGTGAAGTAGAGATCGGCGGCGCGAAGAATGCCGCGCTCGGTATTCTTGCCGCGGCGATCATGACGGATGAGGAGGTTCTGATCGAGAATCTTCCGGACGTTCGGGACGTCAACGTCATGCTTGAAGCTATGATCCAGATCGGCGTGAAGGTCGACCGCAGAGACAGACACAGCGTTGTACTGTGCGGAGCAGACATCGGCGATGTGAATATCGAGTATGAATACATCAAAAAGATCCGCGCAAGCTACTATCTTCTCGGCGCACTGCTTGGCAAATACAAGAAAGCGGAGGTTCCGCTTCCCGGCGGATGCAATATCGGTTCCAGACCGATCGACCTGCATCTGAAGGGCTTCAAGGCGCTGGGCGCAAAAGTTACGATCCAGAACGGAAGCATCTGCGCGGACGCACAGATACTGAAGGGACGCCATATCTTCCTGGATACGGTGTCGGTAGGCGCTACGATCAATATCATGATGGCTGCCTCCATGGCAGAGGGAAGAACCGTCATAGAGAACTGTGCCAAGGAGCCCCACGTCGTCGACGTGGCAAACTTCCTGAACAGCATGGGCGCCAATATCAAGGGTGCAGGTACGGACGTGATCCGTATCGTCGGTGTGGAGAGACTGCACGCGACGGAGTACTCCATCATTCCGGACCAGATCGAAGCGGGCACCTATATGTTCGCGGCGGCATGTACCGGCGGTGACGTACTTGTCAAGAATGTCATCCCCAAGCATCTCGAGGCTACGATCTCCAAGCTGCTTGAGATCGGCTGCGACATCGAGGAATACGATACGGCGGTGCGTGTGAAAGCTCCTGCCAGACTGTCCTGCGCAAATGTAAAGACGCTGCCTTATCCCGGCTATCCGACGGACATGCAGCCCCAGATCGGAGTCGCGCTGTCCATGGCCGAGGGAACGAGCATCGTGACAGAGAGCATCTTCGAGAACCGGTTCAAGTATCTCGATGAGCTGGCGCGAATGGGCGCAGTCTCCAAGGTGGAAGGCAATACGGCAGTGATCTCCGGAGTGGAGAAGCTCACCGGAGCCCGCGTAAGCGCTCCTGACCTGAGAGCAGGTGCGGCACTTGTGATCGCGGGACTTGCGGCGGAAGGCATCACCATGATCGACGATATCATCTATATCCAGAGAGGATATGAGAACTTCGATCAGAAGCTGAGAGGACTCGGGGCAAAGATCGAGTGTGTCAGCTCCGAGCGAGAGGCGCGCAAGTTTGTACTCCGGGTCGGATGAAAAGGCTGAATTGAGAACTATTTTATAATTGCATGGCACAATTCGGGCGCTCTTGGTAGCGCTCGAATTCATTTTCTGATACACTAATCAGGTGCCGGTAAACGGCAGTGCTGTATCCATGTGTCTGCTGCGCCATGTCTGCATGCAAGCAGCAGCAACAATAATCAATGGGGAAATGAGTATGGGAAAAAAGGTCGCGGTCCTTACTGACAGCAACAGCGGGATCACGCAGAACTGTGCAGAGGCGCTGGGAATATCCGTGCTGCCGATGCCGTTTTACATCAACGATGAGCTGTACTATGAAGACATCACCCTCACACAGGAGGAATTCTACAGACACCTGGAGGATGATGCGCAGATCCACACATCCATGCC
>CAMOXU010000163.1 GCA_946629525.1 uncultured Clostridia bacterium
TGCGGGTTCGACTCCTGCTTCCCCTGTGTGAAAGGAAGGCGAAAGCCTTCCTTTTCTTTTTGCGTAAAACACATCAGGGAACCTGGGGAATCGGGAAACGCTATCATCATGATAGTATTTTCAAAAGATACTGATTTGTGATATACTACAGCGAGGCGTGTTAGAAAGAAATAATGTTCATGAGGAAGACTCATAAGAAGTATACCGGGTTCTTTTGGTCAGATTACCTCACAGATCAGCGATTTCGGGCAGACACCCCAGGAGGTCAGTGAATAAAGGCAGACAGCCCCACAAATTATTGAGAAACAAAAGAGCGAGATCTCATTGGCAGGAGGATACAATGATCAAACTTTATGATGGCGGAATATACCTTGTAAACGGAACGGAAATTATTCCTGAGTCGGAAGCTGCTAAAGTAGAGCAGATGAAAGGGAAGCCGGTATGTCCGGAGGAAGCGAAGAAGGGAACGATTGCCTACGGAATCCTGAAAGCGCACAATCAGAACGATACGATGGACGAGCTTCGGATCAAATTCGACGCGCTGACCTCCCACGATATCACATACGTCGGAATTATTCAGACTGCAAGAGCTTCCGGAATGGATAAATTCCCGATGCCCTATGTCCTGACCTGCTGCCATAACTCTCTGAATGCAGTCGGCGGTACGATCAACGAGGATGACCATATGTTTGGTCTGACTGCGGCGAAAAAGTACGGCGGGATCTTCGTTCCGCCCCATGTCGCTGTCATCCATCAGTACATGCGTGAAATGCATGCCGGCTGCGGAAAAATGATCCTCGGTTCGGACTCCCATACCCGTTACGGCGCACTCGGCACGATGGCTGTCGGTGAAGGCGGCGGCGAGCTCGACAAACAGATCCTCGGGGATACCTGGGATTCCGCATATCCGGGCGTTGTTGCGATCTATCTCACAGGAAAGCCTGCTCCGTGGGTCGGCCCGCATGATATCGCGATCGCGATCTGCGGCGCTGTATACAAGAACGGCTATGTGAAGAACAAGGTCATGGAATTCGTCGGCCCGGGCGTCGCATCTATGACAACGGACTACAGGAACGGTGTCGACGTCATGACGACAGAGACGACCTGCCTTACATCTGTATGGAGAACAGATGAGGACACGAAGGCTTATCTCACATCTCATGGCAGAGCAGAAGATTATAAGGAACTCAATCCTGCGGACGTGACCTATTATGACGGATGCGTCTATATCGATCTTTCCACGATCAAGCCGATGATCGCGCTTCCGTTCCATCCGTCGAATGCCATCGAGATCGATGAGTTCAACGCAAACCTCGAGGACTGCCTGAGAGAGACGGAGAAGGCTGCGGAGAAGGTGTCCCAGGGCAGGGCTCCGTATACGCTCCTTGACAAGATCAAAGACGGGAAGCTGCAGGTACAGCAGGGAATCATTGCCGGCTGTGCAGGCGGTACCTATTCAAATATCGTGGAGGCTGCGAACCTCCTTCGCGGAAAATCGATCGGCGCAGGCGAATTCACGCTGAGCGTATATCCGTCCTCCCTTCCGGTATACACGGATCTCGCGGACAAGGGATATCTGAGCGAGCTCATCAAGGCCGGCGCTGTCGTGAAGACTGCATTCTGCGGCCCCTGCTTCGGTGCCGGTGATACACCGAATCACAACGGTTTCTCGGTCCGCCATACGACCAGGAACTTCCCGAACCGCGAAGGCTCGAAGCCGGGAAGCGGCCAGATGTCATCCGTGGCTCTTATGGACGCCCGCTCTGTCGCTGCAACTGCGGCAAATGGCGGTATCCTGACGAGCGCCGAGGAGTTCGCTGAATTCTTTGGAAATGTACCGGAGCACGATTTTGATATCAGCTCCTACAAGGCGAGAGTATATCAGGGATTTGGAAAAGAAGATCTGAGCTGTGACCTCTTCTACGGTCCGAACATCAAGGACTGGCCGGAGAGAGCTCCTCTTGGAGAGAATATCCTGCTCAAGGTCTGCACGAAGATCCTCGACGAGGTCACGACGACTGACGAACTGATCCCGTCCGGTGAGACTTCCTCTTACAGATCCAATCCGCTCGGTCTGGCGGAATTTACACTGTCCAGACGTGATCCGGAGTATGTCGGACGTACGAAGGTGGTCGACGCACTTGAGATCGCACGCGAAAAGGGCGAGGATGTCACGGCAATTGAGCCGGCCCTTCAGGAAGTGTTCCGCGTCATCAACACGATCCCGGGTCAGGAAAATGTAAAAGCCGCCGAGACGGAGATCGGATCGGTCATGTATGCGAACAAGCCGGGCGACGGTTCTGCCCGCGAGCAGGCCGCATCCTGCCAGAGAGTCATCGGCGGACTTGCGAACATCACGCAGGATTATGCGACGAAGAGATATCGTTCCAACGTCATGAACTGGGGCATGCTTCCGTTCCATCTGAAGGGAGAGCCGACGGCATTCGAGGTGGGAGATTACATTTACGTTCCGGGGATCCGATCCCTTCTTGACGGAGATCTCTCAGACATCAGTGCTTACGTTATCAAGGACGGGAAGGCGGAGAAGATCAGTCTCTATATCAAGGATATGACGGAGAACGAGAG